>JAFDFZ010000063.1 GCA_019309565.1 Deltaproteobacteria bacterium
CGCCACCTGCCCCTCGGAGGCCACATGCCTTGCCAGAAATGTTGCCCCGGCACCCTTGAGAATATCCATTATCTCCAGTCCCGCACCGATGAACCCGGGCTCAAACATGCCATATGGGCTGCTGTCTGTTTTGCTTCCCGGCGGGGTTGTCCATCCGTACTGTCCGCCGGTGGATTGATAGCCCAGGTTGTCATTGACGATGACCGTCATGTGGGAATTTGCTCGAGCGCTTTGTATGAGATGATTAAGTCCGATTCCGAACGCATCTCCATCGCCCACGGTAAGGATGATTTTTTTCTCAGGCGGCAGGGCAATGCGAAGACCACGGGCGATAACGTAGACCCGACCATGGGTTCCTGCGAATCCATCTCCCTTCCAGGTTGCAAAGGTCTGTCTGCCGGCGCAGCCGATAGAGGTGCCCCAGATGATATCTTCGGTGGAAAGTCCAAGCTCATCTATGGCCTGCAGCACGATCTTGTGGTTCGGCCCCAGGCCGCAGCCCGAACACGCAGTGCTTGGGATTTTTCGGGCTCTCAGATATTTCTTGATAAGTTCGCTTGATCGGTATGCAATCATTCACCAGGCCTCCAGTTTCCAGCCTTTGCGGGCAAGCGGCTGGTTTCTTAAGATCTTTTCAAAAGCCTCCGTCAAATCCAACTGAGAAGGCAGCTCACCGCAAATGCCCATAAAATGGACCTCGGAATCTTTGGGAACCGCCCGCTTGACTTCTCGAACCAGTTGTCCGTCCCAGTTTAGTTCCACTGTCAAATATTTTGTCCTTGCCTGGAACAGCTCATCTGGAAATGGCCAGAGATTGATCAATCTGAGCGACCCCACTTTCAAGCCACCGCTCCTCGCCTTTTCAACCGCTGTGTTAACAACCCGGGACGGAGTCCCATAAGAAACCACCACAAGCTCCGGATCATCGTCCATATACTTTTTTTGGAAATGGTGATTGAACAGGTATCGGTGATTTCTGATTTTATAGATCAGTCGATAGGCGTGTTTATGATGGTCCTCCACCTCTTCGATGTCATATCCCTCTTCGGTGGGTGTCCAGTCCGAACACAACGCACCTGTATTGTGCCCGAGCACCACAGGCGGGACATCGATGGCATCTGTTGGAGGGTAAAAATCCGGACCCGGATGTATTTTCCTGGGTAAGATCCGAAACCCCATCTCGGCCATTTCATCTTCATTTTCCGGTACGCTGATGTCCTCAAAACCATCGGTGATCAACTGATCGGCAAGCACCGTGACCGGAGTTCGAAACCGTTCTGAAAGGTAGAAAGCTTCAACAGTAATAAACATGGCTTCCTGGGCGCAGTTTGGTGCTAGAACAATGGTTTCGAAATTGCCGCCCTGGGTCGGGTATCGGGTCAAATAAAATTCTCCCTGGCCAGGTGCTCCGGTAATTCCACTGACAGGTCCGACACGTCCCGAGTTTAATACAACAAGAGGGGTTTCGCACCCAATTGCCCATCCGTAGGGATCGGCGTACAGGATATATCCAGGTCCTGATGTTGCCGTCATTGCTTTCAGCCCGCCCAGTGATGCACCGATACAAAGATGCAGCGCCGCACACTCATCTTCGGCCTGCAGGTAGTATCCGCCCACCCGGGGCAGCCGGCGGCTCATGCTCTCTGCTATCTCGGTTGCCGGAGTAATCGGATATCCCGCGAAAAACCGACATCCGGCCAGGATTGCCCCCTCTGTGATGGCGAAATTTCCGGTTTCCAGATATCGTTTCATTTCATCGATTTCCTCTGCTTCTACCTAGGTTAAGCGGCTCATCGTTCTGCGTTCCAGGTTAATACCCACAAATTCCACGTATTAAACGCATGCCTATAGCTTGTGATATAATCCTATTTTACTTTTAAAATGAAAGAGCGAAGCGATACCTTAACTTTAGGCACTTTAGATCACTCACAGCTTCCTTTTTGTATCAACTCTTAAACGAGCCACTTTTTCCGATTAAAGTCTCGGAAAAAGCGTAGGTTCTAACAAAATGCAATAAAACCAAAAAGCTGCTCCAAACAGGCCCATTTTCAACGCACCTCTACGATATCGATGGCAAAGTCCGGACAGGCAAAGTAACATTTAAGGCACCCTGCACACCAGTCCGAAGATGTGCACGCAACGGGCCGGTATCCCCGGGCATTGAATACATCTGTGCGGCTGAAGGCATTCATTTTACAAACCTCCTCGCAATAACCGCATTCCTTGCAATGTTCAGGATTAACGACGACTTCGAACTTGCGTGCATCGCACATCAAACATCGTTCGCTTTCAAAGCGTATCTGATCTTCGGAAAGCCCCAGCTCCACCTGATCAAAGGAGGTGACAGCCTCCCAGGGTCTTAAAGTCGGCATTTGAACACGGTCGCGTGCTGTAAGGGAATGCTCCGGAAGCAGCACCTCCTTTTCAGGCTCTGTGAGTGTTTCGGATATGTCTCCGTTTCCACCTAAAAACCGATCGATTGCAGCAGCCGCTTTTCGTCCCTGTGCAATGGCAGAGATGATGGATTTAGGCCCGGTAACTACATCTCCTCCGGCAAACACCCCATTTTCTCCGGTCATAAGATCCTCTTCACCCACATCGATCACTGAACCGGTGGTGTCGATGCTTTTCTGTCCGGCAAGAAATCGCAAATAAGGAGTCTGGCCTATGGCGAGAATCACATAATCGGCATCTAACCGATGGGTTATTTCCTCATCAAGCACCGGTTCATAATTGCAGACCGGATCATCAGAAGAAAAACACTTCACCAGAGCAACACCGGAAACCGCACGATCACCGAGCAATTTCTTCGGGGCCCAGCTGTCGACAATCATGATACCTTCCCTTTCAGCAGCAGCGATTTCCGCAGGATGGGCCGGCATTACACGATGGTCACTGTGTCCGCCCCCAGACGCCTTGCAGTTCGTGCCGCATCCAGCGCCACGTTCCCTCCTCCGATGACAAGCACATCACCCTGGAAGTCAAACCTCTTGCCCAAAGATACATCCTTTAGAAAATCCCATCCCCACAAAACATTTTCCTTTTCCGCTCCTTCAACAGGCACTCTGATGCTGCCCACAGCCCCACATGCGATGAACACCGCATGGGATTGCTCTTTGAGTGCCCTGAAGGGAAGATCCTTTCCGATAACGGTCTTTGCTTTGAAATCAACACCCAATTCAAGGATGACCTGAATATCTTTCTCCAGCCTGTCTTTTGGAAGTCTGAAATTCGGGATCCCATAGCGCATGGTGCCGCCGGGTGATTCAAATCCATCGTAAACCGTAACCCGATGGCCCAATGTGACAAGGTAGTATGCCGCTGTAAGCCCGGCCGGGCCGGCACCGATGATCGCAACTGACTTTCCGGTTGGTTCGGCCATTTTTTTATTGCTTTTCCATGTATCTTTTCCTCTGTCCACAGCCGCCCTTTTAAGTGCCCGTATGGCGATTGAATCGCCGAACTGCTTGTAAGCACAGGCATCTTCACATGGAGCAAAACATGCGTCAGCGCAAACAAAGGGAAAGGGTATCTTTTCCCTGATAACAGCTACGGCTTCATCGAAACGACCGGCTTTAAGGGCCCGAACATACCGAGGGGCATCAACCCCTGCAGGGCAGGCCGCAACACACGGGGGTACGATCAGCTCTTCTTTCAGCCGCTCAAACTCTTCACGCAGCGCTTGCTCCTCAGAGACTCGCATCAGCTTTTTGGCCCGCTGATCCCCGCTTTTTCGCGATATAACGGCTGCCCGGCATATCGTTTTGACATCCGTATCCGCAAACAACCCACAGGCTTTAAGAATCTTTCTGGCATAAATCACCAGGGCTACCTCATCAGCAGGGAATTTACTGGATATGATCGACTCCTTTCAAATAAATCATCCGACCCGCAATGTACAAGGTTAACCTTCCATCCGGGCGCTGCATCAAATTTAAAATACTTCGCTCAATGCTGTAAAAATTCAAACCGTCTTGAACTGATTGAAAGCAACATCTTAAAAGATCAAACTAAGACTTGCCCCCTTTTACCCATACCCCGTAGTTGCATAAAACTCATGGTAAAATACCCTTTGCACACGGTTAAACACAGCTTACAGGTTTCATACAGGAGTTGTTATTCAACAACGGGGTTTAGGCGAAGACTTCAGTTTGATTTCTTCCATACAGGGTACAAAGATTCAAGGATTGAAGACCCTTCAGCCCAGCGGAACGGAATTTACGCCTCGTTGGGGCGTAGCCTATGGCGAAGCCCAATTCTTTCCGACAAGCTGAAGGGAATCTTCCTCCGTTAAGGAAACGATCTAATTTTAGATTCGCTCGCCCGGTTGAATCCAAGGGTGTGCGCAAAGCGCAATTCAACAGGGCTCGCTGTTTCGGCTCAGGGGGTCAAGGGTTGTGAGGATGCTGATCTATTTCACTTGAACCCTTGAATCCTCGACCCCTTGGCCCCTAAAGTTATCCCGTTTCACCGGATAGTAGTTTACTTGCTGAATTATGAATGATCGTACTTCTGACTGATGAAGGCTGCATATGCCTTTCGGTTCACCCCGAGATTACCCCTGTATGAGAGATTGCCCACCAAACTGATCAGCGGCTTGCGGCGGTGCCACAGGTTGCTCCACACCCTGCGCAGAATATGTGATATGGAATAGAACTCCTGGTCGCAGGAGATCATTTCTTCTATGATTCCGTCCAGAGGCAAATGTCTATATCGGCCCACCGGGAAGGTTAGCGTGTAATATTTCCAGTCCTCCGGGAAGGTGCCGAGGACGATGCGGCCTTCTGATTTCATTCGATCCCACAGGCGTGTGCCCGGTAAGGGCGTCAGAAACAGGGTATTGAGTATATCCACGCCGTATTCCCTGGCCGCCTGAGCAATACGTTTGCCGATGCCAGGCTCGTCAATATCCAAACCGATGATAAAGGAGCCAGCGACCAGTATGTTGTGCCGTTGGATGCGCCGCACTGAGTCGCGAAAATTCCGGCCCTTCTGAAAGTTGAATCTTTTGCCAATTTCCCGCAGCCCTTCCGGCGTGGGGGTTTCAAAGCCGATGAAGACGCCGCTGCACCCGGCCTTCGCGGCCAATGCCAGGAGTTCTTCATCATCGGCGAAGTTGATGGTGACCTGGGCAATCCATTTCTTTCCCAGGTCAGCCTGTGCCATAGCGCGGAAGAGCTCCTTGGCGCGGGTGATGTGATCTGGGCGCGTGCCGATAAGATTGTCGTCCACTACAAGAGCATACTTCTCGCGGATCGACTGGAATTCCCGCATGACATCTGGAATTGGTCGATGGCGGTAGCGGGCCCCGTTGAACGCCGTTACGCTGCAAAAGCTGCAGTTCATGGGACAGCCGCGCGTAGTCTGAATGGCCCCACAGGCATATCCTCCGGCCAGCAAATCATGCCGTGCAGCGGGAAGATGGTCTATATCAGCAAGCCCTCCGTCGTACTGGCGTTTAAGACTGCCCTGCCGGCCGTCCTCCAGGACCTGCGGCCAGACACCCTCGGCTTCCCCTGTTACGACCGAATCAACACGCTCCATGACCTCGCCAAGGCACATGGTTGCGTGAATGCCGCCCATGACGACAGGCACCCCCAGACTACGGAAATAATTAGATACTTCATAGGCCCGGTTCGCCTGGGAGGTAAAAGCGGTAATGCCCACCAGGTCCGGCCGAGGCATGGCCGGATAGTCCGGTACACGGATGTTCTCGTCTATGATGGAGATTTCCCACTCCGGTGGGGTCAGACCCGCGAGGACCATGAGGCTGAGCGGTTTCCACACGCGGTAACGGTTCCAGCCTCTCTTCTTGATTTTCCAGCCTCTCTTCTTGATTTTGACGATGCTGACAACCGGGTTGGAAGGATTGATCAGATATAGTCGCATGGCATGTATTCACTGCCGGACAGGGATTTGCTTTTCTATCTTTAGGATGGCTGCCCTGCCGGTGAAGCTGATTTTTCAGGCCCAGATTCGGACAGCATCTTTCTTAGTTCTTCTCCCTGCACACTTTCTTTCTCGGAAAGAAGCCGTGCCAGATCATCCAGAACGTTGCGGCGCTCCGAGAGGATTTTTCTGACCCTCTGGTGGGCTTCCTCAATGAACCGGGTGATCTCCCCGTCAATTTCGGCGGCTTTCTCTTCACTGTAAGTCTTATTCGGAGCAAAGTTTTCCGGAAAGAACATGGGATGAGGGGGGCGCTCATAGCTCACCAGGCCAAGGCTTTCACTCATACCGTACTCCGTGACCATGGAACGGGCAATCTCTGTGGCTCGCTGGAGATCGTTTTGCGCCCCTGTAGAGATTTCTTCGAAAACCAGTTCCTCTGCGACCCTGCCTCCCAAAAGAACGGCCAGCCGATCCAGAAGCTCCGAGCGGGTCATCAGGTAGCGGTCCTCCGTGGGTTGCTGTTGCGTGTGCCCCAGGGAAGCGATTCCCCGCGGAATAATGGAGATTTTATGTACCGGATCGGCGTGCTCAACAGATTCAGCCACAATCGCATGTCCAGACTCGTGAAAAGAAACGATTTCTTTTTCCTTCGAATTAATCACCCGGTTCTTTTTCTGAAGGCCGGCAACAACACGGTCGATTGCCTCGTCGAAATCTTCAGGGGCGACCTCCTCCTGATTTTTTCGAGCGGCCAGCAAGGCCGCCTCGTTGACCAGGTTGGCCAGATCAGCCCCCACAAATCCGGGTGTACGGCCGGCGAGCTTGCGCAGATCAACCTCGGGACCTAACAGCACATTCCTGGAATGGATTTTCAGAATGGCTTCTCGCCCATTGATATCCGGTCTGTCTACAAGGACCTGCCTATCAAAGCGCCCCGGGCGCAACAGGGCAGGATCCAGGATTTCCGGCCGGTTAGTGGCAGCCATGATGATTACTCCCTTGTTTGTTTCGAATCCATCCATCTCCACCAGCAGCTGGTTCAGGGTCTGCTCTCGTTCGTCATGCCCTCCCATCACATTCATTCCCCTGGCCTTTCCTAATGCGTCCAGTTCATCGATGAAGATGATGCAAGGGGCTTGGGTGGCGGCCTGGGAGAAAAGATCGCGAACGCGGGCTGCTCCCACACCCACGAACATCTCCACAAACTCCGATCCGCTGATGCTGAAAAAAGGCACCTTTGCCTCCCCGGCCACAGCCTTGGCCAGAAGGGTCTTGCCGGTACCGGGTGGCCCTACCAGAAGCACTCCTTTGGGGATCCTCCCTCCCAGTCTTTGAAACTTCTCCGGAGTGCTCAAAAATTCCACGACTTCCTGGAGTTCCTCTTTTGCCTCGTCGATTCCGGCAGCATCGGCAAAAGTGATCTTGGTCTCACTCTCGGCAAAAATCTTGGCCTTGCTCTTGCTAAAGGACATGACACCCATCCCCGTGCCCATCCTTTTCATTATGTACCGCCAGATAAGGAGAAAAATGGCGATGTAGATGACCCAGGAGATAATCCTTCCCAGGAATTTACTCTCATAGTGCCCGGAATAGGTGACCTCGTGTTCATCCAGGTCTTTTACCAGGTCGGGATCGTCCACCCGAATCGTGATGAACTCCTGATCCTGTCCCGGCATTGTTCCTTTGCCTTTCAGCGTTCCCCTGATATTTTTCTCACCGATGGTCAATTTACTCAAGGTGCCTTGGGTCAAATACCGTTTGAACTGGCTGTAAGGGATGGTCTCCACTTTTCCAGCAAAAAAGTATTGCTGCGCATAGGTGATAAGGAGAAAGGCGATCAGGAAATACCATATGCTGAAATGTGCCCTTGGGGGCAAAGCACCCTTCTTTCCCTTTGAGGCCTGGGGACCAAAGATAGAGCGAGCCTTGTCTATCATCTCTTCCTGGGGTTTTTTCTTTTTCTTGGGAGGCATATTCCTCCTTCCTGCTGATAGAAATTGATATTCACGAAAATAATGCTTTGTGATCTCGAAGACAGGCTATACCAGATCACTGTTTTAGCTTCACATTTGGGTTGCTTCCCGCCTCTCTCATTTCGGGATGGTCTTCAAGAACCGGTAGTAATCGGAATCGGTCCCTAGTATAATAATAGCTTTGTTATAGGCCGCCTCTTTATAGGTCTCCAGCGTCTTGAAAAAGGCGTAGAAGGCAGGGTCTTCATTGTATGCGTCTCCATAGATCCTGGTCGCCTCGGCATCGGCATCCCCGCGGATCTCCTCTGCCGTCCGGTATGCCCCTGAGATTATCGATTTCAGTTCCTTCTCCATCTCACCGAGAATCTCTGCCTTTTTTCCCTCTCCCTCTGATCGAAACTGGGCGGCCTTGCGCTTTCTTTCCGATACCATCCGTTCGTAGACCTTCCTGCGAACTTGCTCCACATAGTTAATCCGCTTGATGCGGACATCCACCAGCTCCATACCAAAGGCAGACATGGCCTTTGAAGCCTCGGCCAGAATCGCCCGGGTGATTTTCTCTCTGCCCAGGCGAACGGTTTCCGGGACGGTTGATTCCTGGAAGGGCGAGAGGACCTTGCCTTCCACACCCTCTACGGTCGGCATCTCGTTCGTGGTCCTGACAAGCTCCACCAGGGGATTTGCAGAAACATAGTCCCTGAGAACCGCGTCGATGATGTCATCCAGCTTGGCGTAAGCCTGGGAGTAACTACCTAGGACCTCGAGGAATTTCTGCGCATCAACGATTCGCCATCGGGCTGTGGTATCCACATAGATAAAACGTTTATCCCGGGTGGGTATCTCTTTGGGATCGCCGTCCCATCTCATGATCCGCTTCTCGTAACGGTTGATTTTCTGGATCATGGGGATCTTAAACTTCAGGCCAGCCTCGGTCTTTGGCTTCCCAATAGGTTTCCCGAACTGGGTGATCACCACCTGATCCCATTCACTGACCGTGTAAAAGGCACCTGAAAAAATAAGGATCAGGAAAAAAACAAATACAACACCGATTATAGCTCCTATTCGTCTCATTGGACTTCATCCCCTTTCATGTCCCGCTCATTCAACTGGAGCAGCGGCAAAAGGCCCCTCTGCTCGCTGTCAATAATATAGATCTTCCTGGCATTGGGTAGGATCATCTGATAGGCCTCCAGATAGAGGCGCTGCTTCGTGACCTCCCTCGCGTTTCGGTATTCCTTGAGAACAGCCGAGAACCTGGCCACGTCACCCTTTGCGCGGTTTACCCTTTCAAGAGCGAACCCCCGGGCCCCGTTGATTGTCCTTTCCGCTGTTCCCTTGGCCTTTGGGATTTTCCTGTTGTATGTCTCCTGGGCCTCATTAATGAGCCTTTCCTTTTCCTGCTGGGCCTCGTTCACTTCGTTAAAGGCACCCTTTACAGGATCAGGGGGCACCACATTCTGGAGCCTCATGTTGACGATGCGGACTCCGGTCTCATACTCGTCGAGAATCTTCTGCAGCTCCTCTTGGGCCATCCTGTTAACTTCTTCACGATTTTGCAGCACGTAGTCGAAGCTTCGATTCCCCACAATGCGCCGGTTCACCGATTCGCTGATATCCCGGATGGTCATAACCGGGTCTCGCACGTTAAAGAGATATTTCCGGGGATCTTCCCGGCGGAACTGGACGATCCACTCGACATCGATGACGTTCAGGTCTCCGGTGAGCATGAGCGATTCGCGTTCAGTGACGGTACCCTTTTCATACTCGGTCCGGATTCCAGGGCGCACACTTCTGAACCCGAAGCTCTCAGTGTCCACCTGTTCTGTGTGTACCTTGAAAATCGTGTCGATGCCAAAGGGTATTTTGAAGTGCAGCCCTGGCATGACCACGCTGGAATACTTGCCAAATCGCAGCAGGACCCCCCTGTTTCCGGGTGGAATGGTGTAAAATGCGGTATAAGCCAGAATTATCACGATAACAACGATAATTCCGATGAGCCAAAAAAGGGGCTTTCCTCCCTTTCCTAGACCCAGTGAATCCCCCGCCTTCTTGATCATTGCCGGAAGATCTGGGGGACCTTCTTGCTGGCCTCCTGGATTATTGTCCCAAGCCATTGGTTTTCTCCTTTCTTTCTAACGTTTTATCAAAAGATTCCTTTGCGCCCTGAGGGCATTGACGACCTCCATCCCTTCGCAACGGGACACCGTGTGAAATTGAATTTCCAGCGGTTCGGCCAAAAGGCTCTTTGTCCCGAGCAAGACACTGAATCTTTCAGATCGTATGTGACGTTCCATATCTTCGCGGGTTTCCCATTCCTCGATCAGGGTGTAAATGTGATTGTCTTCCATATCGCAAAACACGTTACAGCCCAGACAACCTCTGTCATTTCCCGTTAGATCAGTAATTGAGAGAAGCGTTTGCCTAAGCTCTTTCTGCTTTTCCGGAAGTACATTCATTCTTAACCTGAGCATGATCATGTGGGCCCTCCCTTTAGTAAAACAGACTTTCAACAATAAAATAATGTGCTAAGGAAACCGGAATATTTCCCCCTGTGGCTGCCTGAAAACACGATCCTTTCTATTCTTGATGTTCAATCTTCGTGCCATCCACGACAAGTTCGGCTTTTATTTCACACAACATTCTGTTTTATAAGCGAATATCAGGACATCAAGGAATGGAAGGGCTTTGAAGGGAGGCAGCAAAAAGGTGGTCATATTTGACCAATGATCATATCTGACCACGTTTCCGCCACTTCAGGGTGAGGCGGGTGGTTTGCTTATGCCTAGCTTCCTCATGCGGGCGCGTAATGTGCTGCGGTCAAGGCCGAGGATCTCCGCAGCTCCCTCTTTTCCGCTCACCTTCCAGTTGGTCTGCTCAAGCACCCGGAGAATATGTTCGCGCTCCACATCTCTCAGGGATCTCCGGGCAATTGTTATATCTCTGTGGTGTTTTTTCAGATCATCCATCAGGCGCAATTTGGGCCCTGATGAGTTGAGAACAGCACGCTCGATGACGTTTTCAAGTTCCCTGACATTGCCCGGCCAGTGATAATTCTTAAGGGCATCCATGACATTCGTCGGGATTATCTCAATGGACTTGCCCAATCTCTTTGAAATTTTGTCCACGTAAAAAGCGACAAGAAGCGGAATATCCTTTGCCCGCTCCCTGAGCGGAGGAACCGTTATCGGAAAGACATTCAACCGGAACCACAGATCTTCCCGGAATCGACCTCTTCTGACTTCCTCCTCCATATTGCGGTTGGTGGCAGCGATGATCCGCACATCGACTTTGATCGTGCGGGAACTGCCCAACCTTTCAAATTCGCCGCTCTCGATCACCCTGAGCAGCTTGGGCTGCAATTCCAGCGGCAACTCGCCAATCTCATCCAGGAAGAGGGTTGCGCCGTGGGCAACTTCAAATCGTCCCATACGCCTGGCATGGGCACCGGTGAAGGCACCCCTTTCATGACCGAACAGCTCGCTTTCAATGAGCTCTGAAGGCAGTGTGGCGCAGTTTATTTTCACTAAAGGCCGGTCTTTGCGCAGGCTTAGGCCGTGAATGGCTCGGGCCACCAACTCCTTGCCTGTTCCGGTCTCGCCAAGAACAAGAACTATCGTATCGGTGGGGGCGATCTGTTCAACCTTGTAAAGTACGTAAGCTAGCCCTTCGCTTTGACCGATTATATTTTCGTGGTTGTATTGGAATTTTATTTCTTCTTGCAAATAAGCCTTCTCGGCCTCCAGCTTGATTTTCAACTCATTTATCTCGGAAAGTGCCGCCTTCAGATTCAGCTCGCTCTCCTTTTTCTCGGTAATGTCCTGAATCCAGCCCGACATCCGCGTAGCGTTTCCTTTGTCGTCCCAGACGGCCTGGGCCCGGCCCATAAACCACAGATATTCGCCCGATTTTTTTCTCAGCCGGAATTCCATCTTAAAAGGAACACGCTCTTTGAGATGCCGTTCGATTGCCGCCCAGGTAACGCCGGCATCATCAGGATGGAGTCGGCTACGGAAGGAATCAATGGTGCCGGGGATCTCTTCGGGGGAATAACCCAGGATCTCCATGAACCGATCCGAAAATAGGACCTTGCCCGAGCGGATGTCCCAATCCCAGAGTCCATCGGTAGCTGCTGCAAGGGCCAGCATATATCGCTGTTCACTCGTGCGCAAATCCTCCTGGGTGGGATCTTTCCTCGTCCGCCGGCTCATCATAAGAACTACTAGCAACGTTCCAATGATAAAGAAAGTGACCAGGCTGACTGGCTCCATTTATGAATACTCCAAAAGGACGCATCCTTTTTTATGAAAAGGAGAAATTGTAAAACACATTGTAGCCATTGTAGTCAAGCAGCCTGAGATTATCGGTCTGGTTGAGGTCGCCTATTACCACTTTGTACTGGTTACCATACTGTGTCTTGACTCTCTCAAGGGGGCAGCCAAGAGGCAATAAATTTCTTGATTCCCTTTATGCTGAGTTTCTTTACGAATTTTTGGTCAGTGAAGGATTCATAGGACGTAAGGATGAGGTTCGGACCTGTTCCCGTAAATATGATCCCTGCTTTCACGACATAGCCTCCTTTCTATGTTGAAAGGTGAAGGACTATTGAAAAGGGCAGAAAAGAGCATCTATGAGATTATTTTAATATACATAGAAAATAATATCTGTGCAACTGCAACACAGATGGTAATACTGAAGGACCGCTGATTTGTCTTGATTCGATAAGCTCCTTTCCCTATGGATATGGATATTTTTGTGGGTTTAAAAGGGCCGCCCAACGGGAAAAAGACCATTTATGGATGGACACCCAATAGTGCTTCCTACGATTTGTGGATCGGCACTAGCGGGGGCAATCTCACCAGAGCCGGCACGGGGAACTTGTTTAAAGGGGGTTTATCGTGTAAAAAGGTTCAGGGAATTTTCCGTTTTATTTACGATACAAATTTAAGCTTGACCAAAACAATCAGGTTCCAACTGAACCGGGATAGAACAGAAAAGGATCCAATCGATGAAGATAAATAGAGTTTTCCTATTCGTCGGTTTGCTGGTGGCAGTAACCGCAACTCTTTGCATGGCACAAGAGCCAGCATACCAGTTTCAGCTGGACATCAAAGAATTTTTTCTTGAAAACGGGATGCAATTTCTTGTGGTCGAGCGTCCCACAACCCCGCAGGTTGCCTGTCGGCTATCCATTCGAGCCGGTTCGGCTCTTGAAGATGCCGGGCAGACTGGTATCGCTCATATGCTGGAGCACATGATGTTTAAAGGTACAAAAAACTTCGGAACCCTGGATCCTGAAAAGGACGAGGCTCTGCAGAAACAGATCGAAGCCGCTTATCAGACCATACTGGCCGAACAGCGAAAGCGAGAACCCAATGAAGCCCTGATTAAAGAGAAGCTTGCCCGGATGGAGGCGTTGCGGCTTGAGGTGCAAAAAATCTATGTACCCCAGGCTTTTTCATCTCAACTGGGGAAAAACGGCGCTGTCGGTGTAAACGCTTTTACCACCAAGGATCAGACCCAGTACATGGTGTCGATTCCCTCGGATATGCTCGAACAGTGGTTTTCGATTGTAAGCGAGCAACTGTTCGAGCCTTCCTGGCGGGAGTTTTACGTGGAAAAGGAAGTTGTTCAGCGCGAATGGGCGTTTCGTTATGTCAACAGCCCATCGGGAGCCGCCTGGCTGGATTTGTATGCCACTGCCTATACTGCACACCCCTATCGGAACCCTACCATCGGCTGGAAGTCAGATATGGAAGATTACAGCACGGAAAGTGCCATAAGATTTCACACCACCTATTACAATCCGACCAACGCGGTATGCGTGCTGGTGGGGGACGTTAAGCTTAAGGAAGTGATTCGGCTGGCGAAAATTTATTTTGAGCGGTACCCGCGTGGTCTTCGGGCACCCGAGAAGGTCACCAGGGAACCGAAACAGCGGGGCCCCCGACAGAGCATACGCTTCCTTAAAGGGGCAAGGGCACCGCTGGTGCGAATTGGGTTTCACGGCGCTCACATGGGATCGGATGATTTTTATGCCCTGGATGCCATGACGATGATATTAAGTTACGGAATCAGTGCCAGGTTGGATCAAAACATCGTAAACAAGGGGCTGGCGGTAGAGGCCTGGGCATACAATCCGGACAATCGGTACGGGGGTATGATCATCTTCGGCGGATCTCCGAATGTGCCCAAAGCAGCCGGAAAAGAGATGATGTCTGAAAACGAAAAACAACAGATTTATATCGATGCGTGCAAGCGATTCGAATCTGTTATCTTAAAAGAACTTGAGCGGCTTAAGACCGAGCCGATCTCATCTCGTGAGCTTAACAGAATCAAGAAATTGAACCGGCGTGACTTTCTGGAAAGATTACGCAGCAACGAGGCGCTGGCCGGCACGCTTGCCACCCTGGAGGTTCAGGTGGGCTGGCGCTATCTTATGAGCTATCTTAGGAAAATGGAAGAAGTCACTGCAGAAGATATCCAGCTGGTTGCTAAAAAATACATTCAAACCCACAACAAAACCAGCGTCTATATCATCCCCGGGGGAAAGCCGGACAGGCCACCGGAAAAATACACGGAAGTGCGATCTATCGGCAGCAGAGGCGCGGAACATCTGGTTAAGCCTGCTGTCTTCAAAAATAATTCAATTTACGAAACTCCGCCCGGCTGGAAACATCCGCTTTCCTTTGAGCGGAAACCGAAAATAATTCAGTATCCAAAAGCAGATAGGATTCAAATCGAAAATGTCCCGGTATTCTTTCTGCCGGACACGGAACTTCCTTTCATCGACCTGTCCATTCTTCTAAAGGCGGGTTCCGTTGATGTGCCTGAGTCTAAAACGGGGCTGACTGATATACTGGATCAACTGCTGGTGCAGGGGGGCACAAGAACCTATTCCCCACAAGAGCTTGCAATGGTTCTTGATGAAAATGCCATCAAAGTCTCGGTATCCATTCATGAAGAAGACACGCAAATTCATCTTTCGGTATTAAAGAGCGACTGGCAGAAGGGGCTCGGTTTGCTTAAAGAAATTCTCATCCATCCACGGCTTGATCACGCCATCCTAAAGGTGATCAAACAACAGATCATCACAGCGCTTAAGCGTCAGGCGGAAGATGCCCAGAGAGTTGCCATGAGAGAAGCAGAAATCTGGCGGTTTAAGGGTCATCCCTATGGCAGGGATCCACTTTTGGGAATACAGACGATTCCAGGCATTTCAGAAGCCGATCTCAGAGGGTTTTTAGGCGATTATTTTGTACCGAAAAACATGGTGATCGCCATCGCAGGGGACATTCACAAGCAGGAAGTGGTCAAGGGCTTAACCGGTTTCTTAAAGGGGTTTGCCCAAAACGAGCCTCCCATGCGCCGGCTTGACACTCCTGCCGAAACTGCTCCCGTGGTTGCTCTCGTTCATAAACCGGGGCAGGTGCAATCCCAGATCAGCCTGGGACTGCCAAGTGTTAAGCGCACCCATCCAGACTACTGGAAGATCAGTCTTTTGGTGAATGTTTTCGGAGGTGACGATTCTCTTCTTTATAAGCGATTGCGGGATGATCTCGGGCTTGTGTATACGGCCGGGTTTTTTCAGATGTATAAATGGAAAGCAGGAATGCTGGTGGGATATATAGGGTGCAGGGCTCAACAGACCCGCAGGGCCATAGAAGAGACCATCGGAATCATGAAGTCGCTTCACTTGGAGATTCCTTCCAAAGCGCTTGAATTAAAACGACTCGACACCCTTAACAGCTTCGTGTTCAATGTGGATACGCCGTTTCAGCTCGTAGAGGTATATGGCCGCTATTACCTGCGTAGAGAGCCGCTGGACACGCTGCATAAAATCCAGGAAGCTTACAAGAATACATCCAAAGATAAGCTTGAGGCCCTGGCCCGGAAATTTCTTTTGCCTGAAAAACTGCAGATATTCATCGTGACAGACAAGACCGTCAAAGTAAAAAGAAACGACTCTGTAATCACCCTGGAGAAAGATATTAAAGACCTGGCAGATCGCATCAACATTCCTTTTAAGGAAATAGAATTGCGGTAAGGAGGTTGGTGATATGAGTGGTTTAAAGTTTTATGAAACGCTTCGAGGCGAAACGGATGAACTTTGGCAGGCCATCTTCTCCCATCCGTTCGTTAAAGGTATTGGAGAGGGCAACCTGTCTCGAGAGCGGTACGAGTTTTTCCTGAAACAGGATTATGTCTACCTCATTGATTTTAGTCGCGTATTTGCGCTGGCATCGGCCAAAGCCAGTGGCCTTGAGGAAATGAGTTATTTTGCGACACTGCTGGAGGCAACCCTGAACAAAGAGATGGCGCTTCATCGCAAGACCTGTGCCGAATTTGGAATCTCAGCCGAAGCATTGGAAAAAACAGAACCGGCCATGATAACCACCGCCTATACGAATCTGTTGGTTCGGACCTGTTACGAGGGTTCTATGAGCGAAATCCTCTCGGTGCTGCTGCCATGCGAGGCTGGATATTCAGAAATCGGGCGCAGACTCAAATCGCGCGGCCTGCCCGAAGATCCGTTTTATCGCGATTGGATAGAAACTTACGCCTCGGAGGAATTTTTGATGTTCGCAAACTGGTTGATCGATAAATCGAATCAAATGGCGGATGGATGTTCGCCTAAAGCAAGAAATCGGCTAAAGCATCTCTATGTATCAAGCGCCCGGTTTGAATATCTGTTTTTTGAAATGAGCTGGAACATGCAAAAGTGGCCCGCCGGTTTGGAGCGCACTGTTTGTTGAGGAAAACCTCATTTGTTGACAACCTGTGGATGAATGGGCGATATTTATTTAACCCTAAACTGATCGGTTCCAGGTTCAGGGTTTGGGGTTAGAGGATCATAACAGATTGAAGCCGATTATGAGTTTTTAGATTGCCTTACAAATGAAAGGTTATAACCGATTTGAAAACACCCGGCCTTAAGATAAGCCTTAAGATAAGATTGATTCGTATCCTCTGGGGTGTGATCCCATGGATGATGGTGGCTGGGATCCTGGGTTTCATCGTGATAATGGGAAAATACCTTGTTGTGGAATCAAGCCGACTGGCGGAAGCCAAAAACGCGGCTGTAAGAAAGGTAATTCCTGCGGTCCGTGTGATCACCTTAACGGTGATATCACAGCGATTGGAAGATAAGATCAACCTTCCGGGAGAAGTAAAACCTTACGAGGATCTGTGGGTTAAGGCCGAAGCAAAAGGCAGGGTTGTAAGCGTTTTTGTAAAAGAGGGACAGCATGTGCAGAAAGGACAGATACTGGTCAAGCTTGATGACCGGGACTATCTTGCTCACATCGCCAGAATCGAGGCCAATTACAGACTGGCACAGCTTGATCATGAACGCATTTTACACCTGGCCAAAAAGAAATTCACAGCACAAAGCCAACTGGATGAAGCGGTGGCTCGCTTAAAGACGCTCAGGGCCCAGTTGACAGAAGCCAGGCTGGCATTGAGCCGCACACGGGTGGTTGCTCCCATAAGAGGGATTGTAAACCAGCTTGTAGCAAAACAGGGCGATTTTGTAGATGTAAACTTCAAGGTGGCTCAAATTCTACAGATCGATCGGGTCAAGGTCACCGTCGGGGTTCCGGAAAGCGATGTGAGCGCCATCTTTGATCTTGAGCAAGCCGATGTAATCATCGAGGCGCTGGGCAATCTTCGGATGAAGGGAAAAAGAGTGTTTCTAAGCAGCCAACCTCGAAGTTTGGCCAGGCTTTACGATCTTGAACTGGAGATTCCCAACCCGGATGGACGTATTTTACCGGGAATGTTCGCTCAGGTGGAGCTGGTGAAAAACGTTTACCACCGGGCATTGACCGTTCCCCTGTATGCCGTCATTACCAAGGGAGAAGAACGCTTCGTGTATGTGGAAAAAAACGGCACGGCGGAAAAAAGGTTGGTGGAATTAGGGGTTCTGGTCAACTGGCAGGTTCAAATAAAGTCGGGCTTAAAACCCGGGGATCGGGTCATTGTGGTGGGTCACCGTTTTCTTGAGGATGGCCAAACGGTCAGGGTGATTAAAAACGTCAGACGTCCAGAAGAAATATTCGTGTCATGAGCGTTTCTGAAATAGCGGTTCGCAAACGGACCAGTGTCGTTGTAATGGCCGTTGTGATCCTCATATTCGGAGTGATCGCCTATAGATCCTTGCCGCGGGAGTCTGCACCGGATATCACCATCCCGTACGTGTTCATCAAAACCGATTATCCTGGTGTCGCACCGGAGGATATTGAACAGCAGATCACCATTCCGATCGAAAAAAAGCTCAAGGGACTCGAATCGGTCAAGAAGATCAAGTCCTCAAGCACCGAAGGGCTTAGCTCCATCGTCATTGAGTTTGTGGCCGGAACCGATATCGACGATGTACTCACAAAGACCAAAGACAAAGTCGATCAGGCAAAGCCGGATCTTCCCACAGATTTGGAAGACGATCCCGAGGTTTTCGAGGTCAACATCTCCGAGTTGCCCATTTTGGTGCTGTCGCTGTCAGGTACCGTAGGCCTTGTTCGATTAAAAGAGATTGCCGAAGATTTGGAGGAAGATATCGAAACCATACCGGGCGTTCTGGAGGCTGAAGTAACCGGGGGACTGGAACGGGAAATTCGAGTCGAACCGTATCCCAGGAAACTCGCTTATTACAGCTTTCCCATTACCCGGCTGCAAACGGTCATCGAACAGGAGAACCAGAACGTGTCCGGCGGCACCATCCGCATGGCCGATGGGCGATTTCAACTCCGGGTTCCCGGCGAATTCGACAGCCCTCAGGAGATATACAACCTGGTGATCGGTCTCCACCAGGGGTTTCCGGTTTATCTTAAAGATGTGGCTCGTGTGATCGATGGGTTCAAAGACGAAGAGAGTCGTGCCCGATTAAACGGCCAACCGGCGGTAAACATAATGGTCAAGAAGCGGGCAGGCGAAAACATTTTACGAATCACCGATCACATACAGCGGCTCATTGAAGAGCGAAAACCCACCTGGCCAGCAGGCACCACCATAACCACACTGATGGATCAATCCAAAGATATCCGCATCATGGTATCCGATTTGGAGAACAACATCGTCTCTGGATTGATCCTTGTGATCGTGGTGCTCCTGTTCGTTATGGGGGTCCGCAATGCCATACTGGTGAGCCTCGCCATACCGTTTTCAATGTTTATCTCTTTTATCATCCTCCATGCCATGGGCATTACCCTGAATATGGTGGTTTTGTTTTCCCTGACCCTCTCTTTGGGGATGCTGGTGGATAATGCCATTGTAATCGTAGAAAACATTTTCCGGTACATGCAACAGGGGGTGCCCCGGCTTCGGGCGGCGGTGATGGCTACAAGTGAAGTGGCTCAGCCGGTTGCCGCTTCTACACTCACAACTATTGCAGCCTTTTTTCCGATTCTGTTCTGGCCTGGAATTATGGGTGAATTCATGGTCTATTTACCAAAAACCGTGATTGTCACACTGGGCTCCTCGCTTTTTGTTGCCATGGTAATCAATCCGGCGTTGGCCGCAATATTCATGCGACTGCCTTTGGGGCGTCGAATCTCCGCTGTTAAACGAAGCACAGATGAGGTACAAAAAGCCGGTGAAGCCCCCATCACAGTACGCGGCCCACTTCTTAAAGCATACCGCAAACTGCTCAACAGTGCGCTCAACAACCGTTCGGCTGTTGTAATCATATCTTTCTTGTCGCTTATCGCCATGGCCATGATCTGGTTTTATCGAGTCGGGCTGGAAAAACCAATTGAATTTTTTCCCAGTATCGACCCCACCAGTATTTATGTGAACCTGGATATGCCCGAAGGCGCCGATCTGGAATATTCCGATCGCATAGCACGTCAGGTTGAAGCGGCCATATGCGGTGGATACGGTTCGGAGGTTCCTCCTCCCGATATTGATCCGGAAACCTGCTTTAACCGACAAACCTCAGAAAAATTGCATATCCTTGCCAGAGGACAGCGGGTTATTGGTCCTACAGATATTCCAAATATCAAATACGTATATGCCAGGGCCGTTTCCGTTCTGGGCGGTAAATCTGCTTTTGAGGAAAACGCTCCCAATCATATTGGCATTCAATTTCATGATCTGGAAGATCGTATCGAACCTGCACTTCAAACCATCGAGGAAATCCGCCACCGAGTGGAAAACATACCGGGTGCAGAAATCAGCATTGCAAAACAAAGAGAAGGGCCCCCCACCGGGGCTCCTATAAATATTGAAATTTCCGGCGAAAAATTCGATGTGCTCGGACGTATCGCCCAGCAGGTGCGTGCGGTGATTGAAAAAATCCCATTTGTACAGGATGTTCGTGATGACTATGTGGCTGGTTCTCCCATGGTTAAATTAAGGGTGAACCGACAGCGCGCAGCTCTTTTGGGGCTTTCAACCGAGGTTATCGGGTTTGCCTTAAAGGTTGCCTTTAACGGGATAAAGGTGTCCACCTTTCGGGAAGGAGATGAAGACTATGATATCACGGTTCAACTGCCGGCCTCCGAAAGACGCAGAACCAATGTATTACGTGAACTGCTGATTCCGACCGTCGAAGGCCTGGTGCCGTTGAGTACCATTGCCAAGTTTGAGATTACGGGAGGTTTGGGCCAAATCAACCGCATCAACCACGAGCGGGTGGTTACCGTAAAAGCAAACGTTGATGAGCGGTTCATGCCCGGTCCGGTGGTTCGAGCCCAAGCCGAAGAGCTTCTCGCCAATCATCCCCTGCCGCCCGGTTACAGGCTTCGCTTTACAGGAGAATTTGAAGAGCAGCAAAAGGCAGAAGCGTTTTTGTCCAGGGCCTTTTTGGCCGCTTTGTTTCTTATAGTATTGATACTCGTCACCCAGTTTAACTCCGTCTCCCAACCATTGATTATCATGACATCTGTTCTTCTTTCATTAGGGGGTGTTTTTGCCGGTTTGGCGTTTCTTGAAATGCCTTTCAGCATCATCATGACCGGTGTGGGCGTCATCTCCCTGGCAGGCGTTGTGGTTAACAACGCGATTGTGCTGATCGATTATACCAACAGACTCCTTGCCCGAGGTATGGACATTCGCGATGCGATCGTTGCCGCCGGCTGCACACGCCTGCGGCCGGTGTTGTTGACCGCTGTTACCACCATACTGGGACTTTTGCCTATGGTTACGGGAATCGCCTATGATTTTCATGTAATGGAGTTGTCCACAGTAAGCGAATCTACCCAGTGGTGGAAATCCATGGCAAGTGCGGTGATTTTCGGCCTGACCTTTGCAACAATTCTTACGCTTGTAGTCGTGCCGACCCTCTATTCACTTGTCTATTCAGCAAGCCGCGCCGCTGAGAAGGGCATCAAACAGATACACAAGGCCTACTGGATGCCGTACTATCGGCTTACCGGAACCAAACCCGAAGACGAGGACACGAACTGATGGAAGTACAGCCGTTTTACAAAAGGTTTGACGTTGTTGGGTTCTTCATAACTGAGCGGGTCAAAAAAATGACATCTTCCCAGAGCCTGTGTGGAAATTTTATTTATCGATCAAAGTTCCCTCAGGCGGCGATACGGTGGCTTTGACCGATAAATAAAAAAATCATGAAAATGTTCATCTGGCACAAAAACTGCGTACAAATTAGGCGGGGGTGGAATGTTTTTTATGTTAAATAAATGCGCGGAGAGGATTATAACATGTCGCAGAAAATAATGACGGGATCAGAGACGATTCTGGTCGTGGATGATGAGGACATGATACTGGATGTTGCAAAGCAGATGATGGAGAAACTGGGGTATAAAGTATATACGGCAGGCAATGGCACTGAGGCCATTGAGCTCTATAAGACGAAAAGGAATGATATCGACATGGTCATCCTGGATATGGTTTTGCCTGATATGGAAGGCAAAGAAGCATATGAGTGCCTAAAGAAAATAGACCCAGAGGTAATGGTTTTGTTATCAAGCGGCTACAGCATCGCCGGGGAAGCGGAGGAAATCCTAAGCCGCGGATGTAACGGGTTCATACAAAAACCTTTCGATCTGAAACGGTTGTCGAAAAAAATCAGAGAAATTCTGAATGGCGAAAAACAAGGCTTGCGCCAGCAAAACATGAAAATGACAGCTTAGCTCCCTGCCGACGTATTCTCGATTATCCGCCAGTCGATACCAACAGCACCATGTGGATTCCCATTCAGCCTACAGCTAATAAAACTGAATTCCAGCGGCTTTTTCTATGGACACTGGTTGCTGCTTACACGGTTTCGCTTCCATACATTATCCTCATTTATGAAATGCTTGTTCGCACATTTTCAAAGGCGCTGGTGGAAACTATTCCTCTTGTCACGATCGTTATTTTGGCATTGACTTACATCGCATTCGGAGTTTTTGCAAAAAAAGATAAATACCATTATATCGCATTGATCCTTTGTTTGATCATCATTTATGTAATCGTTTCCTTTACACCGGTACGAAATACCCATTTTCATGTAACGGAATATGTTATTTTATCCTGGATGGTTTTCAAGGCGCTTTCAATAGATTACAGGGGAAGCGGAATTTTTACGCTTGTTTTCATCTGCTCCTCTCTGCTTGGTGTGGTAGACGAACTGTTACAGGGGATCCACCCGCAGCGGTATTTTTTGATTCAAGATTTAGCTGTCAATACGGCCTCGACGCTGGTTGGTGTTATCTCGTTGATGGGGATTAAAAGAGGTTCACGGCATGATTGGCGGCATGGTTGGGAGTGGGTCGGGCTGATAGGCAGAAAGAAAAAAACGCTTGGGTTGATTTTCGCAGGTTTTCTGGGTGCTTTCGTCATGTGCGCATATTTGCAGAAAGTTAAGATCATTGGCGCATTCCGGGGAATCTATCCGCCCTGGTTGATCGGATGGAATGTGGCGTTTGTTGCTCTTGGCGTTTTTTTTATCCGCAGAACAGGCAAATCCGTTACTGGTGTAGGTAAACTCAGGGAGAAGGCCCGTGAAATGCTGACAGCCCGGCTTTGGGTGTTGTGCCCGCTTTCGATTCTGGTAGCGATACACAGCCTTGTCTTTTTTGTGGTTCTGCCCGGCTGGGAGTTTAAGTAAACCCCGTTAGAGAACGATGTTCTCTGACGACTATAGATGGTGGCATTAAACCACCATCTATAAGGAATTATCTATACAACCGACAGGAGTCGATGGCTTTCTCTAACGGGGTAAACCCTGTTTACCCAGAAAGACCAGGTGAAACCGATTCCAGGTTGAAGGCAACCCGCTTGGATAAAGCAAATTGGCTTTTTCAGATAAACAGAAAATAAAATCTCATAAGTACTTGACAAAAGGGGAAATTAGACGTAATTAATACCACTTGGAGAACAGGGTACTTTCAACCGGTATATGAAAAGGAGTTATGTCGGTATGGCGTTAACCAAAGCAGAAATCATCGAATCGATCCATAATCAGCTGGGGCTGCCCAAAAAGAATTGTGCTGATTTGTTTGAAACGCTTCTTGATATAATCAAATCAACACTGGCAGATGGCGAAGACATTCTCATCAGCGGCTTTGGAAAGTTCTGCGTGAAGAACAAACGGGAACGACGAGGAAGAAATCCTGCTACAGGGGCCGACATGATGCTGGATAAACGAAGAGTGGTGACATTCCGCTGTTCATCTGTTTTAAGAAACAAGATAAACGGCCAACAGTAGTTTCATCCTCTAATTATGCCCACGCTCGTTTACAGGTGGAATTGGCTTCTTCCCTTTTCGCCTCCAGTGCAAACAGAACCGGTTTGGCGTTGCAGCATCTTATTTCGGATAATACTCATCGGGCTGTTATGGATTTTGCCAAACCATTCCCTGTTTGGCCAGGAAAGTCTTATCCCTCCCCGTGTCACTGATTTTCCACTTCCAAAAACCGTAAGCCTCTGCGGGGAACGCATGCCCCTTGAAGATCGCAGGGTATGGGAAATGCTCGACCGAGAATTTACCATCTCCGTATATGATAGGGCTCAAGTGATCATGTGGATGAAAAGAGCCGGCCGGTATTTTCCGTACATCGAAAAGAAACTTGCCGAAGCGGGCATGCCTGATGATTTAAAGTATCTCGCCCTAGCAGAAAGCGCCCTTATCGGCTATGTCCGATCCCGCGCCGGTGCCAAAGGATACTGGCAGTTTATGGCCCGTACGGCAAGACGCAGAGGCTTGCGCAAAGATCGGATGGTTGACGAACGGCTCCACTTTGAGCTGTCCACTGAAGCAGCGTTAAGACACCTTCGATACTTAAAAAAAAAGTTTGGCTCCTGGACCCTTGCCATGGCCGCTTATAATTGCGGGGAGAGCCGGCTTAAGAGGGAAATCAAGCACCAGAGAGTCAAGGATTATTACCGGCTGAATCTGCCGGTTGAAACGGAACGATACATTTTCCGCATCGCCGCCATAAAAATTATTATGGAAAACCCTGAAGATTTTGGATATCACCTGCCACCAGAGCGGATTTACAAGCCTCTTGAGGTTGATGTTGTCAGGGTAAAATCAACGGCCCGGCTGCATTTAAGTGATGTTGCAGAAGCATTGGATACGGATTTCAAAACCCTAAAGGAGCTCAACCCCCACATTCTCGGCTACCATCTGCCCACCGGCCGATTCTATATGAAAGTGCCTGCCGGAAAAGGAGAAATGCTTCCGGCAGTCATCGCCCGGCTCACACCTGCCCGCTCCCTCCATAGATCTGGCACCTACTATGTGGTTCGGCCTGGAGACACGCTGCACCGCATTTCTAAGAAAACCGGAGTTTCCGTAGCCAGGCTTAAAGATATTAACGGCATTAGAGGTTCCTTAATCCGCGCGGGGCAGAAGCTTCGGTTACATCCATGAAAAAAAGAGTTGATAGTATGCGTTGCCATCGGATGTTTTGCTGAAATGTACGAACATTCCAAGAATATGCTCAAAAACAACCCCCCTGGCATGCATGCAGCGGTGGTGTGCCTGTTTGTCTTCTCCTGCGGGGCTATCAAAACAGGATATCATCTCACAAAGGGCACCATTACCGGAACCTATAAACTTACAAAGGCTGTCGTAAAGGCAACGGCCGGGACCGGCAAAACGATTTACAAGATTGGTGAATTCTCCTTTGAGGTGGTTATGGCACCGATGAGCTGGCCGCTTATAAGAGAAGAGATCGATTCCATCGACGGCCTGCCTCCCAAAGAAGCCATTCGCCAGAAACGGGTAAAAACGGCACCGTATATCGTCAACGGGAAACAGTACATTCCCATGACCCCTGATGCGGCACGAACCTATCGAGAAGTGGGTATTGCCTCCTGGTACGGATATGAAACATATCGGCGTAAAGGAGGCCGTATGACGGCAAACGGTGAAGTTTTTCATCCCATGGGGCTTAATGCGGCTCATAAACACCTGCCGCTTCCAACCTATGTCAGGGTGACCAACCTTGAAAACAGAAAAAGTATCATTGTCCGCGTAAACGACCGCGGTCCTTTTGTAAAGGGACGCATCATCGATTTAAGTGCAGGTGCCGCCAAGCGGCTCGGTTTCTATGAAAAAGGAACTGCAAGGGTACTGGTGGAAGCCCTGATTTTTTGAAGTTTCTCAGGCTTTTAGCGCTGCTATAACCTTTTTTGCGACATTCTCTGCAGCAAACCCGTATTGTTCCATCAATATTTCACCTGGAGCAGAAGCCCCATAGCCGTTTATTCCAATAACTGCGTCTGCCGCTCCCACATATCGCTGCCAGCCCATAGGAATCCCGGCTTCAATGGCGATCCTTGTGTTCACCTCAGGGGGCAGCACCATATCTTTGTAATCTTGAGAGGTGGCATCAAACAGTTCCCAGCTGGGCATGCTGACCACCCTTGCTGAAATTCCTCTTTCGGCCAGAAGATCTTTTGCCTCCAGTGCCAGGTGTACTTCTGAGCCTGAAGCAATCAAAATGGCATCCGGGGTATTGTCTGTGTCTGCAAGAATATAGGCCCCGTTTCTGAGGCCTTGCTCTGATGGGTAGCGGTCTCGATGAATAACCGGAAGCTTTTGGCGTGATAAAATCACTGCGATCGGTCCGCTTAAGTTCTTTACTGCAAGGCGCCATGCCTCTGCGGTTTCTGTTGCATCTGCCGGGCGAATTACCGTAAGCCCGGATATCGCACGCAGGCTGACAAGATGTTCAACCGGTTGATGGGTGGGGCCGTCCTCGCCCAGTGCGATACTGTCGTGAGTGAATATATATATGACCGGCAACTTCATCATGGATGCCAGACGGATAGCAGGTCGCATATAGTCCGAGAAGATCAAAAATGTGGCCCCGTATGGCCAAAGCCCTCCATGAAGCGCAATCCCGGATAAAACCGCGCCCATTGCATGTTCTCTAACACCAAAACGAATATTGCGACCTTCGGACGAATCTTTCTGAAAATCATGCGATGAGTTTATGAGAGTGTTGGTCGAAGGGGCAAGGTCCGCGGAACCACCAATCAGAGACGGTAGTTTTTCAGAAATGGCATTGAGCACCTTACCTGAAGCGGCCCTTGTTGCAATGGCGTCTGTATCGGAAAAATCCGGGATATTCGAATCCCAGCCGGCCGGCAGTTTCCGGGTTACAGCATTCATGAGGTCGTCTGCAAGCTCCGGAAATTGTTTACGATACCTTTCGAAAGCGGATTGCCAGTTCTGCTCCTGTCTTTTTCCTCTTTCAATGCATTGCCGAAATACGGCAAGCGCCCTGTCCGGTACATAAAACCAAGCCTCTTGCGGCCAGCCGAGATTTTTCTTGGCAAGACGCACCTCTTCGACTCCAAGCGGCGATCCATGAGCATCGGCGGTATCCTGCCGGTTAGGACTTCCATATCCGATATGGGTGCTTAGGATGATGATGGAAGGTTTGGTTGTTTCCATTTTGGCTGTCTCAATGGCGTTTGTAAGCGCCGCTACATCGTTTCCATCCTCAATATGCAGAAGATGCCAGGTCCATAGCACGTATGCTGCGGCCGCCAGCCCCATGGGAGCCCCCGGATATCCGCTGTTGGCCTTCTGCACTGCATCCATGGCCAGGGTTCGGATGGTGTTTATGCACACAGAATCGATGCCGCTTGTACTGACACGGGATTCATTTGTCATGAAATTTATTTCCTTTCCGCTTGATGTGAGTTTCCTTTTACAACCCTCTGAGCCATTCGGGTCTTAATGGGATTTTCCCGCTCAAGGCATCGTCAATCAGCTTCAAAGTCATCTCTTTGTCCTTTGGTAGTCTTGCTTTTACGGGCAGATAATTCGACGCATGATTCGCATGAAACAGGCCTCGGGACAGATCCGTATGCTGGATCATGGTTTTAAGCTCCCTCAGCATGTCCTCCGGCTCAATGAGGGTAAAACTTCCTGAAATATATGCGCTGTAAAGCGGCGTTCCAGGAATGAGCATCAAACTTAGCGCGCCCACATAGTCAGGATCAATGGCCGAAAGCACCCGACCGGTCTGCTCGGCGTGAATCAGGGAGCGTTCTTTGCCGGCGATACCCAATATGACGGTTATAGACAGCTTCATTCCCGCTGCTTTCGCTTTTCGCCCGAGCACGACCATCTCTTCCGCTGACGCTCCCTTGTTGATGCTTTTAAGTGTGACATCGTCTCCTGTCTCAAGCCCCATGTAGGCAATGCCCAGGCCATTAGCACGAAGTGTTTTAAGCTCTTCAAGTGTTTTCATCTTCAGGCTTTTTGCATTGGCATACACCCCGACACGCGTAACCCACGGCAGTTGTTTCCTGATCTGTATCAAGATCTTAAGCAACCGATCCTGAGGAATGATCAGCGCATCTCCGTCGCATAGAAACACGCGTCGCTGGTTTTTGCAATAGCGGGAAGCAAAGGAGATATCTTCCATGATAATGGAGTCGGGTTTTATTCGAAACCGCTCGCCCTTGTATGTACCGCAAAATGTGCATTTATTGCGGGAGCAGCCTACAGTAACCTGAAGCAAAATGCTGTTTGCCTCGCTGGGGGGCCTGATGATGTTTCCCTCATAATGCATAGATATTCTCTTCTGGTGATCGTCTCTTTGTTTATTATTTACTTAAGTTTCGCACCCTTAAATGCGTTGTAACGCCTTATAATGATGGCGACTTAAGATCTATTTACAATTTTACGGTAAAATATGGTGCGAAACTTAAATTATTTATAAACCCAACGGGCACTCACTTTCAATGATAAATCATTATGTCGATCTTGTGGCGATATCCTTACCTTGAGACCAGTATAAGCGGCATTGACAGTGGGAATTGATTTATCTATACTTTTTAAGATTTGTCGGATTCGCATTAAACGTACATTTCGTGAAAACCAGGGTCAAATGTTATATTAACAGAACAGTATCCGGATACCGGGGGCTGCAGCGGGATCTGATCGCAGGATGGAATCATGAAGCACAAAATGAACAAAGTGGGCAGAAACGACCCGTGTCCTTGCGGCAGTGGGCTCAAATACAAAAGATGTTGTCTCGGTAAGAAAGAAGACGCTGTGGAAGACATCAAAGCTGTTTATGCTCAGAAATATAAAATTCGTCTAAAAGATTCAAAGGACATTGAGGGTATCAGGAAAGCGGGGCGTCTTGTTCTGGAAACGCTTGACCTGGTCGAGGCAACCATCCGACCGGGGATTACAACGGAAAAGATCGATAGGCTTGTCCATGAATTTACAATTAAGAACAACGCAATCCCGGCGCCATTGAACTATCGGGGATTTCCCAAAAGTGTCTGTACCTCTGTTAATGAAGTGATCTGCCATGGGGTTCCTGGAAACAGGGAGCTTAATGGCGGTGATATTATCAATGTGGATGTCACCCCGATTCTGAACGGCTATTTTGCAGATGCCAGCAAAACTTTCTTTGTGGGAAACCCGGGCAAGGACGCACGGAAAATTGTTAGAGTATCTCGAGAAAGCCTCCGCATCGGGATGTCAATGGTTCGTCCCGGCAATACAATAGGGGATATCGGATGGGCCATTGAAAATTACGCCAACAGCCAAGGGTGCTCCGTGGTGAGGGATTTTGTCGGCCATGGCGTCGGTTTCGAATTCCATGAACCTCCACAGATTCCTCATTTCGGGCGAAGAGGAGAAGGGATCGTCCTGATTCCCGGCATGGTGTTTACCATAGAACCCATGATCAATCTCGGCAAAAAGGACCTTTACATTCTTGAAGACAATTGGACGGCGGTGACAAAAGACGGCTCTCTATCGGCACAGTTTGAACAAACGGTGCTGGTAACCAGCAGTGGCTTTGAGAGCCTGACCCCTTTTGATTTATAGCCGGGCTTCACCAGAAATTCTCGCTTCAGTTTCTTATTTATAAATTTTGTGTTTTTTACGGCAAAAAATTTTAAGAAGACATTTTGATCTCCTTATTGGAATGATGCTGGTTTCTGGCCTCCGGCTCGCAGGGCTGAGCCTATGCCTCGGAGAGATACTGGATTTTTAAAGGTAACTATCCTTATTTTATCCGGATTGGGTTAAACGGTTTGCAATTCGCCTTTTGATTACACCCCCTATTCCATTTCGACATTCACTCGGACAATTGTCTGCTTTCCTGTACCCTGTCCATTGAACCTTCGCCCATAAAATATGTGATTGACAAACGAAAACTTTATCTTATGGTTTCTTAGAAACAAATGCGTTGCGGGTGAGGGATAACGGGAATGATTTTTGTGCAGAGCTTCTTGGAAGGGATCGGTGGAAACGGTTCAAAAGCATTCCAGTGCGCTTTTTGTGAAGGGTTGATAAGTTCCTCGGATAGGTGATTTTCACACATTCTACGCCTGTCCCGGCGCCGTAGCCGTCGGTGATGCCACCGATGCCGACACCTGGTTTCCCGGTTATAAATGGACGATGGCTTTCTGTCGTTTTTGCGGTCAGCACATTGGCTGGTATTATGAACGGATTTCCATGTTCGAGCCAGCCCCTGAGTTCTGGGGAATTCTGGTGTCCAATATCGTGAGCAAGCCTTAAGAAAGAACCAATTTTCACTTATTATGGAGGAATCGAGCATGCCAAAGAAATCTTCGGAAGTTCCCATAAACGAACTTCGCGCCAGTATAGACCCAAATTCATTGCCCTTTGAAAACACCGGTGCTCTGGAACTTCCCACTGAAAAGATTTTCGGTCAGGAAAGGGCCAGCGATGCCATCAAGTTCGGAATGGGCATTAAGGTGGATAATTATCACATATTCGTTGCCGGCCCTGCCAAAGCGGGGCTGACTTACACCGCCAGAACGTATCTGGAAGAGCAGGCAAAAAAAGAATCCACCCCACCGGACTGGTGCTACGTATTTAATTTCAAAGAACCCGACAGCCCCAAATGTTTGAAGATTTCAGCGGGAAAGGGGAAAGAACTCAAAAAAGATATGCATGAGCTCATCGATGTGCTCCAGGCAAAAGTTCCTGAAGTCTTCGACAGCGATGATTACCGTGAGAGAATAAAGGTAATGAAGTCGGAGGTGGAAAATAGGCGAAGAAAAATCATAGAAGAATTAACCCGGCAGGCCTTGAATGAAGGTTTCATACTTCAGGTCTCTCAAGCGGGAATGGTGTTGATCCCGGCATCGGCAAAAGGGCATCCCATGTCCCAGGAGGAGCTGGCACAACTGGGCTCTGAGGAAAAACAGGCGCTTAGGGAAAAAAGCGACGCGTTTCAGCAAAAAATGAAGGAAGCAGCCAAAAAGATTCGAGAAGAAGAAGCAGAGGCAAAAAAACAAGAAGATCGGTTGAAAAGCGAAGTGGCTCTTTTCGTCGTCGAACAGCATCTGGAAGGATATCTTGAGAAATATAAACAAGAGCCGGAGGTAATCGCATATCTTGGAGAGGTGCAGAAAAATATCGTTGAAAATATAGATGATTTTGCTCAAAAACCGGAAAGCCAACAACCGGCGATTCCGCATTTCGGGGCACTGAGCAAAGAATCAATCTTCAGGAAATACGACATCAATGTTATCGTAGATAATTCAGAGACCAAAGGAGCGCCGGTCATCATTGAATCAAACCCCACCTACCCGAATCTTTTTGGTACCATCGAACGACAGGCTCTGTTCGGGGCGTTGTTTACGGATTTCACCATGATCAAACCCGGCGTGCTGCATAAAGCCAACGGGGGATATCTGATCATGAAGGCCCTTGATTTGCTGAAATGGTATTTGTCCTGGGAAGCTTTAAAACGGGCACTGAGAGACCGGAAAATACGCATCGAAGACCTCGGAGAGCTATACGGCATTTTCAGCACGAAAACCATCCGCCCGGAGCCGATTCCACTGGATATCAAGATTGTTTTGACGGGTGACCCCTATTTGTTCGAACTGCTCCATTGTTACGACGACCGGTTTCCGAAATTGTTCAAGGTCAAAGCGCACATGAACGATCGAATGGACCGAAAAGATCAGACCACACTGCAGTTCGCTCAAATGATCGCAAGATTTTGCACAGAGAAGCAGCTCCGTCACATGGATCGATCAGGGGTGGCGCGTATCCTGGAGTACAGCATGGAACGTACCGAGGAGCGAGACAAACTGACGCTTGAGCTTGGTGACATCAGTGATTTGATTGAAGAGGCGAATTATTTCGCAGCTCAGAATCAAAATGAGTTCATTCAGGGCAAACATGTGGAACAGGCTGTTCAGAAGCGAATCTTCAGATCCAATCTGCTGGAAGAACGGGTTAAGGAACTGGTGGAAAAAGATGTTTTCTGGATTGAGACAGACACTTACAAAGTCGGGCAAATCAATGGACTATCGGTCCTGATGACCGGAGACTATGAATTTGGCAAACCTAACCGTATTACCGCCACCATTTCGGTGGGTCGGGAGGGTGTGATCGCCATCGAAAGGGAATCGAAGATGAGTGGAAATATTCACACCAAGGGTGTGATGATCCTGACCAGTTTCTTAAGAGAAAGATTCGCTCATAACAAGCCGCTTTCTCTTACAGCAACCTTATGCTTCGAGCAAAGCTACGGGTTGGTTGAAGGTGACAGCGCATCCAGCACGGAACTTTTCGCCCTGCTCAGTGCTCTGGCACATGTGCCTATATATCAAGGCATTGCGGTAACAGGATCTGTAAGTCAGAAAGGGGAGATTCAATCCGTCGGTGGGGTTACCCGAAAAGTGGAAGCATTTTATGATATCTGCAAACACAAGGGACTTAACGGACGTCAGGGCGTTATTATTCCACAAAAAAATATTCGCAACCTGATGCTGAAACAGGAAGTGATCGACAGCGTTAAAGATGGCCGGTTTCATATATGGGCTATTAATACCGTTGAAGAAGGCATTGAAATATTGACAGGAATGGAAGCGGGAAAGCTGCAGCCAGACGGAACGTATCCGGAAGGTACTTTATTTAGAAAGGTGGATGAGCGATTTCTTGAAATGGCTGAACTCGTTCGCAGATTCGGCAAAGAGGAAGAAGTTAAAACCACACAGAGAACAAAGGACGATTCGACATGATGGAGGTGGAATGATGACATCTACAGATATGATCCAAATCAACGAAGTTCAACTTGAATCAGATCCCAACCGAGGGAATATGGTGATCTTAAGAGAGCATCAAGAGGCAGATCGCTACTTTGTCATGTTTATCGGCGATGCCGAGTTTACAGCCATTGCCAAGGAAAAGGGCCTGATACAGCCACCCAGGCCACTTACCCATGAGCTCTATTTGTCGATAATGGAAAAACTGAACACGGAATTTCTTCGTGTTGAAATCTACGATATCCGCAACGATACATTCTATGCGAACGTATATCTCAAAACCGATGGCGTGGAACATTCCGTCGACAGCCGGCCCAGCGATGCGGTTGCACTTGCTTTGAATCGAAGAATTCCCATTCTGGTTCGCCACGATTTGTTCCGCCGAAAACTTACAGAGGAACAGGTTAAAGAATACCAGGATGTGGTGAAAACCGTGAAGTTCTAAAACGGATATCACTCCCGTTCTCAGGAAACAGATAGCATTTCAAGCATCCTGCAAAGCAGCCGCACCCCGAAGCCGGTTCCTCCGGCACCGCAATAAGCAGACTGCTTCTTGATATAAGAAGGGCCGGCGATATCAAGGTGGGCCCAGCGAGTGCCATCGACAAATTCCGACAAAAAAAGCGCAGCGGTGATAGCGCCTCCCCATCGGCTGTCGCCAATGTTTCGCAAATCTGCAAAATCGCTCTTTAGCATTTCTTTGTAATCTTCCGGAAGGGGCAGCCGCCAGCACCGTTCATGGGTTCTCTCACTGGCCTTTGAAATGATCTGCGCCAATTCCTCGTCCATGGTAAATGCTCCCGCTATTCTCTGTCCAAGAGCCACCATACATGCACCGGTAAGAGTGGCAAGATCGATAAGCACATGGGGTTTGTAAGTCTTTATGGCGTAAGAGATGGCATCAACCAGGATGAGCCTGCCCTCGGCATCTGTGTTTGCGATTTCAATAGTCCTGCCGTCGAAACTTGTGACTATGTCTCCCGGACGGGTTGCCGTTGCCGATGGCATGTTTTCTACGATGGGCATCAAACCCACAACACGGGTTTTCGATTTCAGCCTGGCAAGCGTAATGAGTGTAGCCGCCACCGCTGCTGCGCCCGACATGTCGGATTTCATATGATCAAGAGAGCCGGAAGGCTTTAAATTGATTCCTCCCGAGTCAAAGGTAACCCCTTTTCCCACAAGTGCTATGGTTTTTTTGGCTCCCGCAGGGCGATACTCCAGTATGACCATGCAAGGTTTGCTTCTGCTTCCAGCGCCTACAGCCAGCAGTGCGCCGAATTTGTTTCTTTTAAGCGATTTTTCATCCATCACGGTGATGTTGAGTTTTTCTTTTTCAGCAATCTGCGTAATGGATCTTGCAAACTGATCGGGTTTTTTGTCATTAGAAGGCATGCTTACCCAGTCCCTTGCCAGGATGGTTCCCTGGCAGATGGTCTCTACCCGGCTTACCAGCGGCTCATTTGCCTCTACCGCCGACGGTTGCACCAGCAGACGAATCGATGCGAGTGGCTTAAGTTTCTTTTCTTTTTTGTATTTATCGAAAAGATGATTGCCCAGAACGGAACCTTCGCCGAGCGCCTCTATTAATTCACACAATTCCATCTTGAGTATTTCGGGGGCCGGAACCGCAATCACTATCTGCGACAGCCCTTTTTTGATACAGTGCTTAACAGCTTCACCGGCCGATATCCGCAAAGATTCGCCCTCTGTTTTTTTCAGCTGGCCAAGGCCAAACAGGATCACCCGATGGATTTTGGTGCCGGAGGGCCGATAAAGGGTGACCTCTTCTTTAGAACTTCCTTTGAAGCCGGTAAGTCGTTTTGCTTCTTTAACCAGTTTTATTACGGTTTTCTGCTTATGAATTTCCTTATCTTCACATACCGGGATAACCAATGTTCCCACTTTTTCTTTCGTAATATCAACTGTCGTTAAATTAAGCACGGTTCCAGTCTCCTTAATTTACCAAGATAATTCTGTTTTTAACCACGCTCAGCCCAGCAGGTTCTCCACCCATTGAAGGTTTTCCTTAATCAGCTCCGGTATGGGCAGGCCGTACGGGCAGCGGGTTAAGCATTCTCCACATTCAGAACAGCTTCGAGCCTTTTCGATAATTCCTGCACGAGGTTTTCTGGTTAGAACTGCGGCACCCATACGTTTAACCTGAGAGCGAACCCCCAAAATGGCCTGTATCGGGATCCCCTCTGTACACGGCTGACAGTAATCACAGCGTCTGCAAAAATTCTTGTCATATTCACGGTGGACATTTTCGATGACCCTATTATCCGATTCATCCAGACTGTGTTCACCAAGATAGACTTCCCAATTCTCATCAAAAAGCTTCTTGTTCTCAACCCCGCAGATAACCAGAATTCCCTCGTGGGACAGAACGTATTTCAATGCCTGCTTCGGGTATTCGATAACCCCTCCGGACATGGGTTTCATGGCGATAACACCGATATTTTTTTGCAGTGCTTTGGGGATTATCTTCTCTTTGGCTTCGTATTCCAAAAAACTAAAGCAGACCATGATGGTATCAAAATACCCGTCGCCCACGGCTCTTTCCAAAACATCCAAACTGTGTGCCGTTATCCCAATGTGACCAATGAGGCCCTGTTCTTTTGCCTGGTTCAGTCCCTCAAGTGCACCACCCGTTGAGACGATAGATGAATATTCCTCTTCCTTTACGAAATGGCATTGGTAGATGTGGATATAATCTCTTTTAAGTTCTCTTAAACTGATCTCAATATCCGATAAGATTCCTTCTTTTGTGCGTTCCTTGGATTTCGTGGCCAGCACGACCGGCTTATCGGTTTGCTTGAGTGCAAGACCGATCCGTTTTTCGCTTGTGCTGTAAGCTCTGGAAGTATCGATAAAATCCATGCCTTTTTCTACAGCATAACGCACGGTTTCCACTGCCTGATTTTCATCCACCCGCTGGATGGGGATACCGCCAAAACCGAGTTTTTTTACGCGAAGGCCTGTTCTTCCAAGGGTAATTTGTTTCATGATTCTCTCCTGTTTATAAATAAACCAGCTGCCGACTTGAAGCCGTAAGCTTTCATGAAACTGACAGGAAACACCCGAAAGAGGTGACGCGCTGTGATTTTAAGAATAAAAACAAAGATGATCAACGGGTATTGAATTTGATCGCTTCCTCGGGTACACATCTGTCACCGTTCTTTTGATTTCAGGCTCAAATTAAGGGATCCACTCTTAAATCCGTCCAGATCAAGGGAAACATAAATAAAACCAATCGAACGGAATGCTTCAACGATCTTTCCTCTATGCTCAAGAACCCTCTGAAAGTCATGGGGCTGCACCTCGATTCTGGCAACATCTCCGTGATGCCGAACCCTGAGTATTCGTAATCCGAGATCATACAGGAGGTTTTCAGCCTTTTCAACTTGAGACAGTTTTTGCACCGTTACTTTCTCTCCATACGATATTCTGCTGGACATGCACGGCATGGCAGGTTTGTCTGCGATACTCAAACCGTAATATGTACAGATAGCGCGAATCGTCTTTTTATCAATACCCAGCTCTACATAGGGTGCAAGGATGGATTCCTCGCGGGCTGCCTGAATTCCCGGGCGATGATCACCCAAATCATCGATATTTGCCCCATAAAACAACGGCCACGGAGGGGCCTGAAGGGATGTTGCGATATGTTGCTGAAGTTGTTTTAGTTTGTCGAAAAGGGCTTTTTTACAATAATAACACCGGTTTTCCTTGTTCGCCTGATACAGGGGATTCTGCATTTCGTTTGTTTGTATGATTTTAAGCGGAATGTTGTGGTGTTTTGCAAAATCAAGCGCATTCTGGTATTCCCTGCGCGCAAGGGAAGCACTGTCTGCAAGAACTGCTACCATTCGATCACCAAGTGCTCGATATGCCGCATAGGCAAGCAATGCACTATCCACCCCACCGCTGTATGCAACGATTGCTCCAGGTTGCTTTAAAAAATATTGTTCAAGTTGTTCTGCATTGATTTGAGAAATGTTCTGAAAGCTCTTGGTTTCCGAAGTTGGTTTCAATCTTTCCCCTCCCTTGCCGCATATAGTCGCGAGAGCCTTAAAAATTCAGCCTCGGTTAGTATTTCTGCAAACCGCTCTCCACTAATGCTGTTTTTTTTGTAAAAGTCAATACACGCTTTTACGATATTTAATACTTGATTTTCATCGAAAATGCCTGGAATTTCCCTGGCCAGTCGTGGATGCCGGCCCAGTTTGCCCCCCACCTGGACTCGATAGCCTTTCTTTCCTTCCACCAATGTACCGGTGGGACAAAAGGGTATGCACTTACCGCAACCGAGACATTTACGATAATCAATATTCGGAACCGGCTGCTCCTCATAAAGTATGATGGCTTGCTCCCTGCAGGTTTCCACGCAAGCTTCACACCTGCTGCAAGGTTCTATAGAAAGTTTCGGTAAACAGGCGCCGATGATTCCAATATCCTTTATCTGAGGCTGTGAGCATGCGTTGGGACAATCGGCCACCGTTACCCTGAATTCGTGATGAAACTTAATGTCACACTTAACCCGCTGCTTTAAAAATCCAAGCAGGTCTTCCTTCCTTAACAGGGATTCCAGTTTCGCTATCAGCTCATCACCAATGGTGGCGCGATTGGGACAACCGCTGGGTCCGAAACAGGTATCCAGCTGATAGCCCTTGATTTCCGATTCCATACTTTCAAGATATCGCGCCTTGGTGGCATTGACATCTTCAAGGGATATCAGGTTTTTTCCTGCCTCCCCGGCTTCTTTTTCAATCCTTGCTCTGACTCGTTTGCGAACAAAAAATGGTATCCTTATTAACCGCGGCTTCCGCTTCGGGTGTCCACTGCATGAAACATGTATTTCCTTTCCCAAAAATGTATGTTTCCTGCCCTCTGGAAAAAATTGTCAGGATAATGTATTTTATAACTCAAGTTTCACACCCCTAATCCTTTGAATGCCTTATATGATGGAGTCGAATGAAATTTTTGAAGGTAAAATACATTTTATCACACTTAGATAACAGCTCAATGGGTGTCAACAAAGCACCTAAACCAGAACTAACAAGATCTTGTGCTGCTTGGCGGCCGTTTCCTTGTGCCTGGACCCGATGTTTCGTGATGGCTGCCCCCTAAGAGCTTCGGTGTAATTATTTTGCCTTCAAAAATTTTATTCGACTTAACATCCATTGGCAATTTTACGGTAAAACAGGGTGCGAAACTTGAGTAATAATATTAAACATCACTGACTTTTCGGCAACTTTTTTCTACGCCCAACCCAGGTTGGACGGTTCCGGGTTCCGGGTTAAAACCTCCGGATGTCACGGATTAAAAGGATGCCTAAACTCACTGTGTGTTGAACCTCGCAATTTGACAAGGAGCGAATCAAAATGGCTCGCTGTCGAATATGCCGCACATCATCCAGGTTTATTTCCGAAACCTTGGGTTTGTGTGTGACATGTATTCGGGAAAAACCTCAAGAAGCGCTTCCCTTAGTGATGGAGGCCCATAGGAAAACACGGACCGAATTCGCTCTGCCTGAGGTTCCACCTAAAGATCCGGGGGGAAAACCGTGCAACCTTTGTGTAAATGAATGCACAATGGCAGAAGGGCAAATGGGGTACTGCGGGCTCAGAAAAAATATCGGCGGCCGTCTTACGGGAGTTACCGCCAAGGCTGGAAAGCTTTCGTGGTACCATGATCCGCTTCCCACAAACTGCGTCGGAAACTGGGTTTGTGCCGGTGGGACCGGTGCAGGATATCCAAAGTTTGCCGTCTGTGACGGACCTGAAAGAGGCTACAGGAATCTGGCCGTGTTTTTTCACGCCTGCACGTTTAATTGCTTGTTTTGTCAAAATTGGCACTTCAAAGAACATACGTTTTCAACCAAAACCCGTTCTGTCGAAAGCCTTCTGGCAGATGTTGATCGAAGAACCTCCTGTATATGCTACTTCGGTGGAGACCCCGCTGCACAGCTTCCCTATTCATTGAGGGCGTCGCGGTTGGCACTGGAAAAAAACAGAGATAGAATCTTGAGAATCTGCTGGGAAACCAATGGTTCCATGCATCCCGGTTTTTTAGATCGGATGATGGATATGGCTATCGAAACAGGAGGCTGTATTAAGTTTGATTTAAAAGCCTGGGACGAAAACCTTCATCGGTCACTTACAGGTGTTTCAAACAGACGAACCCTGGAGAATTTTAGACGAGCCGGGGAAAAAATTACCCGACGACCGGCTCCACCTCCCCTTCTTGCCGCAACGCTTCTGATACCGGGGTATATTGACGAAAAGGAGATCACATCCATCGCAGCGTTCATTGCATCCATCGATTCTGATATTCCTTACTCCCTGCTCGCATTTCATCCGCAGTTCTATCTGCATGATTTACCGTTGCCGACAAAGGCTTATGCCCAAGGCTGTCTTTCAGCCGCAAAGCAAACCGGATTAAGAAATGTAAAAATCGGAAATATTCAGTTGTTGACATAGCACATGAAACTGAAACCCACACACCATACCTTAAAGCATATTTTTGTAACCGGCATGCCGGGTGTAGGCAAAACCACCCTTATGAAAAAGCTCCTCCAGCATCTGTCAGGTTTACAGCCCATAGGTTTCTATACGGAAGAGATCCGCGAAAAAGGAACTCGGAAGGGATTCAAACTGCTCAGCCCGGATGGTACGGAAAGAATTTTGGCCCATGTGCACATCAAAAGCTCCGTTCGGGTTGGAAAATATGGTGTGGATATAGCTGGTTTTGAAGCCTTTTTGGATGCCATCCGGCTTGACAAAAAAGATGCTTCCCTGGTTATCATCGACGAAATCGGCAAGATGGAGTGTCATTCGAAAAAATTCAGAGACATGGTAATCAAGCTGTTGAGGTCCGATAAAACGATTATTGCAACTATTGCTATGGTGTTGACACAATTAAACCGCGAGGCGATATTTACAGTTATTGTAAATACCTTGAGCAGGAGGCGTTTTTTCGATGAATGTGTCACCTTGATACCACCAAGAAAAGGAGGGTAGAGCCATGGAACTAAGGAGTGCTGCTTTTTCAGAAGGGGAGATGATACCCCGAAAATACACATGTGATGGACAGGACGTATCTCCACCACTGGAATGGTCGGCGGTTCCCGAGGGTACAAAGAGTTTTGCTTTGATTTGCGATGATCCGGATGCCCCTATGGGAACATGGGTGCACTGGGTGTATTATGATATTCCGCCTCAAATCACTGTGCTCCCGGAGGATGTGGGCTCTCAAAAGAAACCGGCTTCTGGAGGCGTGCAAGGGATCAACGACTTTAGAAAAATCGGCTACGGGGGGCCCTGTCCTCCGAGTGGAACACACCGATATTATTTTAAGCTTTATGCCCTAAACAAAGCTTTGAATCTTTCCCCGGGAGCCGATAAACAGACCCTTTTGAAAGAGATGGAAGGTCACATCCTGGACCGGGCGGAGTTGATGGGCAGATATAAGAGATGAAACATAGTTGTCAACCACATTATATTTGCTGAGTGAAACAGAGATCCCGTTATCGGGGAAGTTTAAGGCAACCTCGACTTTCGCCTGTACTTGTACCTGTACTTGTATAAGATCAGGGGATGGGAATATCATAATAGGTATCAATTTAGAATTATATGAAAAAATGCCCTGTTACCGATGTAATTCACTTTTTTAAAGGTTCCACAAGGGTTGCAGTAAAGGCCGTCACCCGGTCTTTACTGCCCTTTCCATTTCTTACGGTTATGGCCTTCATGCCAAAATCAATGTCATGCACACGTAACCGCAGGCATTCAATAATTCTCAGGCCCGAGCCATACAGAAGCTTTACGACAAGCTGATGAACACCGGTCATAAGGGCGATGATTCGCGAGGTCTCTTCCCGTGTCAATACCACCGGAAGGTTGATCCGTTTAGAGGCTCGTTCCGCATCAATCGTCTTGTCCAACGGATCTCTTAAAACATGTTTGTATAGAAACACCAGCGCATTCATCGCCTGATTCTACTATCTTTTTCTCCCCGTTTCTAAGATCATCTCTGCTTTTCATTTTATGAAACGTTACATATCGTTTCACCCACATGCTGTAGCTTCGTTCGGTGCGTATAGAGTAATGCCTGCGTCACATGATGCTATGCATTTCATCCATCAGTCTTCTTGAAATGCCTTATTGTCCTTTGACTTTTTTTGCCCAAAATCATAAACTACATATTAAATATTATCACCAAGCATATTTACCTTTTCCTTTTAAATTATCATAATATCAGGTAAATTTGCCAAACAATCAATCGTTCGCCCATAAAAGATCAGTTGTATGAGGCAAGCTAATGGAAACTGTATATCTTGAAACGACATTTATCAGCTATCTTGTAGCGCTTCCAAGCCGCGGCATCAGCAGGTTACTGATGATTGGTGGAACAACCAAAAAAAGAAATATGAATGCTATATCTCTGAAATTGTTATTGATGAGTCTTCAGCGGGTGATGAGAAAGAAATTCAAAAGCGACTGACAATCATAAATGAACTTAAATTGCTAGATCTGACAAAAGAGGTTGACGAGTTAACGAAAGCTATCTTGAAAAGCGGTATAATTCCACCAAGAGCAGTTCGTGATGCAGCTCATATCGCGGTAGCAACTGTTCATGAAGTAGACTATCTATTAACCTGGAATTGTACACATATTGCAAATGCGCATATATTGAAAAGGATAGAAAAGATTTGTATTTTATCCGGATTTCAAATGCCAACTATTTGCACTCCAGAAAATTTGATGGAGGATATCTAAAATGATTAATGATCCTATTGTAAATCAAGCCCGCAGGGTACGCGATGAACTCGCAAAAAAATTCAATTATGATGTAGATGCAATTTTTTCTGACCTTCGAGAAAAACAAAGAAAATATAGCAATCGCATAGTTAATCTCAGGAGGCAACGAAAAGGCGAACAAGGCAGTGCACCTGATGCCAAAAGCGGTGGCGTTTAGTCAAAGCTTAGGTTTTAGAACTTTTCTGGCTTTTGCGATATTACATGGCATCTTTTGGCGCAGGTGACCGGCAGCGTTATCTTGCGACACGATGTCGCATAGTTGAGTGTATTCAGGTAGTTAACTGGAGTACTCCCGCCTTGGGCGGGATCCCTACGCGGGCGTGCTACCATTGCGCTGATGACGGGGTGCGAAGCCCAGCGGACAGTGCACCGAATTGGGTTCAAACGGTGACAGGCGAACCCTTCGGGGAATCCTTCTCCCGATAAATCGGAATGTTCCACCTGCAAAGGATTAAGGACGCATGATATGGTGAAGATACCTGAACATCTAAGCGTCGTCAAAGAGCGACAGACCCGGGAGGATTACAATGCGCCCTAGGCCCATAAAGGTCGAAGGCCGCTGCCCAGTGATAGCGGATGTGGTCAGGTTGCAGGTCTGCTGACTTCCTGCACGGAACTGTAGAGCCATCGGCGTAGAGGACACACCAAGTCATCCATAGGATCAATTATGCGGAACGTGGGAACACAGCCCCGCCGCCCTTTGGGCACGCCAGCCGCAAGGCAAGCTGTTGGCGGAAGGGAAACCTTCTCAATGGCTTGAGCCGAGTGAGGGAAAACTCTCACGCACGGTTCTGAGGGGGCTTTTTCTACAGTCTCCATTCGGAATTAAAGCATGCGCAAACCTTTCGCTGCAGACTAAAAGAACAGGGATTTCCTCCGGGAGATTGTTCTGTTCAGGTAAACGGAAAAAGGGCCCCGGCCTGCCAGGTCACACTAAAATACGAAGGCAGTGAACTCCACCGTATGATCACATCGGTTCATTTATCACGGCCCGAGAATTATCTTTCCATCTACCAGTCGGGATGTAATTTTTCTTGTCGCAAATGTCATTCCTGGTATTTTAGCAAGATCAGGGACGGGAGATGGTATTCGACAGAGGATGTGTTAAAAGCTGCCATTGCCTATGAAAAAAGCGTCACACTGGTTGAGCCGAGACAGAAAGCAACCGCCTTGCATGCCTACGATACGTGCCGCTGCTGCGGTAGCTGCGCGGTGGATGGAAACCGGTCCGATTTGTGTCCAGCAGTTTTGGATCCGCAAGCCATCGTGCTGAGCCCTCAGGGACTCGGCCCGGCAAGAAATATCGTTGCCTTCACCGGCGGAGATATCGCATGTTGCCCTGAATTTTACGCTCAGTGTGCTCGCAAGATCAAACGGAAAACCAATCTCTGGGTTTTGCTTGAAACCAATGGATACGGCCTTATACCAAAAAACCTCGATTATCTAAAAAATGCTGGTGTCGATGCCTTCTGGCTCGATATCAAAGCCTTTGATTCCGAAAAACACAAATGGCTCACCGGCTGCGATAATCAGCACATTTTAAGATTGCCGGAAGAAATTTTAAACAGGGGGGTTTGTGTTGGATATTAAACCAATACCGGAATTTTACCGATGAAAAAAACCAGGGAAGATACATGAATGGCTTTGAATCGAGAATACGAACAAAAATTATGGAACTATATCGAGGCGCTTGAAAAGATCAATGAAGAGCTTCTCGGGGCCTTGAAACAATGTGTTGAACTGCTGGAAAACATAAGAGGTGCGGTTCCGGAACAGCACGCTGTCCAGAGGATGCTTGATTTTTTTCATGAAACGATACGCGTTGCCGAAAAAAGGGTGGACAATTAGACTGTTTAAGGAAGGAGGAGGTTCATGAAAATCCTGGTGGGGTATGATGGCTCAAACACGGCAAAGGATGCGCTTAAGCTTGCCAAGTTACATGCAAAGGCTTTCGATGCCAAGGTCTTTGTGGTGATGTGTCTTTCCCAGCCGCGTGAAATAAAACCAAAAGATATGGATAAAATGGAAGAGGCAGACCGCGAACTCAATGACATAAAAGATCGATTTGATGCCGACGGGATTGCCTGTGATTCCCGCCTTTCGGTTCATGACATGTCCCCGGGGGAAAGTTTGGTGCAGTTTGCAGCCGACCATGAGATCGACGAAATTTTCATCGGTGTTCGGAGGCGTTCAAAGGTGGGAAAACTGGTGTTCGGTTCTACCGCTCAGTATGTCATTCTGGAAGCTCCGTGTCCGGTGGTAACTGTAAAGTGAAGGGTTAAACCGCTCACCCATGCCGGCTGCAACTCGTTTGTGGTTCCGGAGGGTGCGGCTGCTGTTTGGCACTCAGCGATGCGGATGCAGAACTTCGTGCGGTACAGGAAAAGCGGGATGAGCAGGATCGACCTTAAGGCGTTACCTTTAAATCTTCCTCACATGAAATAATTCCTCAATATGTGTACCTCGTAGATCTTGCGGAAATGGTACCCGTAGATGGCGAAAGTGACCGCCAGCGGAAAGAGCCTGGGGCGACGAAAAACCGTCCAGAACAGCAGTTTCCAGTACTGGAACCTTTCTTTTCCGATTATCCCGAGATAGATACAAGATCGGAAAAACGCCAAAATTCGCTGAAAATCCAAAGAAGGCGCGAATTTTGGGGCCTTGAAATCTTTCAAAAAGCTAATGACACGATTGTAATAGTACTTTGGGGAGTAGATGTGCATCAGGATGTATTTGTATCCTTCGAGCAATGTATCCATCCCCATTTTGGGAATGATGTTTGTGGTGCCGTCTACATTATCCCCTGTTATCTCGCCAACGATCCGACCCTCCCGCATTAACCTTTCGTAAAGCCTTGTACCCCGCGGCGCATTGAGCAGGCCCACCATCGCAGTGACGATACTGCTTTTTTGAATGAACTCGATTTGCTTATCGAAAATGGAATGGGTGTCGCTGTCGAATCCAACTATGAACCCGCCCTGTACCTGTAACCCCGTCTTTTGAATCTTTTGAATGCTTTGTATCAGATCGCGATTGATGTTTTGTTTTTTGTCGCACTCGGCCAGACTTTTCTCGTCCGGGGTTTCAATTCCGATAAACACCATGTCAAAGCCCGCTTCCACCATCAATTTCATCAATTCTTCATCATCAGCCAGATTTATTGAAGCCTCTGTATAAAGCGGCAGCCCCTTCTTGTCTCTTTGCCATTCTATGATGGCGGGCAGGAGCTTTGTTTTTAAATATTTTTTGTTGGCAATAAAATTGTCATCAACGAAAAACACCTGGTTTCTCCAGCCCATATCGTAAATTGCATCTAATTCGGCGATAATCTGCTCTGTGGTTTTAACCCGGGGCCGATAGCCGAGAAGAGAAGTCACGTTGCAAAAATCGCAGCGAAACGGGCAGCCTCGTGAAAATTGAATGCTCATGGAGGCATATCGTTTCGTATCGATCAGATCCCACCGGGGAACAGGGGTTTTGCGAATGTCACAAAATTCGTCCGTTCGGTATATCCGTTTCAAACAACCTTTTGCAAGATCTTTAAGAAAAGGAGGCAACGTGATTTCAGCTTCGTTCAGCACAAAGTGGTCCACTTCGCCGAACTGTTCAAACTCGTTGGTAAAAAGAGGTCCTCCGGCCACAACACGTAAGCCTGCCTGCTTGCAACGGTGGATCACTTTCCGGCAAGTATCTCTTTGAACCGCCATGCTGGTTATAAATGCGATATCAGCCCAGGCCAGATCCTTATCGGTAAGTTTCGTTACGTTCATATCCACCAGGCGTATCTCCCATTCTGCAGGGAGCATTGCGGCAAGGGTAACCAGCCCAAGCGGTGGTAACACGGCTTTTTTGCGAATAAACTTAAGAGCATACTTATAGCTCCAGAAGGTATCCGGAAAAGCGGGATTGATCAACAATGCGTTCATCTTGGCACCTTTTTCAAAAATTTAAGTGTATTATGGTTGAAGAAGTAAAGGAAGCAAACCATCAAGAAATGTCCCCCGCAGCTGCATAAGTCAAATATTAAAATTGCCTCCACGCATTATTTATTAAGGACCTGATGACTGCCTCTTGATTTGCTCTGCAACAACGGGGTGAATTAATCCTGCCCTTCGGCTCTGTCAGACCGATGTTAAAGTAAAACATATATTACCAGCATTTTCAAAACTTGCAACATAAAAACACCCATTGTTCCACAATCATTAATCATCGAGCAGCTTGAGGGTTAGAGCTATATTATGAAAAAACAGAAATTGCTGTTTCAGTACCTCTTGTTTTATCGGATTAGAATCTCTTCACCGGCCCTCAAGCCGCTTATAACCTCAACGCGTCCATCGCGGCTGCGCGTTCCCAAACGCACATATCGACGAGCCGGCCCCTGGCCGGTTTTCACCACAACGAAATCGAGCTGGCCGAGATGCGTTACGGCATCAGCGGGTATATATATTTTTTTTGTTTGACCAACTGGTATCAGAAGTCTTCCAAACATGCCCGGGTACAGACCGGTTGCGTTTTCTAAGCTCACCCGTACAAGAAACGTGCGGGAGCCAGGATCAGCATATGGGACTATTTCCTCCACTACCCCTGAAAGTCTTCTGTTGAGCGCATCGATTTCGGTTATCATGGTTTTTCCCTTTGTTAATTTCGATGCAATGGATTCTCTAACACTGGCTTCAATGCGGATAGTTGCGGGATCGTACATTTTGAGCAACGGTTGTCCCTGGCGGGCTGTATCTCCAGGATCGGCGTATCTTTCTACAATGCGCCCGGAAAAAGGGGCCGTCAGTTTGCTGTAACTTAGTGCTGTTCTAGCCTCGTCAACCTGGCGTTGCAATCTCAGCAGGTCAGCCCTGGCCTCGGATAATGCCGTCTCGACCTGATCCAGTCTTGCTTTTGAAACCGCGCCGACATCTGCCTTGTAAATCCTCAGAAGCCTGCCGTAGTCTTTTTCAGCCTGCTTCAATCTGGCTTTAGCAGCGGCGACGGCCTGACGGGCCTGGTCGACCCTGGCCCGAAGCTCCCGTGCATCCAGTTGTACCAGCACATCGCCGCGTTTCACCTCGTCTCCGGCATAAACGAAAATCGACGTTATGGTTGCTGTAATCACCGGGGAGATCACCGTTTCAACTTTGGCGCGGACAGTGCCCGCGGCCTTTTCGATAAGAGGTTCGGTTGTGATTTCAACGGCAATCCACCGGCTTTCAGCCTGAGACGGCACGACCCCGCGATAATCGATAGGAATCTTGGTTTCAAAGAACCCGGCCAAATAAGCCATCACCCCGGCGAGCATCGCCATGGCCAATGCGATTCCGATAAACTTCATTGCAAATTTCACGTTTCCAAATCCCTTCTTAAAGGCAGTCCCTGCCCAGGTACGTTCCGGTAAATCAGCTCATAAAGCACCGGAATGACAAACAACGTAAACATGGTCGATGCCGCTATACCAAAAATGATGGTCCAGGCAAGGCCACTGAAAATAGGATCCAGTGTAATAACGAGATTGCCCAGCAAAGTGGTGCCTGCGGTGAGAAAAATAGGGCGCATACGCACCGCTCCCGCCCGCAGTAAAGCTTCTCGCAAATCTTTTCCCTCACGAAGCGCCATTTGAATAAATTCGATGAGAATCAATGAGTTGCGAACCACGATCCCGGC
>JAFDFZ010000064.1 GCA_019309565.1 Deltaproteobacteria bacterium
ACCGTATTTGCCGATCCTCCTTTTAATCTAAAAAAAAGCTATGGGGAAAATGTCAATGACAATCTTACCCCTGAGCAATATCTTTTATGGTGCCGGCAATGGATTCATCAATGCGCAAGGGTGCTTAAGCAGGGGGGCAGTTTTTTTATTTACAACATTCCCAAATGGAATATTGTTCTCGGAAATTATTTGGTTCAAGAAGGTCTTGAATTTAGACACTGGATTGCCATCAATATCAAATTTTCTTTGCCCATCCCCGGAAGATTATATCCTTCCCATTACAGTTTGCTTTATTATACCAGAGGAAAACCGAAAGTTTTTCATAGAATTAGAACACCGATTGAAAAATGTCGGCATTGTGGTGGGGAAATAAAGGACTACGGAGGGCACCGTAAAGCGATGAACCCACACGGTGTTAATCTTACCGATGTGTGGAACGATATCCCTCCTGTCCGGCATTGGAAGTTTAAAAGTAAAAAAAGAACATCTAATCAATTGTCCACAAAACTGCTGTACAGGGTTGTGCATATATCAACAGAACCTGGAGATATCATCCTTGATCCTTTTGGAGGAAGCGGCACCACTTTTGATGTATGTGAACGTGAAAATCGGCGATGGATCGGAATAGAGCTTGAAAGTTGTGATGTAATTATCGAACGTTTGAAATACAATGACCTTGAACCCCACGCAACCACAGACTATGTTGAACCGTGAACGTTATTCCATTTTAAATGGAGGATCAATCAGCCTGTTTTGAAAATACAAAGCCATACTGCCGACGGATATACACATATGGTCCGAGATGTCCTTGTGGAGGGCATGTATGGCCGCATTTTTCCAAAACATCTGGAGATTATCCCTCAGCTCAATGAAGTCTATGAGCTGGCTTTAGCGTTTTACGAAAGCCAATTGCTTAACGAAGATGAGCTTATCCGTAACGGTGCTTACTTTGCCCGTGTTGGAGAGCGACTGACCCGCCACTATTTAATGTGTACAGGCGAGCCGGTCCGGCTTCCGAAACACTCTTCTTCACGTTTAAGGTCTTTTTTTGCCAACAATTTGTTTAAAACGGGATATGCAACCCATGGTCTGTTTCCTTATCGGGGCAAATTCCACCCCCAAATGATAAAAGGCTTAATAAATATTATGGGTCTTAAACCTGGAGATACGATATTGGATCCCATGATGGGTTCGGGGACGGTTCTGATCGAAGCCACCCTGATGGGGATCAAATCGGTTGGCATTGATGTAAGTCCCTTTTGCAGGTTTATGACCCAGGCAAAACTTAACGGATTGGTGATCCCTCAAAAGCCGCTGTATGGTGCATTGAAAAATTACAAGGAACTCTTCGAGCATTTTGTAAAAGTTATCGGGCAGTCGGAACAAGGGAGCAAACAAAGGACAAAAGGACGAAATAATTGGCTTGGAAGTGTTGTTAGAGAAACTACGGCAGCGTACGAAGCCAAGAAATCAAAACAACAACATAGATTAATAGGCAGTGAAGATGCGGCTGTATATGATTTTTTATCACTGGCCTACTTGGACAGCGCGGGCTATGCGGAAAGAAGCAACCGAGCATCTCCCATAGAACAATTCCGAACTGTTTTGGAACGCTATGTTTTTGTTGTCGAAAAGATTCAGCGAATTTTAGATGGTTCGGAATCGGAGCTAGCAGAAGCCCGTGCATTAGAGGGTGATGCACGAGCTTTGCCGCTTGAACCCCAAAGCATTGACGGTGTCTTGTTCTCTCCGCCATACAGTTTTGCGATTGATTATCTTCAAAATGATTCATTCCATTTGAATTACCTTGGAGAAGACATAGTGAAACTGAGAGAAAAAATGATAGGTCTGCGTGGGAAAAAGCTGCGGGAAAAATACGATCTTTATATCGCTGATATGAATCAGGTACTTTCCGAGTGTGCTCGAGTGCTCAGAGCCGGTCGGTTATGTACTATAGTGGTGGGAACAAACGATAAACAGCTGAGCAAGGTTCTTGATGTGCCTCCTGAGGAGGTGCCAGGTCTTCATAAGATTCTTGCTGATCTTGCAGTAGAACATAGCTTCATTCCGGTCCGATCACTAGCGCGCCGGATATCAGGTATTGCCAATACCATGCGAGAGGAATATATTGTTATATTGGAAAAGACCTAATTTCACTTTAGTGCTCTGCCGTTGGTGCCTTTGGGAATACGGGGAACAGATCGGCTGACTGCATCATGCTCAACAGCCATTACAGCTAGAAAACCTTCTTTTATGTTCAGTGAGCTCCAGAGGGGAAAATAAGGTTCCAACTCAGTTAGGTTACCGACCCGATCCGTAAGGTATCTATACATGGTCCGGGTTGGAACAATGAGTATGCCCCCAATCAGAACGCCTTTTAGTATCCCGAGTGCCATCTTGTTGATTGCCCGATGACTGGATGAAACGTTGCCCGTCTCCCATTCTACACAAAAAAATTTGTCTTGCACGCGATATGTGGCATCCATTGCCCCCGGCCTTCTTACGGTGGCTATATCCAGTGGTGTCTCAAGGTCCCATCCGAGTGACGCCAGTTTTTTCATAAAATCCACTTTAATCGGTTTAACCCCGCTTCCCTTACCCCGTTTCTTGCCGGACTCATCATATAGTGTAAACGATCCGGTACCGGCAGGCCATTCTATTTTTTTGATTGATTCTTCGATATGCTTGTAAATTACTTTCCAATCGTGAGTTTTTGTAAAAGATCCGGCATCGATAAGCGTTTCTAACTTGACTATTTTCATTGCTCTTCCTTTTTCAATTCAAATGAAGATGGATCTGCCAGAGCTTGAACACGCTCAAGTATTGCAGCCGGTTTGATATGAAGGGTTTTGCAAAGGCTGTAAATTGTGGTCAAAGTCGGACTTCTCTCACCTCTTTCAAGCAGACTGATATACGTTCGGTGGTAACCGCTGTCGAGTCCGAGCTTTTCTTGTGAAATTTTAAGCTCTTGGCGAATCTCTCGAAGCACCTTACCGAATGCCTGTTCTGGGGACACAGAACTCTCCTTTGTTGAACTAATTAAAATATAATGGCAGAGTGCAGACTATAGATCTACAGACTATAGTCAACTTTGTATAAAACGTTTAAGAATAGTCGCAAAGCATAGGCTGTATTGTTAAAAGCAGCTCCAACTTTTCCTACTGATAGGCTGGGAGCGCACCACCTTTTCAAGGTACAGTTTTTTTGTTTTAGAAAAATCGTATAGAGATATTGATATCGGTATATATATCAGGAATCCTGATGAAAATTCCTTTGTAGCTACCTCCGAAATAAAGGCAGATCTATCTCGTAAGGCAAGACAGGCAAATCTCAATATTCCTGCAGATCAATTTGATGCAAAAATTATAAATGAGGCGACGTTTACTTTTCTGAAAAGAATATTTACGGAAGTAATCCTTCTGATTGACCAAGATCCAGATGTTAGAACAGATCTAATTGAATACGTTTCTTTAAAATATCGGTAATGCGTGGGCTGCTGGTTGAAGCTTCATTATGAAGATTGATATTGAAAAAATCCAAAGATATTTACAAGAGATAAAAGCGCGCCATCATGAGATTGATGAGTTGATGCAGAGGAGAACCAACGCAGAGACCCTAAAAGAACCATGGGTTGTCAAGGGATTAAAATACGCCATAATCGAGATTGCTGAAGCAATGGCAAATACCCTTCAGCACATTCTGGCAAAAGAAATGGGAGAACCGGTAACGGGGTATGCGGCAACGATTATCCGATCAGAAGAAATCAATATTATGAAATGTTTGGTCCTCCACGGGATGAGAGCATCTGCTCAATATTTTTAAACCGGATGACGTTTTGTACGTAAAACGATTTTAACCAGGCAATTTCTTTTCCTTCCAAAACCGGAACGAAGCTCTCTCGTTGTGCAAGTTGCCCGAAAGCTCAACATCCGCTCGGTTGACAATGGGAGGCATCAAATCCTGAAGACCGACAAGTTGAGTGGTATTTGATCCGGGTGTTACTGTTTTGGGCATCTTATCAGAAAAGGCACCCGAATGGATTCTTTATGGCGCACAAGTTTATGGGTAGATGGGTGGCATTTTCCCGGTAATTAAACGTGTCGCCATTATCGTATATGATATAGTGGGACGGCCTTACTTGCTGTGGTTGGATACTTTGGAGGAACGAGATTGTTACCTTCGAGAAAATTATCCTTTGATATTAAAAAATTAAGGACATCCCGTATTACATGCCACTTTGAGCGATCTCAACAGCGATGGTGCATACTGCACCTCATCAATGATAGCGGCTCTTTGTGTGATTTTAAGAATACAGCGGGGTTCTGTTCAGCCTGTTCGGCAACGGCCGGGACATCGAGGGAAACGTAGGAAAAATCATGAAACACTTTGCACACCAGGCTGGTTTTGCCCACCTGGCGGCCACCGGTTACCACTGGTTACAGGCAATTGGTCGAATAATCGCTGAAGGGTTATTTCATATTTTCGCTTAATCCATATATATATATTCTGCAATTTAAATGCAAAAAGGTCAAGTATTTTATGGTACTGTGGTTTGAGGTTTGGAATTGCTATTTCTTAGTGAGACTTTACCTGTCTTTACCAGAAGGCTTCCGCCTTCTTCAAAACTACGCCGGACAAGCCGCCGTGACAAGATAAAAATGAGAATGGACTATGCCTGTGGCCGGCATCATGAGATGAACCTTGGCCGAAGGGAGTCGGATGTTTTTGCGGATACGGGATAAACCGATACCGGTAGATTCGGGCGGCTGCATTTTACAGCCCATTCGTTACCTGCATCAAAACCGCTTAAAAGCTGGGCTGGTAAGGCGTCTGGATCAGCTCAAATAAGAGCGTACCGCTTGGGTAAGAACTTCCACTCCAACGGCAAGAGCGGTCTCGTCAACATCAAAATAGGGTGAGTGTCCCTTGTGGATGATCCCCTTTTCCTCGTTTCTGCAGCCTATGCGCATGAAGGTGCCAGGTACCCGGTCCATGAACTGGCCGAAATCCTCCCCGCCCATCTGGGGGGTTACGTAATGAACATTTTCCTCCCCAAGAACCTTTACGGCCGCCGTGTAGAGATCTTCCGTTACTCCTGGATCGGTTATACATACGGGAACACCATCGTTGAATCGATAGTCGACTTCCACCTGAAACGTTTTTTCAAGCCCAAGGGCAAGCGCTTCGAGCCTTTCAATTATAAGCATGCGAACTTTTTTGCTGAAATATCTAACGGTACCGGTAAGTACCGCTCGATCCGGAATGATATTCGGTGCGGTTCCCGCCTGAAATTTACCGACCGTAATCACCGCCGAATCGACCGGATCGATATTTCTTGCTACAATGGATTGAACCCCGGTAACAAAATAGGCACCAGCTACAATGGGATCGATCCCCTCGTGCGGGAACGCGCCATGAACCCCTTTGCCGTGTATTTCAAGGCTAAAAGTATCCGCCCCGGCATTGCTGACATCCTTATAGAGCCCCACCCGACCCACTGGAATATCCGAATTCATGTGGATTCCGATTATACGTGTTACGGTGGGGTTTTTAAGAACGCCGGCATCTATCATTGCAACAGCACCGTTTACCGTCTCCTCGGCAGGTTGCAGGATGAACTTGACATTTCCGTTAAGATCCTTTCCTGCATCCGAATCGGCAAGTGTTTTCGCTACTCCAAGGATTATCGTTGCATGGCAGTCATGTCCGCAGGAGTGCATAACTCCTTCGTTTACCGATTTGTATGGAACATCGTTTCTTTCAGTCATTGGAAGCGCGTCGATGTCTCCCCTCAGGGCTATCGTTTTTTCACGTGATTTTCCGAAAAATACCCCGGCTGCTCCCGTTTCAACCGATGGAAGCTCCTGGAGTTCGATTCCGAGAGCGCCTAATATTTCTTTTATTTTTTTCGTTGTACGAAATTCCATGTTCCCAAGCTCCGGGTGCATGTGAAAATCGCGTCTTACAGAGCGCAGCCAGCTGATCAACGGGTGATTTTCAAAATCCAATTTTTTATCTCCTTTTAAATTCTAAGCCCTGTCCTGTATTTTTCTGTTGTTAGATCGCGTGGGATACCACAACGGCTCCTTCCATTATAGGTACACTGGTGTGTTCGGTTGCGCATCGATCAAACGTATGCCGGCACCTTGTACGGAGAGAACAGTGGGCCGCAGGATTTATGGGGCTCGTAACTTTTCCTGCAACTGCAATTCGGTTGCTGCCCTTCATTGATAGAGTAAGAAGTTGCTTTCCAGCAAGCCAATGCATGGCAAAAGGGTGGGTGTTTGTCAAGGAAAAACGTCGCTATCAATTTGGACATCAGCCGATTTTGTCCGTATTTGCGGTTTTATACCGCCGCTGATCATTGCCTGATGGCTTATAGTTTTGCCATACGGTCATTATGTAAACAGAAAAGTAGAACAGATGTGCCTTTTTTCCGGTTAAATTGGAAAAAGATCACAGCAATTCTCGGTGAATTTCATATTGAAGCCGGGTGATCGGATTTTTAAGCGGTCAATTGTTTGAAGCATAGAAGTTACCCTTAAACCGACCTATACAAAGGTTTTAAGTTTCACCCCACTTTATCGTAAAATTGCCAATGGGTCTTAAGTCGAATAAAATTTTTATAGGCAAAATAATTACACCGAAGCTCTTAGGTGGCCATCCAATCGGAAACATCGAGCTTAAGGCACAAGGAAAGCGGCGCTAAGTAGCGGAAGATCTTGATTGCTCTGGTTTAAACGCTTTGTTGACTGCCATTGTGCCGTCATCGAAGGATGGTAAAATGTATTTTGCCTATAAAAATTTCATTCGACGCCATTATATAAGGCATTTCCCAGAAAAAGGGGGGTGCGAAACTTGAGTTACGATAAATTCATTCTCAAAGCCCTGCCCAGGCTCATTTTTATGCGAGTTTTGAGCGAGTAAAAAGCCGATTATCCAGCGGAATTAAATAAGTTTTATTGTTCACCCAGAATTACTGGAAAAAGATCAAATTCACATTTACCATTGCCCGGAAAAATGGTAGACGATTTGTTCGCTGTATCAAGCATAAAGAATATATCATGACCCGTATAACAAAAATAAATAAAAAAGCTATTTTCGCCCTTTTCCTGGTGCATTTTTCAGGAGATTTTTTCCTCTCCTTTGTACGACCCTTGTTGCCGGTGCTGGCGAAGAAGTTCTTTCTTAACCTGGCCCAGGTGGGTGTGATAACAGCGGTTGCTACGCTTATGGGGTTTCTGATCCAGCCTGTATTCGGGTTTATGGCGGACCGGTACCGGCCGCGCCGGATTCTTCTGGTAAGTTCGCTTATGGGAGCCGTATGCATCCCGCTGGTAGGGGTCGTTCCTTCCTTTGTGATAGTACTTGCCTTGATAGGCCTTGGATCCATAAGCTCGGCCATTTATCACCCCACAGCGGCAGGCATGGTATCGGTTTTTGCAGGGCAGCATACCGGGTTTAGCATATCAATCTTCGGCCTTGGCGGAATTCTTGGTTTTACACTCGGTCCGATCGTGGCTGCAACATTTGTATCGATATACGGGCTGAACCTGTTGCCTGTTACAACCATTTTCGGTTTTTTTGTCTTTATATGCCTGATAATACTGATTCCGGCATCGAAAGAAGAAACAGACAAACCGAAAGAGGCTTTAAGTGCCATCAGGGATACCCTCGGCAAGGTCTGGATACCGGTTGCTCTTATATGGATTTTAGCGGTATCAAGAGGGTTTGTTGAACAGACGCTGCTGACCTTCATACCGATGCTTTATTCCTCTGAAGGACACTCTCTGGTATCCGTGGGAGCCATCATATCGCTTTTCACCGTGGGCGGCTCTCTTAGCGCTATCGTATGCGGACATCTTGTGGACAGGATAGGATTTAAACCGGTCTATTATTTTTCGTTCGGACTCTCTTCGCCTTTTCTTCTCCTTTTTATTTTCGGTACGGGCTGGTGGATCTATCCTCTGGCATTTATTTCAGGATTCCTGATGCTTGCCACTCTTTATCCCGGGGTTACCCTGGCTCAGCAGGTCGCCCCCAATAACCGATCTCTTGTTTCAAGCATTGTAATGGGCTTTGCCATTGGTATTTCAGGCATCCTAATGCCGCTTGCCGGCCGGCTGGCTGATGCTTTCGGAATACGACCGGTGCTAAGCATTATTGCGCTTATCCCATTTGCAGCCCTTATTGCCGTACGGCACCTGCCGGAGTCGAGCAAGGTTCATACCAGAGCTTAAACCAGGTTCAGCCGACAATCTCCTGGCACAAATATCCTGCGATCAGAGAAGCTGCACTCCAGTACCATTTGCAGAGAAAAGGGCTATCGGGACAGCCTTTGGCGCTGCCCCTTGAGCTTTTATGCAGATGATACGGAATGTTTCAGAACGGTTCTTGGTCCTTTCTTGGGTAGGGTGAGCATTTCGCGTCGGCTTAGAGATCTAATATAGCATCTGTCATTCAAAAACAGGGTGCGCCCAGCCGCTTGGCTTATGAGTACACCGAGGTCCAGGGCTTTTTTCTGATCCTATAAGCCGGTTTCCATTCTCTTAAGTAACCAGAAGTGCCTGCCTGCTCGGGAATCGTCCAGCCATCAAGTTCCTTTTCTACCATAAGATCCATCTCGGCCACCAGTTGGGGTTTGCTATCAGCGATGTTGTTCATGTTCTTGGGATCGGCTTTAAGATCAAACAGATATTTTTCTTTCTGGTTTGCCAGGTTCAGCAGGTAGTAGTAGTCTGTCGTTCTTACATAGGTGAAAGGTCCGTAGCCGCCTGCGGCATAGGTTCTATTTGTTTCCGCCTCACCTGTCAAAACCTTGCTGAAGTCCTTTCCGTTCATGGAATCTGGCTTTTCAACTCCGGCAAGGGAAAGCAGCGTTGGGGCGAAATCATACTCGTGGATCATGGTGGCGATGCGTTTGCCGTGACAGCCGTAACCAACCGGAAGACTCATGAGCATCACCGCATCAAGCATGTTGAAACGGCAAGCGGATGGAATCTTTCGAACAATACCGTGCTCGCCCAGAGGATGACCGTGATCAGAGACCACAAGCACGGCGGTGTCCTCATGAAGCTCCATATGGTTGAATTTTTCCATGAAGTGTCCAAACCATCGATCCACCATCGTTACCTTGCCCGCGTACATTGCTCTCATATGCTTCAGTTCACTTTCGGTCATGTTCTTCGCAGATTCGGGCTGTGGGAGAACGATTTCCCTGCCCTCATATCCTTTGTCGTACATTCTGCGGTACTCGTATGGCGGGTTCCAGGGTTCGTGGGGATCGAAGCTGTCTATATAAAGATAGAATTTCTCGTAATACCGGGCGTTTCGCTCAAGCCACTTCTCTGCAGCCCTGAACACGCGGGCAGAGAAATAGTCCTCCTCGCTTCTGGCCTCATCGAGTGCGATCAACTGCTGTTCCAGGTACCTTTGCTGTATGGTGCCCTTAATGTCGTCGATGATATAGTTTGCATAGTCCTTGCGCCTGGTCCCTCCGGTTCTGTAACGGTCGCACTCGTTGCCACGGATGAACTCGAAGCTGTCGAAACCGATGTGAAAATTCACATCCGGCGGAAACATGTGGGGCACATCGGTGATCATGCCGGTGATGTAGCCGTTTTGTTGCAGCACTTCCTGGATGGTAAGATACTGCTCGGCAAGTCCGTGCCAGCCCAAAAGAGTGATATAATTGCGAGGGTGCCTGGGGACACGGTCGCGAAAGGGATGAACACGCCGGCCCTGCATCACACCCCGACGAAACGGCAAGGTGGGAATGCCGTTTGGATACATGTTGTCAAAAATAATGTTTTCCCTTCCGAATTTATCCAGATTGGGAGTTCGAATCCATGAGTTGCCGTAGCAACCCACATGATCCCGTCTTAAGCTGTCAAGACATATCACGATGAAGTTCATTGCTGGCTCCTTTATGCTTACGCCCTTGTGGGCAGTAGACAGTCAACTGCTTTTTAAATAGACTTACAATCTTTTTTAATACTAAAGTTAGTGCATGTACACAGAGGTTCAGTGTTTGGAAGTTCAGCAGCGATAATCCTGCCTCCTTTTCCGCACCCCTGAGCTCTGAACACTAAAAACGCCTGATGCCTTCGATATCCGATCGAAATCATACAGCCCGTTTAAAATAACAACCGGCGTGTGAGCGCCTATACGGCGGTCGATACGTCTGCAAGGGCCTCTTCGATGGCGTCCAGCACGGCCTTAAGATCTTCGGCGGTGTGCCGATGTGCAATATACCCGTGATGGTTGGGCCCGATCAAAATACGGTTTCGAATAAGAGAGGTGAAGAAAACATCTCTCATTCTGCGATCTTTACTCTCATCGCCGCTGTGGAAGGTAAAATAGGGCATAAAAGGGCTGCCGGAATAAAGGCAGGGAACCGCACTTTTCTTGATCAGGGCCTCAACCCGTTGAGCGAATCGGTTGCCCTTTTCTCTTAACGCCTGCGGTACATTTTCGCGCTCAAGAATCTCGATGGTTTTAAGCGCAGCCAGCTGGGCCAGGCCATCGGAATAGTAAGTAGCGCTGATATAGACAGCATCCGCCGCCGCCTGCATGTATTCTTTGGCCCCCACAAGCGCACTGATGGCAAAGCCGTTTGCAAGTCCCTTGCCGAAGGCTGCCAGCTGTGGGGTTACGCCAAACCAGCGCTGGGCACCGCCTATGTGGTAACGAAACCCGGTACGGATCTCATCAAAAATCAAAAGCGCCCCGTGTTTGTCAGCCAGTTCCTTTACCCCTTCAAGGTAGCCAGGTTCGGGGTCTTTTACCGGACGGTTGAGCTCATGTTCCACCGGTGTGATTATAATCGCTGCTGTGTCGTCGCCGTGTTCTTTCAGCAGGTCTTCCAGCAAGTTCAAATCCCCGTAAGGAAAGGGTAGGATATCTTCATATGCTTTTTTAGGAATGCCTCCCTTGCCGGTGACACACCACTCATGCCAGCCGTGGTATCCGCATCGCAGAACCTTGTTTCTTTTAGTTACATGCCTGGCAATGCGGATGGCGGTTGTTGTAACATCAGAGCCTGTCTTTGCAAAAAGGCACATCTCCGCACACGGTATGATCTCCGTTAGCTTTTGGGCAAGCTCAAGTTGCATCTCGTGGGTTAAGGCGAAGCAATACCCGTGGGTTTTAAGTTTTTCGCACACCGCATCGTCGATTTCCTTCTCTCTGTGCCCCAGGATAAGCGGACCGTAACCACAGATCAGGTCCACATATTCGTTTCCGTCCACATCGAGCACCCTTCCCCCGTTTCCACTTTTAAGAAACAGTGGATATTCCTCGCCGATATAAAATGTGGGCCTCCTTACCCCAAGGCTGCCTCCCGGTACGATCTCCAAAGACTTACGGTACAGATGGTAGCTTTTTTCAAGAAGGAGCTTTTCTTTCATGCCGTCTCTCCGAAGGTTCCAAAAGGGGTCAAAATTCGATGTTTTTGGGCGTTCTTGGAAAGGGTATGACATCGCGGATGTTGGAAATTCCGGTTACCAGCATCAGCAATCTTTCGAACCCAAGCCCGAATCCGCTGTGGGGAACCGAGCCGTACCGGCGTGCATCCAGATACCACCAGTAATCCTCTTTTCGCATGCCGGTTTCTTCCATTCGACGTTCCAGCACATCTAGCCGTTCCTCGCGCTGGCTTCCGCCGATGATTTCTCCGATACTGGGAACCAGCACGTCCATTGCCCCAACCGTTATCCCATCGTCGTTTACCCGCATATAAAACGGCTTGATAGCCTTTGGATAGTCAAAAACGATAACCGGTTTCTTGAAATGCTCTTCTGTCAGATACCACTCATGCTCGGATTGTAAGTCGAGGCCGAATCGGACAGGGTATTCAAAGCGTTTTCCGGATCTGATCAGTATATCCACCGCTTCCCTGTATGGCAGGCGGACAAATTGCGACTGGACGATGCGCTCCAGGGCGGTAAGAAGGCGTTTGTCCACAAACCTTGCGAACAGCTCTAAATCACTTCTGCATTCATCCAACGCAAAACCACACAGATACTTAACCAGCTCTTCGGCAAGATTCATGTTGCCCTGCAAATCACAAAAGGCCATCTCCGGCTCCACCATCCAGAACTCCGCTGCGTGCCTTCTTGTATTGGAATCTTCAGCCCGAAACGTGGGGCCGAAGGTATACACATCTCCCAGCGCTAAGGCGAGCATCTCTGCTTCCAGCTGGCCGGAGACCGTAAGCTTGGCCTCTTTGCCGAAAAAATCTTTCGAATAATCAACTGTTCCGTATTGCATGGGAAGGCGGTTTAGGTCAAGTGCGGTGACCCGGAACAGGTTGCCGGCGCCCTCGCAATCAGAACCTGTGAGAATGGGTGTGTGGATATACCGAAAGCCCCTGTCTCTGAAAAACTTATGAATCGCAAAAGCCATCTCGGATCGCACACGGAATGCCGCCCCGTACTTGTTGGTTCTGGGCCGCAGATGCGCGATGGCCCTTAAAAACTCATCGCTGTGGCGTTTTTTCTGAAGGGGATAAGACTCGGGAGCCAGACTGATTATCTCGATCCCATCGGCGATTACTTCCCATTTTTGACCGGCGCCTTTGGATTCCGCCAGCTTCCCGGTAACGGAAACCGCAGAGCCGGTGGACAGCTTTCGAATCTTCTTATAATTGTGTAATTTTTCATCTGCAATGACCTGAATATTTTTCAAACACGAGCCGTCGTTGACCTCAATGAATGAAAAGCCCCTGGCATCACGCCGCGTTCTAACCCAACCCATCAGCAGAACACGACCCTGGGCAGTATCTGCGTTGACGAGGTGAACAATCTTGGTTCGCTTCATGATAGCTCTCCCTGCCTTAAGTTCACCGTAATGTAGTAAAGCTGATTTCCTCTTTGCACAAGCAGCACCACCGAAGATTTCTTTCGATATTTTACGATGGCCTTCTTGAAATCTGCGGTGTTTTTAATCACGATTTCATCCATTTGTCGGATGACATCCCCCGGCCGAACACCGATGCGGGCCAAATAGGTTCTGCTGTTAAGCTCCGTGATCACCACGCCTTCTTTTGCCGGGATGCTAAACCTGCGGCGGATTTTTCTGGATAGGTCTTCAACCCGAACGCCTAACAGCCGTTGGGCAAGAGCCATAGCCAGCTGTTCAGGGAAAATAGCGGTTTTTAGGGAAACAGTCCTTTTCTTGCCATCGCGCCAGATTTGCACATCCAGTACTTTTCCGGCGGCGATCCCCTTTAGCACCGACTCGTAAGTTTTAACAGAATCCACTTTCCGTGCTCCCAGCGCAAGGATGAGATCCCCCTCTCTGATGCCGGCTTTTTTCGCCGGGCTTATTTCATCAACAGATCTGACCAAAACCCCCTTTATGCCCCTTGCGTTTAAGTATTGTGCCACTCTTACATCCAGATCCTGCGGGGTGATGCCGATCCAGGCGGGAATCACCTCGCCGTATCGGATCAAATCCGATACGATTCGCTTGGCTTTGTTGATGGGAATGGCAAAACCGATTCCCTGGGCCTTAGCATAGATGGCCGTGTTGATTCCGATCAGCTCACCGTTGATGTTGAGCAGGGGGCCGCCACTGTTTCCGGGATTGATGGAGGCATCTGTTTGGATGAAGTCTTGAAACACCCTGTTTTCCGTTCGAATGCTGCGATTAAGAGCACTGATGACTCCTGTGGTTACGGTATGGGAGAAGCCAAAGGGATTGCCAATGGCGATCACGGTTTCTCCGATCATCAGGTCATCTGAATCTCCCATCTCAATCGAGGGCAGTGGCTTTTTGGAATCGATCCTAAGCACCGCCAGGTCAGACTCCGGATCAACCCCCACCACCTGCGCCCGAAATTCCCTTTCGTCCTTTAACGTTACGGTTATGGTAGCGGTTTTTTCAAGCACATGAGCATTGGTAAGAATATAACCGCGGTTTCCATCGATGATCACCCCTGAGCCGAGGCTGTTTCGTTTATAGCGTCGCTCAATACCGTGTTCGAAGAAATCTTTGAAAAAAGAATCGAAGAACGGGTCTATGTCAAATGCGGAAAACGGATTAACTCGCTTGCGTACCTCATATTCCGAGCTTATGTTCACCACGGCCGGGCTCACCTTGCGAACCGTTCTGACCACGGGGGTTTCGCGATTAAACTCGGAACCATGGCTGTTTACGGCAGTGATTTGAAGCAAAGCGATTACAAGTGCAATCACGGCAAATGAAAGCAACCCGGCACTGTATGGATGCCTTCTGTGCGCCGGTTCAAATGGGGTGAAGTAAAAAATAGAATTAAATCTCATTTTGCGATATACCTATAAATAAAACCCGGGTTGATCGGTCGATCGTTCTGCGTTCAGGGTTAAAATCCACAAGTACCGCACCCTGAACCTGGAACCGATCGGTTTAAGTAACAATATGGATTTTTATACCATGAGCATAAATTCGCTTCAAGATATCTTACCGCTGGTTGAACACCCCAGCACCTACCTGGGTACGGAGGTCAACAGTATCCGAAAAGACCCCAAGAGCGTAAAATTGCGGTTTGCGCTGGCCTTTCCGGATCTATATGAAATCGGGATGTCTCATTTCGGGCTTCAGATACTCTATTTCATATTAAACGCTCAAAAAGAAATCGCTGCAGAGAGGGCATTTGCTCCTAGAGTCGATATGGAGCGCTACCTTCGATCCGAAAAGATTCCACTGTGCTCGCTAGAGACGCACACGCCGCTTGGGGACTTTGATATCATCGGGTTCAGTCTTTTATACGAGCTTAATTACACCAACATTCTAAACATGCTTGATCTTGCCGGCATACCGTTTTTTTCCCATGAGCGAGATGGCTCCCACCCGTTTATCATTGCAGGAGGACCCTGCACCTGCAATCCCGAGCCTGTTGCCGATTTTTTCGATGCCATGGTAATCGGCGACGCAGAAGAGCTAATATTAAAGATGGTTCATGCCTGGCTTCAGTGGAAAGACAGCGCTTGTACTGATAGGAATGCCCTGCTAAGAGAATGGTCTAAGCTTGAAGGCGTTTATGTGCCTGGTTTTTTTAAGTGGTATTTGGGAAGCGATGGATTTCAGAGACTTAAACCGATTTATCCTGAGTATCATACCGTTACCCGCGCCATCGTTGCCGATCTTGACAAAGCCCCCTTTCCGGACTCACCCATCGTTCCATACGACAAACCCGTGCACGATCGTCTTCGACTCGAGGTTGCAAGAGGATGCAGCAGGGGATGTCGATTCTGCCAGGCGGGAATGATTTACCGCCCCGTTCGGGAACGCTCAGCGCCAACAATTCTTGCTCAATCCGAAAGAAGCTGTGTTTCAACCGGCTATGGAAATCTATCGTTGCTCTCTTTAAGCACGGGAGATTACAGTGGCATCATACCCCTTATGGAGCGCCTAATCTACCGGGGTAAGACTCATCGAATTGCGGTTAATCTGCCTTCCTTGCGGGCGGAAACCCTTACACCGAAGATAATGGAACTTATCAAGAAAATACGCAAGACCGGATTCACCATAGCACCCGAAGCAGGAAGTCAGCGGCTTCGCAATGTGATCAACAAGAGCATCACCGAAGATGATATCCATAAAACCGTTGAAATCGCCTTCAAAATGGGATGGCAGGTCATCAAGCTTTATTTCATGGTGGGTCTTCCCACAGAGAGCAAAGCAGACATAGAAGAGTTAATCGCACTGGTCAAACGGCTTCGAAAGATTCGGCCATCCAACGGCCACCGGGGCAAGCTTAACATAAGTGTCGCTGCATTCATTCCAAAAGCGCACACGCCTTTTCAGTGGGAACCTCAGATATCTTTACCCGAAGCAAAAGAAAAACTTGCTTGGATTAAACAGGAGCTCAATATCTCCGGTGTTCAGTTGAAATGGCAGAATCCCGAGACCAGTATCCTCGAGGGACTTTTTTCCAGAGGGGATCGACGTCTTTCGCTTCTGCTTGTCAAGGCATATGAAAACGGTTGCAGGTTCGACGGCTGGAGCGATAAGTTCCGATTTCACACCTGGCAGACGGCTATCGAAAAAACGGCTGTGGATATGGAGTTTTTTACCACCCGTACCCGAAAATTAGAGGAACCGCTGCCCTGGGATCATATCGACATCAAGGTGAACAAAGCATTTCTTAAGCGGGAATGGAAACGCGCCTTGAAGGGTGAATTGACTGCAGACTGCCGTTTCTCTGAATGCCAGGGTTGCGGGGTCTGTGACTTTGAAACCTTGAAGCCCGTTTCCTTTTACCCGATTGAGGCTTTTGCGGGTCAAGGGGCAGACAGGGGAGACAACCGGCATGCGGTCTACAGGCAGCTTGAAATATGGTATTCAAAAATGGGCCAGGCAAAGTTTTTCGGACATCTTGAGCTGAAAAACATTATCCTCCGAGCGGTTCGAAGAGCCCGAATTGCTGTGAAGTATTCCGAAGGGTTCCATCCGTTGCCGAAAATATCTTTTAATGACCCGCTTCCCGTTGGCCTGGAAAGTGAGTCTGAAGTGTTTTATATGAGCGTTTTGGACACCATTTCGCCGGAAGAGATCAAAACCCGTCTAAACAAACAACTTCCAGGTGGGCTGTGTATCAAAACCTGCCGTTTGTCTTCATCAAAATCTTCAAGGAAAAAAACGACGGTCTCCACATATCGAGTGGTACTTAAAGATGGCTTTTTTGATAAAAAAAGGATAAATTTCTTTGTTGACAGTGTACAGTGGGTCTATGAGCGGAAAAACAGGAAAGGGAAGATACAGCGGACGGATCTCAAGAAAATCATTACAGGTATCGACTTGATATCCCCCAAGATACTTAAGTTAAGGATTCGTCCTGATGCTGGAAAACTCGTTCGGCCCGCAGAGGTGATCGCACAAATTTTTAAACTTCCCGAGACCATCATCAAACAGGCAACAGTGGTTAAAGTATGTACAAAGAACTTATCATCAATGTAACCGAGCACGAAACCCGTGTTGCGCTTTTAGAAGACGGCACGATCGTGGAGCTGTTTGTTGAGCGTCCCGATAATGCCGATATTGCCGGCAACATTTATAAAGGCAGGGTGCAGCGCGTGCTGCCCGGTATGCAAGCCGCATTTATCGATATTGGATTACAGCAGGCTGCGTTTATTTATGTAGACGATGTAGATGGGAATCACCACGAAGATTTGGTCCAGCGCTTCAATGACATAAACGAAGAAGATCAGGCGCTGGTTTCAGGACCTGAAGACCACGAATCGGTAGGGGTTTCCAGCAACCAGAGGGTTCCTATTGAGGACCTGATTTCCGAGGGACAAGAGATCCTTGTTCAGGTTGCCAAGTCTCCCATTGGCACCAAAGGGGCGCGGGTAACCTCTTATATTTCGCTGCCCGGCAGATTTCTGGTGCTTATGCCCAACTCCAATCATGTAGGTATTTCCCGTCGCATTGAGGATGAAACCGAAAGAGACCGCCTGCGCAATATGGTTCTTGATCTTAAAGGGGAAGACGGGCTTGGCTACATTGTCAGAACCGCCTCGGAAGGGATACAGAAAGAAAAGCTTGCTTATGAAATGAGCTTTCTTAAAGATTTATGGAAGAATATCCAGAAAAAATACAAAAGAGCCCCTGCCCTTTCCCTGTTACATCAAGAGATCGCCATTACGCTTCGTGCGGTGCGGGATCTTTTGATTCATGAAGCGGATCGGTTAATTGTCGATTCCCGTGAGCAGTATGAATCCATTTTGTCCTTTCTTGACATGTTCAACCCCAAGCTGAAAGACTCTGTTGAATTGTATGAGGGAGTCGAATCCATTTTTGATGCATACAATCTTGAAGCCGACATATCCCGATCCCTTAAGCGAAAGGTGTGGCTGAAATCCGGAGGCTACATTGTCATCGAACAAACCGAAGCACTGGTTGCAATAGATGTGAACACGGGTCGGTATGTGGGGGTGCACAACCTGGAAGAGACGATTTTAAAGACCAATCTTGAGGCGGTTAAGGAGATTGCATATCAAATTCGGCTGCGAGATATCGGAGGGATTATCATCATCGATTTTATCGATATGGAAAAGAAAGCCAACCAGGAAAAGGTCTTTAATGCTCTTAAAGAGGCCTTCAAGCGGGATAGGAGCAAAACCCACATACTTCCCATTTCCGAAATGGGACTTATCCAGATGACACGGAAGCGAGTTCGCAGGCCGTTGAACCGAATGCTTTGCGAACCCTGTTTTTACTGTGACGGAGAAGGATATCTGCTTTCGAAACAATCCATTTGTTACAATATTTATCGAGAAATTATCAGGCAGGCTCAAGACATGATGGGCGTTCGATTGACGCTGAAAGTAAACCCCAGGATTGCCGAGCTGCTTCACGGAGAGGAAAGCCATCTCATAAGCGATGCGGAAAAAACCATTGGAAAACAAATTGTAATCTACCCCAATGCTCAATTCCATCTGGAGCAATTCGATATTTTCGAACTCCTCAAGGATTGACCGTGCTGCTCTGTTCACCGTAGAAAATTCCTCCACAGCAAACCACTTCATATGCAGCCATTTCAGCTTACGGCTCGAATTTCATCGAGAATTGCTGGAATTGCCGATTTTTTATTGACATGATTTTAATAATTTGTTTATTATATAAAATTTCGCATTGGACAATATTTATTAGAGTCTTGTTTTTGATCAGAGAAGGAATCGGCCAATGAAACGGACGTATCAACCAAGTAATATCAAACGTGCTAGGAAGCATGGTTTTTTGAAACGAATGTCCACCAAACAGGGGAGAAAAATTATCAACAGGCGAAGAGCGAAAGGAAGAAAACGGTTGGCGGTGTAGTATTTGGCGACCTGAACCTGTCGGCACTCGTACAAGGCTGGGATATGTTGCAGAGGGCGTTTTATTTTGCGCAAATTTTCTTTTACCAAGGCAGACAGGATCTTAAAGCGTTCCGAGTTCATTCGATTGTTGGAAGTCGGTAAAAAGATTCAAAACCGATACTTCGTTGCCGTATATTCCCCGGCGGAAAATGAAAGATCCCGTCTTGGTATTACCGTATCGAAAAGGGTTGGAAAGGCTGCAACGCGAAACAGGATCAAACGGTTTGCCAGAGAATATTTTCGGCTGAACAGACATGATATGCCAGGTTACTGGAACATCCATCTCATTGCCAAGAAAGAGGCAGCGGAACTATCTTCGAAAGAGGCATTCTTGTCTCTGCAGGAAATTTTTTCAAGGATAGCGGCATCTAAATGTTGAAGCGATGTTGTCTTATACTCATTTCAGTGTATAAATATATTTTCTCTCCGTTGCTGGGTCCAGCATGCCGCTTCTATCCATCCTGTTCGGACTACGCATATCAGGCTGTGGACCGTTTCGGTCCTGTAAGAGGCGTGTTATTGGCCATGAGGAGAATTTTGCGGTGCCATCCTTTTCATCCGGGTGGCGTCGATCCTGTTCCCGATTGAAATTTGAAGCAAGCCCTTTGTTTCCTTCCGGTACGAGAGGTCCCTTTTACGAACCATGCCGCTGTAACCGGGGTTTTTATCGCCTGGCCCCTTGGACTCTTGAACACCAGGCCTTCGGCTTTTGCCGAAAGGTGTTAATTTTTGCACTTGCGTTTTAGGAGAAAATCATGGAACAAGCCCGATTGTTCATAGCGATTGCCCTTTCATTTCTTGTCTTTTTTTTGTGGCAAGCTTTCTTTGTTGAAAAGGAACCGATTCCTGCGCCTAAAAAACAACCAGGAAAGCAAAGACTCGCTTCCGAAAAACCCTATGTCCAAGAAAGAGAACAAGAAAGAGAAAAGGTCTCGGCTCCCGTCACACCCGTTACCACGGGCCAAAAGCAGGCAAAGAAAACCGCTAAAATCATTACCGTCGACACACCGCTTTATACCGTGAGAATATCGGAAAAGGGAGGGGTTTTTAAGAGCTATGTGCTTAAAAACTATAGGGAAAGTGCAGAGAAAGACTCGCCCTTAAAGGAGTTGATCTCAGAAAACGTATCCTCCGGTACGCTTCAGCTTGGCTTTACGGCAAACAGTGTTCCAGGGTTGCCCGAAGCGGTTTTTCAATCAGATTTTACAGCCTATAACATAAATGTTAACGATCAGCCCAAACCGCTTGTGCTTAAGTGGCAATCGCCCGGAGGCATTGTCATCGAACGCCGGTATTTGTTCTCCCCAAGAACATACCTGATCGGACACTCAATCATTGTAAAAAACGGATCGAATCGCACCCTAACCGACAGCGTCACAATTAGGTTGCTCAATTCTTTGCCCGACCAGAGCGGACGGTTTGGGTTTGCCGGCCCAAGTGCGTTGATTGATGACAAGGTTAAGGAAGTTAAAATCAAAAAAATAAAAGAGAAGAACGTATTTTCCGGAAATCTTCGCTGGGTGGCCTTACAAGACCGGTATTTTCTTTCTAGCATTATCCCTTCAAGCGTTGTGCTTTCAAGTATGCGGCTTTCTTTAGAGCAGGATAGTATTCTCAGTGCCGAGTATGTTCAGCCCGAGAGCACCATACCGGCAGGAAGCCAGCGGCGGTTTGATTATGAGATTTACTTTGGGCCAAAGAGTGTGAAAATTCTAAAAGAAATCGGCAAAGGCCTCGACAAGGCCGTTGATTTTGGAATGTTTGATTTCATAGCCAAACCTTGCCTGTGGCTGATGAATTTTTTCTACAGCATCATTCCCAACTATGGTGTTGCCATCATCATATTGACGGTAATAACCAAGATTCTGCTATGGCCTCTTGGTGTCAAGAGTTACAAATCCATGAACGAAATGAAAAAACTTCAACCCATCATGGCGCAGATTCGTGAAAAGTATAAAGGCGATAAGAAGAAAATGAACGAAGAGATCATGGGCCTGTATAGAACATACAAGATCAACCCAATGGGTGGATGTCTGCCCATGATCGCTCAGATTCCGGTGTTTTTTGCACTATACCGCATGCTCTATGAAGCCATTGAACTCAGACATGCACCGTTTTTTGGCTGGATAAACGATCTGTCGGCACCGGATCGTCTGTTTCGATTCGATTTTTCCATACCATTTATGCAGCCTCCATATGGGATTCCGGTGCTCACACTTGTCATGGGCGCCACTATGTTTCTTCAGCAAAAAATGACTCCCTCTCCAGGCGACCCTAGTCAGGCGAAAATGATGATGTTGATGCCGGTTATTTTTACTTTTATTTTCATAAACTTTTCATCCGGCCTTGTATTGTACTGGCTTGTAAATAATATTTTATCGATTGCCCAGCAGTATTATATTACGAAAAAGCTGGCTTGATGGCGCAAGATGAAACCACAATCTACGTTCAGCAGAAGAAATACGAGGTGTATTTGAAGCGGTCAGTGCACAGGGCCTGGACTATCAATGAAGGCAGAATATCACGGCCTAGCGATGGAGGTTATTCATGACATCATTTTTAGAATTTGAAGAGAAAAACGTTGACCTTGCAGTGGACAAGGCATGTAAGGAGTTGAATTTAACCAAAGAAGAACTAGACTATGATGTTCTTTCTTATGGTTCCACCGGAATTTTCGGCCTTGTTGGTTCCAAGAAAGCAAAAATACGAGTCAAACTGCCTGAAAGAAATGTTCATGCATCAGAGCTAAAGAGGGATTCGGAAGAGCTGAAATCTGAAACCAAAGCCGATTCGATTGTTGCCGACAAGGCATTGGAAACAGCAAAAGAGCAGGACATCTCCGAGGAATGGGTGGGAGTTTGCAGGCAGACCCTCGAGCGAATTGTGGAGACGATTACAGAGGATGCAACCATTTCGGTTGAAACCGGCCCCGATTGTATCAATTTTGATATACGGAGCGGAAATGCGGCGGTGCTGATCGGAAAGCGGGGACAAACACTAGAGGCCATACAGTATATCATAGAAAAGATCGCCAACAAAGGAAACAATAGAAGGATGCGCGTGCAGGTTGACGTTCAAGGATATTTGAAGACCAGACAAGAGAACCTGGAACGGCTTGCCTTGCGGCTTGCCGAAAAAGCGGTTCGAACGGGAAAGCCGGTTACCATCGGCCAGATGAACGCCCACGATCGACGGATCGTTCATCTTGCCTTGAAAAACGACGGTTCTGTTCGCACCAAAAGCCTGGGAGAGGGTGCATATCGAAAATTGATGATTTATCCAAAACGAAGAGGCACCACCAGGGGAGTGAGTCATTAGAGGGGCGGCTCATCTCCGGGGCCAGCCTTCGGCGGACTTGTCTTTTTCTGTTTTCAATAAGGGGCTTGAAGGTGGATAATTATTCTACCATTGCTGCGATTTCAACCCCCTTGGGAAAAGGCGGTATCGGGATCATCAAGATTTCAGGACAACAAGCCATTCCCATCGCTGCTTCAATATTCCGAAAATCCAAAGCGCAGAAAAATGCAAGCGACCCACAGCAGATGTTTTTTGAATCTCATCGACTCTATTATGGCCATATAGTTGATCCCGAAAATGGAAGTGTCGTGGATGAAGTTCTTCTGGCAGTGATGAAAGCCCCTCGATCCTATACCAGAGAAGATGTTGTCGAGATCAATTCACATTCCGGAGCCGTTGTTTTAACCAGGATTCTCGAATTGGTACTAAAGATGGGCGCCAGGCTGGCCGAGCCGGGCGAGTTTACAAAAAGAGCATTTCTAAATGGCAGGATCGACCTTACTCAGGCCGAAGGGGTTATCGATATCATTAATGCCAAAACAGAGAAATCCTTGAAAGTCGCTGGCTCTCAGCTTAAGGGGGATGTGGGCAGGGCGATCGGCGCCGTCAGGGATTCGCTGCTCGGGATACTGGCTGAAATGGAGGCTACCATCGATTTTCCCGAAGAGGTAAATGAAAAACCTCCAGGCGATTTCTGTGTTAAATTATTGCAGAAGGAGGTCATCGAACCGCTTGAATCACTGCTTGCCGGATACCGTGCAGGTCGGTTGTATCGGGAGGGATTAAGATTGGCGGTTGTGGGTCGGCCGAATGTGGGCAAATCAAGCCTGGTTAACCGGATGCTCCAAAAGGATCGAATCATTGTAACTGACATCCCCGGCACAACTCGCGACTTAATAGAGGAAGCCGTGGACATTCATGGAATCCCGGCAGTCATAGCCGACACGGCAGGCTTGCATCAAACCAACGATCCAGTGGAAACGATAGGAATACAGAAAACAAAGGAGTATGTTCGCACCTGTGACCTGGTCTTGTTTATGGTTGATGCAACCAAACCCATAACCGAACAGGATGATTTTGTCTACCGCACAGTTCAGGAACAGAGAACTATTTTGGTGATAAACAAATGGGATCTGGTTTCACGAAATTTTTATTACCCTGTTCCGGATAGATGGCATATGCCGCGGATCAAGACGTCCGCCCTTTACAACCAGGGTATATCTGAGCTGAAGGATTTAATTGCAAGGGATTTCATCGGCAACGGATCTGCAGGAGATCACAACGGGGTTGTTCCCAATTTAAGACATAAACAAAACATCGAACAAAGCATACACGCAGTGCAATCAGCCCTTAACGGCTTGCGCAACAATCAATCCGAAGAGCTCATAGTGATCGACCTGAAAGAAGCTGTGAGAGCGTTGGATGAGATTCTCGGCCTGTCTGCAAGCGAGGAGATTATCGATCAGATATTTAGCCGCTTTTGTATAGGGAAATAGAGTTGGTTTACCTGTAATATCTACGCTTTTCCCGAGACTTCACTCGGAAAAAGTGGCCTCTTCGAGGCAGTTGAAATAAAAAACCAGTTGTAAGTGATCTAAAGTGCCTAAAGTTAAGGTATCGCTTCGCTCTTCCATTTTAAAAATAGATCAAATTCCTTAACTTTAGTTCACTTAAGCTCACTTCAAACTTT
>JAFDFZ010000192.1 GCA_019309565.1 Deltaproteobacteria bacterium
TTCTTTATGAGGCAGCCGCCATAGATAAGAACAAAGGAGCCGTTATAAGTGAAAAAATCGTTTCAGATGAGCGCAAAAGAGACTTTACGCTGACCCGTGCGCGTCGTTTTCTGTACCGCAGCCGGTATTTTACCGACTCAGGAATCATCGGGACAAAGGATTTTGTTCGGCGCACATACAGCCGGGTTCGGGAAAAGTACGATGCAAAACGGGATAAGAAGCCAAAGCCCATCAGTGGGCTTTACGGCATTTATTCTTTGAAACGCCTGGTGGAATAAATAAAGCCTTCTGATTCATCGCTGTATTCTAGCCTTTCTCATATCTGATTTTATCCTGTTTTTGTGACTAGGCTTTAGGAAAACACGTCTTTCAATTAAGTTAACGGAAAACGATTGTATACATTATCTGAACCGATTGCATATTATTCCAACCAGACCCGTCTCTGTGTCTGATAAAAATTTCAATCCTCGAAATTCATGATGCATTGCCTTCCTTCCAGGGTAGTATGAGAGAACCCCCGGGGTAAACACATGTCTTTCAGTGCGTAAAAATGCCGGGTTTACTGACACATCTTAATATGAATAGGGGACTTCATCTATGTCATCCCGTACCTTGGCGGGACCCAACCGTGGCAGGGTGACTTCCATCCGGAATATCGTCACCGCTTTCCTGTTGCCATACCGCAATAACCTTCAGCTCCATCAGGCTGGATCTATGACTTGCCAAATATCTGAAATTCATGATATATTTAGCTCAATCTTAAGAACATATGCCGTGCCCGGCACACACACGGCGCTTCAACTGACCGCTATTCCGCTGGCGCTCCATAGCGGCTGGTGAGCTTGGTTGTTCGGCGTCTTGACTACAAGGAGAGAGCATGAATGATAAACACGAAGAATGGTTGAAACAAGCTGATTACGACATGGGCACGGCGGATGCCTTGTTTCGCAGTGGTCGCTATTTCTATGCCGTATTCATGTGTCATTTAGCAATTGAAAAAGCGTTGAAGGGTTTGTACGTAGAGGTATTGGATTCCACTCCACCCAAAACGCACAATCTGTTATATCTTCTGGATAAAATTGGGAAAAAGCCTGGACACGCGTTGGAAAAGTTCATGACAAAGTTGAACACCGCCAGTGTGGCTACACGCTACCCGGATGACCTGGAGAAAATACAAGCTGCCTATACTGAAGACATTACCAAAGATATGATCACCAACAGTAAGGAGGTGTTGGCATGGGTCAAAACGCAGTTTTCGACATAATTCAAAAATTCAAACAGGCATTGGAATCCCAGAATGTCCAAGTTGATCAATTGATTCTGTTTGGCTCCCATGCAGTCGGGACTGCCCGTGAGGATAGCGATATTGACTTGGTCGTAATTTCGCCAAGTTTTTCAGGGAAGACGTACTGGGAACGTATAGACATCCTCACGGAGGCTATTTATGCCGTGTTTGCGCCCATCGAAGCCTCTGCCTTTACTCCAGACGAGTGGCAATCGGGAAAATCGTTAATTTCAGATTATGCCAAAGATGGGGTTTTGGTCTCATGAAATGGCGAGAACAAGCCCATCTGTAAGCAACATTCATAGAACGCTGAAAGAATCATTTGAAAAAATTGAGATAGTAACGCTAATCGGGATAGGACTCCCCATTACTGAGGAGCCATTTCACTAACTAGTTAAATGGGGACAGGTAAACTATGCTATAATCAACCGTTTAAACCGCTTTTCAGTGCTGGGCAGGTTTACCCTCTTTTTAATCTCTTACTCTTTCCGCTACTAGAGAAGTTTCATTCAAGGAAGGATTGGCTACAATGGCCGACACAGCTCTTTTCGGAAATCTCTGCACAGGGGAAATAAGAAAATACTCTTGGGAGCCTGTTTTTTCTTCAGACCGCTGAAGTAACTGTACCCGTTCGTGGCTCCTACCTCGATCCAATTGGCTGCCCGGTAACATGTACCTGCAAACCTATCACTCCGCACAAACGTCTCCAGCAGCACCGGCTTGATGTCGTAGGCCGCCTCCCAGTCCGCGGAAATTCTTTTCACGATCCGACCGAGAATCATGGATGCCAAATTTGCACATTGAATCCAGGGGAGGATGAGAAATCGGCTGTTTCAGATGAGCCTGTTCAACCGGCTTTCCCGTTGCCGATCATCCCATCCGATAAAGGCATCCCGGCTTGCCAGGCGCCATGCGGCATTGGAAAAACCGATAGCACCCAGCAAAATGGAATGATTCGCTTCGGGTCTTTCGGAAACACTTCTGCCTTTTCCACCCCAGATGAGATACCGAAGCTGGGGGCCGAACAATTTCGGATTTTTCAAGTAATGATACCGGGTCATCATGTAGTTCCACAATTGCTGTTGATCCGGCGTCTTGATGGGAAAAAAGGCAAGAGGTTCAATGTCTTTGGGACGGTAGATGCGGTGCTCCCGTTGGTAAAGAAGGGGAGACGGCATTACCACTTTTTTTCGATAGGACTTAAAAGACTTAAAAGATGTCACCTTCGGCAACCGGATGAGGTTGTCCATGTCCATCCGCTTCAGGATATCGATGATTGTGCTGGTCCTGGCTTTTCCCGTCGAGGTATAGAACCCGAAGCTTCTGCAGATCTTACGCCCCAACTCGCTGCGAGTGTCATTGGGATTGGCGGCGATGAGCACTCGGATTTTCTGAATCATAGGGGCGGTAAAATCGATGCCGATATAACGAATGGTCAAGGATTTCCAAATCCCTAGGGTTCTTTTCAGGAAAATTTTCCAGCGTGTCGAGCATCTTTTCCACGCGGGCTTCTCTATGTGTGGGCGTTCGGGTCGGGTGTTTTAGGGATTTCAGTCCCTGTTCTAAAAAGGCTTTCAGGCATTTAACGATGGTCTCCGGTGGTACCCGAACGTCCACAACGAGCCTTTCCAGTGTCTTGCCCTCAATGGCTCAAAGAATGACCTTAGCCCGCTTGATGCGCCAGATACCAAGGGTTATGCTTTCCGATATCTCCTTCAATCTTCTTTTTTGGTAAGTCGAACAACGTATATGAGGCAGGCGCAAAACGGAAATGGATTGGCCTTCAGAAAGTCCCCTTTTTTGTTCCAGCCAGCGTCGCAATATATTCTCCTTTCTTGTGCCGTCTGTTGTATCGAAAAATCGTATCCACCAGTCCCATATGGAGCTTCCCATAGGTTCTTGCATATCGCCTGCTCACCCATTTGTAGTAGACCTCCATGCTTTTCATGTTCTGGGTGAATACTATGCGGATCAGTTTATCGATGAGCCTATCCGGCTCCGCTCCGAAAAAATTCTCCATATCCGGTGACGGCCCGCCGTATACAGGCTGGTATTTCTGCATGAATACGTATGCCCCCGGGAGGGAGCGTAAGAACGAAAATCGCTCCACATCCTCCTCCAGGGTGGTATTGTACCCGTACATGCAGATAAACGCCACATTGTCCCGAGAGTTGAAATCAAATAATCGGTATTTTCGGGCAACCAAGTCCAGGTTCCGGTTGTCGTTCAGGCTGAAATGAAAATTGCTTCTCGTGAAGCGGGTATTGGAACACCGGATCCCTCGGATAAGTGCTGCCCGCTCCCGGGTCACGAGTCGCAAGTCCAGGGTCTGGGTAAAGTTCACCATGATGCCCCGTTGCACCATTTCCAGCAAGAATCGATCCGCATCAGGGTGTGATAGGATATTGTCGTCCAGCAGGATGAGTTTGCTTCGGCGGCCGCCCTCCAACAGAGTATCCAGATCACTCACCTGCCGGGGAGGGCCTTCTTTTCGGGGAACGACGCAAAAAGGGCAGGCAAAGGGACAGCCTCGGGTGATAAACCCGATGGCCCTGTCACCCAGTTCCGGATAAAGCTTATAGTCCGGGGGTAATGCTTCCACCTCGTCGGGTAACCGGACGCCCAGGTCCTCACCAGTTCCCCCTAATGTCAGTTTATCACCGTAATAATCACGCAAACGTTGGTTTCGCTTTTCTGAGGGAGGCGAATAAAACAGGGTGGAGGCATACACCTTGTCCGGCTCCGCCAGGAAGCAGTCTCTCCTGCCCAGAAACACCGTGCGTCCCCTGGACCGATAGTGGGCGGAGAGTTTCATCAAGGCCAGGTTCGGCAGACGACCGTCTACATCGATCAGAAGAACCGTATCCCGTGATAAATGGTGAGGAACGGGAGCAGCATGTAGTTTTTTCCTTTCCGGCAGGGTGAGGCGACTTTTCCAAAAGGACGCGGGGAGGCTTTTCAAGCAGGTGTCGCTGGCCGACATGATAAACTGGATGCAGGGAAACAATGTATCCAGGAGTGCCATGTAGTCTGAAAATCGTCCCCTGATGCAGAAAGTTTCCGGCCTGTCCAGAAGGATAACTCCGGGCATCTCCAGGGGATTACCGGAGTTCGGGAAGGCGTCCATCATGTGACGTGCCATATCCAGTACCGGCAGAGCCGCGCGCTTCTGCCAGGGGAGCAGAGCATCCCACGCATCATCAAGATCCGTGGAAACGTCCGACCAGGGCTCTGTCTTGATATACAATTTTTTAGACAAATGAGTACAGAGGGCATGAAGCGTATGTTTCGGCGGAGTCCGACCGCATGTAAGTCCTTTGTAACGGAGACGCTCCAGAAAGTCCACCGGGTTGGTCAGCGGTGCATCAGACATCAGGAGGGAGTGAAAACGTGTAAGGCGATGGAGCGGGTCTGTGAAACCAAGATCCTGCCTCCTCGGCTTGGGTCGATAACCACCGCCGTAACCAAGAAGAAAATAAGCGGAGAATCTCTTTCCGACAGCCAATTTCCTTGCTGGCACGCGTAACTGAAAAGTGGAAAGATCATTTGATCCAAGGGGAACCACCCGCCCGCCGGCATCCACCTCGACCCCGCCTGCCAGTTCAGGAGAGGCACGGCTCAGGGTGTCCAGAGGGTAATGACGCGCCAGGATACAGCCAATGCGCAGAGGCAGAGGGGAATTCTCCCGCCTTTCCACCGACACGGGTGCCGCATTGATATACTTCTCCCCTCCCAGCGCAACAGCCGCCAACAGCAACAGCTCCCTGCCGGCCTTGTTTTCCGGCAGGCGCGTCCATTTGGCAATACTCCGGCTGTTTCGAATTTTTCTAAAACGATAAGCACCGTCGCCGTTGTATGTGCTGTTTTCAAACAAGATTTCCAGAAGATACATATTTTAAAAAAAACACAAGAAAAGCGATTTTTCAACGGCTTTTTCCTAACTTATCAATAAGTTTCGGACAGAGATCGGTAAAGAATAAAAAGAATAAGACATTGCTTTTTCGAAAGAGAGAGAAAGAGAAGAGATAAGAGATAAGACATTGCTTTTTCGAAAGAGAGAGATAGTGGAATCAGCCTTGTATGTCAAGAAAAAATGGGGCACAATATATGGGGTTTCAGGAATGCGGTATGGCAGAAAGGGTCGTGAATGGTTGCAAAAAGATTATGAAGCATACATTTCTGTGGAATAATCGGGATCGCAACAGAGATCATCCTCACAGGATGGGATCTGGGAATCTGCGAGATGTTTTAATATCTTATTGATTAGTTGCCCGTCTTCTATGAATGAAATTATTTTCATAGATCCCAAACACTTGGGACATAACAGGGGGTTTACATTATAAATTTTAACGCTTTAGGCGATACATCCGAATCGATCAATGCCGGCACGTCGTCATCTGTACCGGCTTTTTTTCGCAACCCACGTGATTTATTACTGTAAAAGCCATAATATCTGACCATTTGTTCGCCTTTATTGGGGATATGGGTGATCAGCTGGGCGAGCCAATCCAGAGCATCGAAGGTTTTCGATGTCTTGCCATCCTTTGATTCATATACTACCTTCGCAATGGAATCAGCCGATTGTTCGGCTGCGACATATGCCATCCGCTCTTGAGAGAAAGACGCCCGGATGATCCTCCTACGGCGGACAAGTTCCACGCGCCAAATTCTCAAGGCCTTCTTCATTGTGCGGCCAAATGGCGTTGCCGCCCAAGTGAGCATGTTTTCGATCACCGTGTCATTTATTTTGCCCTCTTCCTTGAGCATTTTGAACACTTCATAGCGAAACAGCTCTTCAAGATCGGCGGTTTTGGGGGCAGGGCAGACCATGAAAGCGCCATCGCTGTAAAAGCACCCGTCGGTGGACAGAACGTGTAGGTGTGGATGGAAATTTTGGAAATCACCAAACGACTGTATAGCAACTACCGCGCCGGGTTTGGCATCACCATAGGGCACGGCCTGTTTCAGATAGGTGTTCAGTACCTTCCAGGCACATTGAC
>JAFDFZ010000193.1 GCA_019309565.1 Deltaproteobacteria bacterium
ATCGGTTTTTTAATCACCCAAGCAAGATCGGGGGATCTTATTTTGATCATGTCAAACGGCGGGTTTGACAATATCCACGAAAGGTTGCTGGCGGCGTTGTGACTATTTTGAGTTCAAGATTGATTATTCTATGACATATTGCACCCAGCAATTCCTGATCGTGGCTTACCAGAAGCACGGATATTTGCTCTCTGTCAACCAACTCTGCAATAAGCCGAATAACATGTGCCTGAACCGAAAGATCAAGTCTGGAAGTTGGTTCATCGGCGAAGATGAACCTCGGTTTTAAAAGTAGAATGCGGGCAAGAGCCAGGCGCTGAAGTTCACCACCCGACAGCTGGCCTGGAAACCGTTCTAAGTGTTCACTGCCAAGTCCCATTTTTTCAACTATTCTTTCAACCATGGTAAAATCTGAAAGCCTGCCGCTGGCCAATCTATGATACCGAACGACGTCAAGCAGCGCCTGACCCGCTTTCTGTGCTGCATAAAAGGAAACTATCGGATCCTGATAAAGCTTTTGGTAAAGCGGCCGAAGGGCCTTTATGGTCTTCCGATGTGCCCTGTAAATATCGATGTTCTCCCAAAAAACCCGTCCTCGATCCGGTCGCCGAAGCCCCAGTAGCACATTTCCTAATGTGGTTTTTCCCGCACCGCTTGGACCGGTAAGACCGATCATCTCTCCCCTGCGCAACTTCAGGCTGAAATCAGAAAAAAGTTGATGATTCGATCGACCATGGGGAGAGGTTACCGCCAGGCCTTCAGCCCTGACAGTAAAAACAGGCGCACTGGCCTCTGGTCGGTAATATGGCGCTTTCTGGTGCCAGCTCAAAACATTTCTCCATGGCTAAAGTACAACGGTCGCTAAACACACAACCTTCACTTATTTTTCTACCCTTCACCCTAAAAGGGATCGGCTGGAGCCCGTTAGCGGGAAGCGCACCCAGCAAAGCAACGGTATAAGGATGGAGAGGGTTTCTTAAAACCTCAGCACAAGGCCCCAGCTCCATGATACGTCCTGCATACATTACTGCCAGCCATCCGCTTATCTCACGGGCAACTTCTATGTCGTGGGTTATCGTAAAGAGAGATTTCCCCCTATCGATTAGGCTTTTAAGTTGATCTATGACCACTTTTCGAAGATCGCTGTCAAGGCCTTTCGTCGGTTCATCAGCAACGATAAGGCGGGCGGGTTCAGCCATGGCCATCGCGGCTACAAGTCGTTGCCGCATCCCGCCGGACATCTGATGCGGATACAGCAATCTATCTTTTTCAGATGCCAGTCCGACAGAGAGGAAAGTTTCAGATACCGCCCTGCCGGACCACCCTCTGTTTAACCCTTTTATCCATCGAAAAATCTCCTTAACCTGATTGGATGCTCTCATGGCCGGGTTTAAAGCCATAACCGGTTCCTGAGGAAAAAGAAAAATCTCCCTACCCCATAATCTGGTTTTATGGTGGTCGGGCAGATTGATAATATTGCATCCCTTATAAAGAATTTGGCCGGATGCTGTCATTCCCTGAGGTAAAAGGCCCAGCAACACTTGTGCGACAAGAGTTTTACCGCATCCGGTTTCTCCAATCAACGTCAAGGGCTTCCCGGTGCTTACACTCAGATTTACATTCTTAACCATAAATCGGTTACCTCTGGCATCTGATCTCCATATATCGAGATTTCTTACAGTTAAAATGTCCGGGTTCATTCTGATCCTTTGTTTGCAAACACTGCCAGCAGTTGAAACCCAAGCACGGTCATCAAAATGGCTGCCCCTGGAAAAACAACCAAATAGGGGGCCTCGGTTAGATATGGTATCCCCTGGGAAATCATCGCCCCCCACTCCGGGGTGGGTGGCTTTAGACCGATCCCCAGAAATCCGAGGCTGGATACATTTAGAATCGTACGTCCCATCCCGAGGCTGGCCAGGGTAAAAAGCTGGGGGATCAACTGACCAATGATATATCGTCGAGTTAGAAAAAGGGAACTGAAACCCAGCAGCATGCCCGCCTCCATGTAGGGTGTTGATAGAATAGAATAGGTTATATTACGAATCAGCCGGCAGTAATCACACCACATCGTCAACACCAGTGCAGCCACCAGGGACTCTGTTCCGCTCCCCAGAGTACCGGCCAGAACGATCGCCAGAAGTATTCCAGGGAAAGCAAGCAGGCCATCTACAAAGCGCATGATCACTATGTCCATCCATCCTTTAGAAAAACCGGCGATCAGACCTGCCGCCGTACCGATAGATACAGACAGACCGACACAGAGAGCGGAGAGCACAAGAGACCGGCGTGTGCCGAAAACCAACCGGCTTAATACCGAGCGACCTAAATGATCGGTTCCAAGGGGGTATTCATGGCCTGGCGGGTTCAAAGCATTATCGAGATCCTGATAAAAAGGATCTTCATTTACCAAAATCGGCCCCGCCATTCCAGAAAGAAAAGCCAAACCGATCAGGCTGATCCCGAACCACAAAGAGAATCGCTTCATTACCCTCATTTCCCTGTTCCCTGACGCGGATCCAACCACAGGCAGATCATGTCGGTAACGGCATTTACCGTCACATACATCAATCCTATAACAAGGGTCGTACCCTGGATGATAGGAAGATCCCTTGCAACAATGGCCTGGATCAACAGATTGCCGATGCCAGGCCAATCAAACAGATTTTCCAGAACAACAATACCATCCAGGAGGTGAGCCAGCTGCAGGCCAAGAAAAGTAACTACGGGAATCGCAGCATTTCTTACACCATGGGCGTAGAAGACCCGATAGGCTGATAACCCCTTGAGCCTGGCAAACGTGATAAAAAAAGAACCTTTGACTTCAACTGTTGCGGTGCGGATCACACGGGAGGAAACGGCAGCCAATCCCAGAGCCAGTGTCATCGAAGGAAGGATCAGGTTGCTTGCCTGCATAAAACCGGCCGCAGGCACCCATCGCAGCTTAACGGCAAACAGGATGATCAAGACGGCACCGAGAACAAAGGAGGGAATTGATACCAGGCAGCCAGAAACTATCACAGAAGCCAAATCCGTATACGATCCGGGCCGCAGCCCCGCAAATATACCCCAGGGTGCTGCAAGAAACAAAGACAGGATCATGGAACAAACCGCCAGTCTGGTCGTCATACCGAAGTGGAAGCGAATATCATCGGCAACCGAATTGCCGGTGACAAGCGAACGGCCCAGGTTAAATGTTACAGTGTCCTTAATCCAAACACCATACCGGAACCACAGCGGCCGATCCAATCCTTCCTCCCGGCGGACATAGGCTGCAGCCTGCTCATCGGCAAGGTCTTCTCCGTAGCGAGCCATCGCCACTTTAAGGGCCAGATCACCTGGCAGCATCACAAGCAGAATAAAGCTTAAGGTTGATACCGCCGCAGCCACGAAAAGCCCCTGGCTAAATCGGAAAAGAACTCTATGGATTAATCGACCCAATAAGCACCTTCCACATAAGAGCGCAGCTCAAAAGGATCGATGTGAATACCGCCCAGCTTTCTGTTGATGGACACGATGTGTTCATACCAGCTGACAGGTATGACCGGTAGCTCTTGCTGCAAGATAGCAACGATTTCCTTCCTGAGCCGTGCGGCATTCTGGGGATCGAAGGTGCCCCAGTACTGTTCAATCAACTGATTCATTCTTGCGGACTGCCAGCCCATGGCTCCCCAGCTGCCGGGATTGGGTCCGAAATCCTTGGCCAGATTACCGATGGCATCTGGAATCAAACCGAAATTCCGAGCCATCAGGGCCATCTGAAGGGTTCCGTCCCGATGTTTTTCCGGTATACGGGAACTCTCTGCGACAACAATAGAGATCTCTATGCCCACCTTTTTCAACTGATCTTGCAGTGCTGTTGCTACGGACGGAAGCATTGGACGCGATGAATAAGTATTGAGGACTACTCTGAAGTGTTTTCCCTCTTTGACTAAAATGCCTTCAGTGCCTTGTTTCCAGCCGGCTTCGCTTAACAGAGTACGAGCCCTATGTACATCGTACGGCAGCGATGGTAAGTTGGGGCAATGCCACAGGCCCATGGCCGGAGGCAAAAGCTGTGTAGCCGCAGAATCCGGATGACGCAGGATATTTCTGGCAATCGCCTTACGATCGATAGCCAGACTTATGGCCTCTCTGACCCTTTGGTCCCTGAAAAAAAAGGATCCGCAATTGACCAACAGTTGACGTGTGCGGGGAATGGTCATGGTTACGATGTCGGCATATCCGCCGGCCTCAATTTTCCTTGCAGCCATGGGAGATAGGGTGAAGACAAGGTCCGCCTGATCTGCTTGAACCATAAAGGCGCGGGTTTCACCCCTGGGTACAGCCGTATAGGAGGTTGCGGCAATTTGAGGCTTTTCACCCCAGTAATCGGTAAATGCCTTAAATTGAAAAAACTTGCCTGCCTTGGAGCCGATCATCCGGTATGGACCCGTACCAATAATGTTTACGATTTCACCTTTGTCATTGAAAGAGGATGGAGAAAGAATCCCGCAGCTGTAATGAGCCAGATAGGCTGCAAGAGGTGCAAAGGGTCTTTGAGTTACGATAAGAACCGTTTTTTCATCCAGCGGCTTTACCTGTTTAACTGGCGTTCGGCTAAGAACTCCCTTTTTCTCAATACTGCGATTCAGGCATGCTGCTACTACCTCTGCGGTCATGGGAGTGCAGTCATGGAACCTTACCCCCTCACGAAGATGAAAATTCCAGAGGAGCTTATTATCGGAAACCGACCAGCTCCCTGCCAGCTTTCCAACGATTCGACCGCTGTGATCCACCGTGGTGAGCATCTCCATACAGCCCATTCGAGCGAAAATAAACCCGCTCTTCTCCGGTGCTAATCCTCTGGCCTTCCAGGGAGAGACCACCCTTAAGACCCTTCCCTGAGCATGGGCTGCTACATCAGATCCGTAAAAAGAGAAATCTACCAGTGAAATCACTGTCATAAATAAGAACAAACCTCTGAGAATAAAGTTTTTCATAGAACCCTCCACATTATGTGTTTATTGTGGCTTTGAAGCTAAAAAAGGCCAGGAAAGCCACATTCGTTTTACGGGGCCTTCTTGGCCTGATTGATTCTGTTTATATTCTATTTTCAACGAATCTTCATGATCCGGCTTTGCGGTACCTGATCGGACAGCGGCGCTTAAGCCACGGTGTCAAAAAATGGCAGAGTACCGGGCAAGACAGAGCTTGATTCTTCCTTGATAATCCCGGAATTATCATTAGGTTATTTCTAATGTCTCTTTTCTCCGGCACACGTCAGCTTTGGGCTTGATTCTTTCTGCCCAAAAGGGACTAACAAATAGATTTTCCGAGAAAAAAACGTTATTGTTCAAATATAATTTTGTGTTCGACCAGATTCATCAACTTGATTTTACCCTTGATGATTTTCTGCTCACCGAAGATGCTTCTCAGCCGAAAGCTCCCGTCTTTCTCGGGCTCGACGATATCCACCGACTCTAAAAGCAATTCTTCATTGCCG
>JAFDFZ010000194.1 GCA_019309565.1 Deltaproteobacteria bacterium
GGGAAGTTCCAGGTACCCCGCGAGAAGGTGGTTGTGGCAAGGCCGCTCGCCGAAGACGAGGTCGATTTCGATTCGGGGTTCCTCATGGTTCCTTCAGCCGTGCCGGAAGCCCCTCCCGTACCGACGACGGGAATACCAGGAGAAGGACCTGAAGTGCCTCCAACCGGGCCTGAGCCTCCCACTCCACCTACTGGGCCAGGCGCAGGTCCAGCATCTGCCGATACCGGAACTGATAGGTTGAAAAGAATCTCGTTGGTTTTCAAGGCAACCAGGGATCAGGTTTTCAAGGCTTTCCCGGCCATAGCAAACCTGGCAGACAGGTCCGATGATGAAAGGGTGAAGATACGCATCGAGGGAACAGCCGCGGATGGCTACGATCCCTCATGGCTAAGAAACGCAGTTGAAGAACCGCTTGATGAGGCGGACATCGATTTGCTTTCAGATGATGAGTGTGAATAGAGAATCGACATTTTACCCTTTAAACCACTGCCGCCAATGTTTTATGGAAATGTTTTATGGAAATTTAAGCAGAATTAGTTCGCCTATTGGTTCACAAACCACAAAGCGAAGGTGCTTTTCCATCCCCGACAATACATGATATCCTTAAAAACATCTAATTAAACGTCTCAGAATTTCTACAACACAATGAAAATATAGGAAATTTTTGAGGCCCGAAGTTTTTGCCTCAATCTTAGAATAATGCCTGCCTGTGCGTGTCCCTGCCTGCCGAGCTGCGGCGCAGGTACGGCGCACGCAGACAGGGAATAGTTGAACGATGGAATAGTGGTTTTTTTAAGGATATTATCCATTTATAATTTTATCGTCAAGATGAATTTTCCCGTTAACCCAACATTCCAGTACTCCAAAACCCATTTTTCAAATATTCCAGTATTAGTCGTGGCCATAGCCTACTGTGGGGACGTCAGCCATTCCAATTGGGACGAAGCTTCTAACTTGTAACGCGGACACAATGTTTTTGCAAGCAAATTACAAAATTGTTATAAAAAAATAGAAATATACAAAAATGTTCTAAATGGATATCTCCAAAAGAATTGGAGAGATCTTCAGCAGTCAAGGTATCAAGGAATTGTTTCTTTAAGAGATTTGATCTATATTGTTTAAAGTTTCATCGTTCAACGTTCTGGGTTAAGAACTCACAGAGCCCGAGACCTGAACCTGGAATCGATCGGTTCAGGTCTCAACAACTTGTAAGGTTTCCGAGACGTTTATTGAAGCAAGGGTTAAGAGGCGGATTTTCCATGATTCTTCACATCGACATGGATGCCTTTTATGCATCGGTGGAGCAGCTTGACAATGCCGGGTTAAGGGGAAAGTGTGTCATTGTGGGTGGTACCTCAAACAGAGGGGTTGTATCGGCTGCAAGCTACGAAGCAAGAAAATATGGTGTCCATTCGGCCATGCCGGTGTTTCAGGCCAGAAGGAGGTGCCCGCAGGGTATCTTCATACCGCCCAGAATGGCGCGTTACAAAGAAGTTTCCACCAAGATCATGTCGATTCTTAGACAATATACCCCTCTTGTGGAACCGGTTTCCATAGACGAAGCATATATGGATATTGCAGGCTGTGAAAAACTTTACGGGGGAGCTGAAGCCACCGCCGTTGATATCAAAAGAAAGATAAGAGAGTCGGTGCATCTGACTTGCTCCATCGGGGTTGCTCCGATCAAATTTCTTGCGAAGATTGCATCTGGAATGAATAAACCGGACGGATTAACGGTAATCGCCCCTGAGGTGATGCAGCGATTTATCGATGATCTGGCGATTGGCAAGGTTCCCGGAGTCGGTGAAATGACACATAAGAAACTTGATGCCATGGGTATTAAAACCCTTGGTGACGTGAAACGATTCCCGCCAGAAGTGCTCATCAAACGGTTGGGCAAGTTTGGAACCCGTCTTGTGAATCTTTCAGCCGGTATAGACACATCTCCGGTGATACCCACTTCCGAACATAAGTCTGTGAGCAGCGAACAGACACTGGAAAAAGATACCAGAGATAAAGCGCTTTTGAATGAGTATCTGCTTAAACACGCTGAAGACGTAGCAAGACAGATTCGAAAATCAGGAATGAAAGCAAAAACAATAACCATCAAGGTCAAACATTCGGATTTCAAACAGGCCACCCGCAGCATCACCATTGCCAGCCCAACCCAGTCTTCAAAGATCATCTACCAGAAGGCAAAACAGCTTCTTGAAGCATATCCCATAAAAAAGAAGGTAAGACTGATCGGTGTGGGCGTATCCGGACTGGTCTCAAAGGATAGCCCCGTGCAATTGAGTTTGTTTGAAATGAACGAACCTGATCACAACAAATGGGAGAAGGTGGATCGCGCGGTTGATTCCATTCAAAACAAATTCGGAAAAACCGCTGTCAGCCGGGCATCTCTCAAAGAACCCCAGCAAAAATATGAATTCAGCAGATCACCGCTGCGCGGCTTGTAATTCATTTCGCCACTTTAAATGCTTCTTGATAAAAACTTCTCCCCTAACCGGATCACTGATTACCGGTTAGTTCTGACTTGAAAATGCACTGAAATTCCAATAATGTTCTTTGTAAAATCCGCCAAAAACTTATTTTGAAAGGAGGCACATTATGCCAGCATTGCAGGGATCAAAGACCCAACACAATTTACTGACTGCATTTGCAGGTGAATCACAGGCCCGAAACCGTTACACCATGGCTGCCGGCATTGCGAGGAAAGAAGGCTATGAGCAAATTGGGGGTATTTTTCTGGAAACAGCGGAAAACGAACTGGAACATGCAAAGCTTTTCTTCAGGCATCTTGACGGGGGCGAAGCCACCATTACAGCGGGGTATCCTGCCGGTGTCCCAGGAGACACATTAACACAGCTTAAATCAGCGGCCGCCGGTGAAAAGCTGGAATGGACAACGCTGTATACCGGCTTTGCCGATGTGGCCCAGGAAGAAGGATTTAAGGATGTGGCCAACACATTCCGTCAGGTAGCGGAAGTTGAACAGTGGCACGAACGACGGTATAACAGGCATATCGAGGCGGTCTCAGCCGGAACGGTATTCAAAAAACCTGAAAAGGCCTTATGGAAATGTCGCAATTGCGGGCGGGTGATCGAATCAACCGAAGCCCCGGACCTCTGCCCGACTTGCCAGCATGCCAAGGCCTATTTTGAGCTTTATGCTGAAAATTACTGAAAAATACGCTCTTTCTTTTTAAGTAAACCCCGTTTTTGCAAAACGACTCAAAAGGCACAGTCGTCTGATATAAAGCATACGAAAAGGGCGTTTTACTATGTGACTTAAGTTTCGCGCCCTGTTTTACGGTTAAATTACCAATGGATTTTAAGTCGAATAAGATTTTTGGCTGTGTGATCGGTGAGAATCATTGAAAGCATTGAAAGAAAGAACGCCTCGTTCTCATATGCCTGTTTCATTGTCTGCAGCCTTTTTATTTTTCTAACCATACCGTTTGCAAGAACTTTTCAAGCCTCTGTTGATCGCCATCTGGGAGATAATTTTCTCCTCTATTTCGTGCTAGCCGCCGTTATATGCTCTTTTTTTGTAGTACTAGCACGTTTAAAACAGAGCCTGACGGGTAAGGTATTCCTCAACAGATTTGCATGGCTTTCGGCAATCGCCGGCACCTATGTTTATCTTACCGTCAAATTACGGGAAAATCCCGAAGAGGCAATTCATTTTCTGGAATATGGCCTTCTTAGCTATTTTGCACATCGAGCATTAAGCCATCATGTAAAAGATGTGACCGTTTATTTCACTGCCTCTTTGGCCACCCTTTTTGTGGGAACCGTGGATGAAATCTTGCAGTGGACTTGGCCTGGCAGGTACTGGGACATTCGAGATGTTGGGCTTAACTTTCTATCTGGTGTCCTTTTTCAACTTGGGCTTTATAAAGGTATCAACCCTCAAATGGTGTCTGAGAAAATCAAAAAGGGTTCTATTAAAATATTTTCCATCGTCCTATGTTCTTGTATCATCCTGCTTGGGCTTTGCGCTTCCAATACCCCTTCGCGGATCGTCTATTATAGCAAAAGATTGCCCTGGCTTTCGTTTCTTCATTCAAACGCATTCATGATGACCGATTATGGTTACAAACACCGGGACCCGGAGATCGGGATCTTCTATTCCAGGTTCTCAAAAGAAAAATTACAATCCATTGATGACAGGCAAAAGGAAATCCATTCCAACATTTTAAATAAAACAACACAGATGGATTATGAGCAATTCTTAAGAACCTATAATCCATACAGCCATCCGTTTCTATATGAGATGCGTATTCACCTTTTCCGCAGGGACAGATATCTTTTGCGAGGAAAAAATCCCAATGAAGCTAAACGACAGGCTCTGACGATATCATTTAAGGAAAACCTGATCCTGGAAAAATATTTTGGAAATACCTTAAGGCTAAGCGTTTATCGCTGGCCGCAGCAAATCAGGGAGGAGGTTCGTAAACACGCGGCCCTGGATGCTTTTTATGAGAGTCCCGTGGGCTCGGATCTTTTCACGTCGTTTACGGAAAAAACCCTGTGGTCAGCCATCGGAGGCTTTCTCATCGCTGTAGTTCTGGCTAATCTACTGGTTTTCAAGCGTAGCCGGAGGTAAACCAACCGCATAACACAGGGGGACCAATAACTGTCGAGAGCAGGTGGATAAAAATAATGAAAAAAGCACAATATGGTTTAATAACCACCATCTTTTTTATTCTTATTTTCATTGTGGCCACATGGGGGTCGTGTGCCGGTTTATTAGAGATTCATTTCATCGATGTGGGCCAGGCAGACTCAATAGTGATCAGATCACCTTCCGGTGAAACGATACTGGTTGATGCCGCCAGCATGTCTTCGGCATACAGGGTTAAAAATTATTTACAAAAGCTGGGGATATCCACCATAGAGGGAGTCATCATCACCCATATGCACCCGGATCATGTGGGCGGTGTTTTCTGTATCCTGCCTGAATTTAGAGTAAAAACAATCTATGATAACGGCATGATACTTGCCGGGAATGTATTCTGGGAAGAATATCACAGCATTTTAAGAAATCTCGGCATTAAAAGAGAAATCCTTTTGGGGGGGAGCCATCTGACATATGGTGTGCTTAAAATTCAAGTATTATCCCCCTTTAAGCCGCTTGCGGGAGATCTGAACACCGACTCAATAGTGACCCGCGTCTGTTATGGAAACACGGCATTTCTTCTTGCCGCCGACTTAACGAAAGCAGGGGAAAACCGATTGCTTTCGACAAAAGAAAATATTCAAAGCCAGGTCTTAAAAGTTGGGCATCATGGGGCATGCGACGCCACTTCGGATCGATTCCTGGAACGGGTAAAACCCACCATCGCCGTTATAACCGTGGGGGAAAAAAATCGGTGGGGACATCCGTGTCCAGAAACCCTTAAGAAATTAAAAACAAAGGGAATTCAAATCTTTCGCACCGATACAAGCGGCACCGTCATTATCCGCTCAGACGGAAAAAGGATCACAGTGGCCACTGACCAGTAATTCTCGGTGAACAATAAAACTCGTTTAATTTCGCAGGATAATCGGATTTTTATACACTCAAAACTCGCATAAAAGTGAGCCTAAAACCGAGCCTGGCCGCAGCTTCGAGGATGGATTTATCGTAACTCAAGTTTCCCACCTTTAATCCCATGATAAGCCTTACGATAAGGGTGTTGAATGAAATTTTTGAAAGGCAAAATACCTTTGAGGCTCTTCGATGACTTCTATTTCATCTCAATAAGATGTCAACCATTTCCGCAAACCCGTACCCTCCCTTGCGCTTTGTTACCCATGCGGGCTCATATTCCATCTTTCCCTTAAAGCGCAGGATATCCGCGACCCCCA
>JAFDFZ010000065.1 GCA_019309565.1 Deltaproteobacteria bacterium
GGCAAAAAAGCACCCAACGGACTTGGTCTTTACGATATGAGCGGGAATGTCTGGGAATGGTGTCAAGATTTAAACAGCACCAAAGCCTATAAAAGACACGCTAAAAACAACCCCGTCATCATTGAAAAAGCCTCTAACCATCGCGTTATAAAGGGCGGCGGCTGGAATGATATTGAAAGATTTGTGAGGTGCGCACAACGCCTGGATAACATGCCGGGTGTACGAGACGTAAACATCGGATTTCGAATAGTAATGAAACAAAAGCAGGAACAAACCCAATAAGAATGCCACGAAACCATAAATCAACAAAGGGAGGGCCAACGGCCGCAACCCTGTCAGCTCAACGAAATGCTGGTAATATTTGCAGAGAACTCTTACGGTTTGATCGTATCGTGATTCGGGGAACGATATGACTGTCTGGCGATTACTCGATACACCCCCAATGACAGCTGCCGAGAATATGGCACTTGATGAGACCCTCCTGGAGTTAAAAGGGCAGGGAAAAACACCCAATACACTGCATTTTCTTCAATTTTCTCCGCAGGCGGTGCTGGTAGGGTACCACCAATCGATTGCGGAAGAAGTCCGGATGGAATTTTGTCGGGCCCATGGCATCCATATCAACCGTCGGATCACCGGCGGCGGCGCCATTTTGTTCGACGAGAGCCAGTTGGGTTGGGAAATCATTTGCGATAAATCCTTTTTCAATGTAGCCGTACCGACCAACCGGATCTTTAAAGCCTTATGTACGCCGGTGATCATCGCGCTGAAACGGCTTGGCTTGAAGGCCACCTTTCGGTTCAGAAACGATATTGAAATAAACGGCAGAAAAATCTCCGGAACAGGCGGGACTGAATCCGGCAATGCGTTTCTTTTTCAGGGAACCATGCTGGTTGATTTCGATGTAGATACCATGATCAGAAGCCTAAAGATTCCCGTCGAAAAGCTAAAAGCAAAGGAAATCGACTCCATTAAAGAACGGGTTACCTGCCTTAATTGGGAACTAGGTTTTACGCCGCCTGCAACAGACATTAAAGCGGCCATCAAAGCGGGTTTCGAAAAACATCTTTCCATACGGCTTGAGCCGGGTGATTTGACGGATTCGGAAAAAAGACTCTTTGAAAAAAAACTTCCCTATTTTCAGTCCCGGCAATGGATTAATCACATCAATCCCAAATTTTCCCGCCATGAAGTCATCCATTCGGCTTACAAAACAAAAGCAGGTATGATTCGATGCACCGTGGTGGTAAATCTTTCACGAAAACGCATCAAGGATATTTATATTACGGGGGATTTTCTGTCTTTCCCGCCACGAGCACTTTTCGATATGGAATCCGTTTTAAGAGGAGCACCCATTGACCGGGATCATATTACAGAGATAGTAAAGCGATTTTTTGAAGAGGGAAATATTCTCATCCCAGGAATGGCGTATACAGATTTTTTAAGGCCGCTGTATCAAATCATTGAAAAAATCGCTATTTCAGAATATGGCATCCCTCTTAAATACTGTAACCAAATATCGGTAATCAATGGCAGTTTTGGAGAGATTCTTGAAAAGGGACCCTCTGTTCTGCTGTTGCCCTATTGTTCAAAGCGGCTCAACTGTGAGTTGAGATATCAGAAAGGCTGCCGTCTATGCGGTGAGTGCACAATTGGCGCTGCATGGCGAATCGGGCTAAAAAATAAAATAAGGCCCGTCTGTGTTGTCAGCTTTGAAGACCTTAAGGCGGAACTGATGTGGATGAAAGCTGCCGATGCTTCAGCATTTTTCGGCTGTTGTTGCGAGCCGTTTTTCACCAAACATGTAGATGATTTTGAAAAAGCAGAAATTCCGGGAATTTTTCTCCATATTGACAATACCACCTGCTATGAGCTCGATCAGGCGAAAGCGGCATATGCCGGAAAATTTGAAAGACAAACATCGGTAAACATCGAACTGCTCGAAACAGTTTTGAAGGCTGTGAACCGCAAAGAGCCATGAAGAACCATTTCTGCGATATTCTTGTTATCGGTGCCGGGCCGGCCGGATCTTCAGCGGCGCTTGCGGCTGCAAGGAAAGGCAAGGGGGTGATTCTGGTGGATCGACGGCCCGTGGTCGGTGTACCAGTACGATGTGCGGAATATATTCCGGCTCTGCTTATGGGCAAAATTAACACCGATAAATCTTTTGTGGTTCAGTCCGTTCGCGGAATGCGAACCATTCTTCCTGATGGAACGGCAACCGAAATCCGCGCCCCCGGATTTACCATTCGGCGGGATTTATTCGACCAGGCACTGGCGGCCGCGGCAAAACAGGCCGGCGTACAATTGTTTCTGTCCACCCATGCCGTTTCAAGAAACGGAAACAAAATCCATCTGAAAGGCCTTGATGGCACCCACATGACAATAGCTGCAAAAGTGATCATCGGTGCCGATGGTCCCCACACAACCGTTGGAAAGTGGATCGGATCCGTAAATCAACACTTAATTCCTGCAATCCAGGTACGCGTTCCATTGATCCGTCCGATGGATATGACCGAAATCTATTTCGATACAAGGATTTTCGGTGGATACGGATGGCTTTTTCCAAAAGGAAAATCTGCCAATATCGGGCTCGGCATGAAAGGGACAAAGCACAAACCACCGCAATTGAAAAGGGAGCTTAAGCGATTTATTTCCAAGTTGGCCCAGGCCGGAAAGATAAGAAATGAATTTTCCGGCTACACCGCGGGTTGGATTCCGGCGAATCGTCCTAGAAAAGTTGTCTATGAAAATGTGTTATTGGTGGGGGATGCTGCAGGACACACGCATCCTATCACCGGTGCCGGTATTTATCCTGCTGTCGTCTGTGGTCAGATGGCCGGAAAATGGGCCGCACGGGCTGTTGAAAGCAATAACTTAAACCTTCTTGGTTCATATGAAGCACAATGGAGGAATCTGTTTGAAGAGGCGATGGAACGGGCCTATTCCAGACTCCAATTTCGCGAGTCAAATTGGATGCGGCTCAATGAGATCATCTACCGTTGCTGGGTGACATTTAGAGCATATTATGAATGATCTGAGTAAAAAAATAGAAAAAGCCAGAGAACTTTCCTGGAAACGATTCGGAAAATCCGTAATTTTTTATTTGCCCGGAATGTTTCACTACAACGGCATCAACGGCAAATATCCAGCGATATCCATCACAGGGAATCAGTGTGCACTGCACTGCGACCACTGCCGGGGTAAAATTTTAGAGTCCATGATCCACACGGCAACGCCGGCGCATCTGCTGGAAGTGTGCATGAAACTTGCTGAGAAAGGAAACAAAGGGGTTCTGATCAGCGGAGGATGCGATGCCAACGGCCAACTGCCCTGGGATGCGTTTATTGCCGCAATCGGAGAAATCAAGAAACGAACCCGACTCCATATCTCTATTCACAGCGGCCTCATTCATCGGGAAACAGCCCTGCGTTTGAAGCAAGCAGGCGTGGATCAGGCTCTTATCGATGTTATCGGAGATGACACCACATATCGGGCGATCTATCATGTCCCCTTCGGTGTCTCACGCATTTTATCTTCCCTTGAAGCGTTGCAGCATGCAGGGCTTTCCATCATACCGCATATTGTCTGCGGTCTGGACTACGGTCTGATGGGAGGCGAAAAAATTGCTGTGGAGATGATTTCCCGATTTGATGTGAAACAGATGGTTATCGTTTCCCTGATGAATATCCCGGGAACGCCTATCTGGAAGTCGCCCCCCCCTTCTGCCGAGGTGGTAGCCGATGTGATTGCCGAAGCACGTCTTCGTCTGCCAGATACCCTGATCAGCCTGGGATGCGCACGGCAGCGGGGTAATACGAGACTTGAAATCCTTGCTCTCGATGCCGGTGTTAACCGTATGGCGCTGCCTGCAGAAGAGGTGATCAAAAAGGCGAAATCATATGGGCTAAACATAAGATATCAGCGAACCTGTTGCTCTGTTTGGGAAGATTTTTCAGACGAAACATGGTAAATATTTTTCGGACAAGCATGATGCAGGATGCTCGTTTTAAACCGGTTACAACCGGTATGATTTGTAATTTCGATTTGTGAAGGAACAACAGCAATGATCCGGCAAGATGATAAAATTTTGGAGAGTCCAACCTACATGCGCATGAGCCTTGCTGCTGCAATGACGCTTGGGTTCAAAAAGGGGCTGTTTTACCGTAATGCAAAATTACATTGTATCAACCTGCTGCTGACATATAATAGCGGTTGTGCGGCCAGATGCGCCTATTGCGGTCTGTCAGGAAAAAGGGCCGGTACGTACAGCGAAAAAAGCTTTATCCGGGTCACCTGGCCCACCTATCCACTGAAAGAGATCATCCGACGGATCTCGGATCGGCAAAATCGGGTAAAACGGATATGCATTTCAATGATCACCAACAAGAAAGCGGTTAAGGACACTGAATCGATCTGTGTTCGGTTAAGATCCAGTTTCGATATACCGGTCTCATTGCTGATATCTCCGACGATTCTCAATGGTAATGATCTGATTGCATTTAAAAAAGCCGGGGCTGATAAGGCAGGTGTTGCCATTGATCTTGCAACACCCGCCCTTTTCGATAAATATAGAGGAACTGGAGTGGGCGGTCCTCACAACTGGACGACTTACTGGGACTTCCTTGAGGCGTCAATTCGGGTATTTGGCGAAGGCAACGCCGGCGCTCATTTTATTGTCGGCATGGGAGAAACAGAGAAAGAGATGTGCCATGCCATCCAGCAGGTACGGGATATGGGGGGACGTACCCATCTTTTCACATTTTTCCCAGAAGATGGCTCGGCCATGGGAGATTATCCACAACCTCCCATGGATCAGTACCGGCGGATCCAATTAGCCCAGTATGTTATCGAACGACAAATCAGCCATGCGGATCGTTTTACATACACCGAATCCGGCAAAATTACAGACTTCGATGTACCTTCGGATCTGATTGATCAAATCATAGAAACCGGAGAACCATTTCGAACGACCGGATGCACCGGCGATGACGGTGAAACCGCCTGCAATCGACCTTATGGAAATTCAAGACCAGGTCCTGATATCCGTAATTATCCGTTTCCTCCGACCAGCGAGGATATACAACGCATCCGCAATCAGCTAAACGGATAAGCGAGAATTCCGCTTCTCAGAAACTCAAGTTACCGCCTTATGCGGTTTTCGTTTTGTCACCTCTTAAAGAGGCCGGCTGTTAGACTTCAAAAAAGCCTTAAATCCGTTATTTATGGCTGCGCCAACGATACTTTTTCCTTTGAGATCTATTCTCTTCTCGTATCCGAAAGGCTGAGCACACACCGGAAACCGACTTTTTCAAACGCTTCCCAGGGGTAGCGGGATACCGGTGAAGGAAGTGTAAGGACCACATATTCCCATTTCCCGGCTTCCCCATCGGACAGCATTTCAAGTGGCTGTATGCCCCATTCGGCGATATTTTTTGCCAACCCCCGGATGCCAAAGACATTGGGCTCGAAATGGACCACCGGAAGCGGCACCCTTGAAGGGGGCCGGGATTTCGGAGGTGCAGCCTGCATCTGTTGGTGCATCTGCTCATGCATATTATTCATTTCCATCATGTCTGATGGCATGGCATTGTTTTCTGACTTATTTTTCAGTTTTCCTGAACCCTCTGTCGCCGAGTAAAGCCATTCTGCAACAGAAGGCAAACGTCTGCCGTAATATCGGGCATACGCAGAAGCTCCGTAGGCGGTTACGCGAAGGACTGGATGTGAGGCATAGGCAGAATTTTTAACGTGGAATTTTCCTTTCCGAAAGACGATGGGTTCATATCCCTTTTCTATTTCCCCCAGCAGCAGCCAGATCTTGCCAGCTCCTTGAACAACTCCCTTTTCAACCCTGATTTCCGAAAGAATCTGATTTAAGAAATTGACATACTGATGATTTGTCACCTGAGTTTCGTCCATGTAAAAAGGGTTTATTTCAAGACGCTTTTCCGATGCTGGAGTGAATCTGTCTGGCAGGCGGATCACACCTCCGGGTACAAGGTGCAGGTTTACGCCATCTTCTGCCACAAAGGATTGTACCAACGCGGTTGAGGGTTGCCGATCCACTTTATAGGGTTTGGTCAACTCCGGTTTTTTCTCTTTTTTTTCGATAACAAGCGGTGCTTTCAGTGTGCTGATGGGCCTTTTCGGCTCGCCCATAATATGCCACAGAGTCATCAACGCCATGGAAATGAGAGCTGCCGCTATTCCTGCCCATATCAACTTCGGCCGACCAGCCATCGATAGCCATGCCGAGGCTTTGGAAACTTCAGATGTTCCTCTTTCCCCCGGAACTTCAACGGCTTCTTTAAGCAGGTCTTGAAATTTTTCTACAGAGGCGATGCGTTTTTCCCTATCTTCGGCTGTGGCATCACGAATGATTCGGTCCAGTTTTCGGAAAAAGGGAGTCCCGGGCTCAGAGAGACCTACACTCTTAAATGGCTTTATCCTGGAGGTCATTTTTCCTTCTATGGCCTCGAAAAGTATCTTCCCTAAAGAGTAAATATCCGCTCGCTCATCCGCATGTTTAAGATCGAAAAAATGCTCCGGAGACATGTAAGCGGGAGTGCCTTTTACGTCCACCGACCGGGTGACGGGTTTTAATTTAAACGATCTTGCCAGTCCGAAATCGGCTATCTTCGGTATTTTTCCGTCCATGAAAATGTTTTCCGGCTTAAGATCACGGTGAATGATGCCAAGGTTGTGCATCGCTTCAACACCGTCGAGCACGGGCAGAAAATAGTTTAGCAGCCAGTTTTTGGTAAGATCTTCCTCTGGCGCAAACCCTTCTTCCGACATCGTATCCCGAAGCGTGCCTCCCGGGATATACTCCATGACAATATATTCGATAAGGATCTCTTCCTCGCCAGTTTTTACAGGAGTGGTAGCAAAATCATAGATTTGAAGGATATTGGGATGCCGAGCCTGGGCCATGGCCTCAACCTCGATGCGAAATCTCTTAAGGGCGATTTCAATTTCTTCCTCATCATCAGCAAGAGACTGGAGCCATTCCTGAGAGACAACCTTTATGGCTACATCCCGCTTCAGATTCACCTGGTGAGCGCGATATACCTCTCCCATGCCGCCCTTGCCGATGAATTCCAGTACGACCCACTTGTCGTTGAGTACCATTCCAACTTTAAGCATGGTATTCGTGTTGTTGCTCATGGCTTGAATGCCCTTTTCCGATTCGACGAATTTGGGAGATTTTTATTTCCCACCGGAAATCCTCGGTTCAAATTTTAAGAATAGCCGCCCTATGAAGCAGCAGAATCTGTGTCATTGAACCGAAACAGCGAGCCCTATTGAATTGCACTTTGCGTACCCCTTTGGGGATTCAACAGGGCGAGCGAATCTAAAATTAGACATACTAACTTAACCGATGAAGATTCCCTGCAGCTTGTCGAAACAATTGTGCTTCGCCACAGCCTACGACCCAACAAGGTGTAGATCCCGTTTTGCGGGGCTGCAGGGTCTTCAATTAACTGAAAAACAGCAGAAATAGTTTGCCACATATGCCCCCCGATGTCCAATGTATTTTACCAGGAAAATTCCGTGTGAAAACTAAATGAACGAAAAAACGCACGCTTCAACATGCCCGTGTTTGCCGAATTGAAATAATCTTTGCATCCACTGCAACTTATTGAAACGGCTTGACATCTACTGATAAATTCCTAAAATTTAGTGAAAACGAAACGATCCTATGATATGAAAATGATCTGAAAATCGTCGTAAACACGAGCTGCTTGAACCTAAATAGCAGGCAGATGTGTTGTTTCGCCGGGAACAGATGTGAGTTCTTCAATATCATAAAAAGGATTGTAACCTTTTTAGCTCAAAGGGTTCTTAAATATGTGTAAAGAGCAGATGTAAATAGGGTCTTTAAGGAGGGTGTGATGCCGATTTATGAATTTCAATGCGAATGTTGCAACGAATGCTTTGAACAGCTTGTTTTTGCAGGAGATAAAGAAGAAGTTGCCTGTCCTAAATGCAATAAAACAAATGTGAAACGGCTCATGAGCGTGGCAAGCTGTATTGGATTATCAAGCGATAATAGCTGCAGTCCCGGTGCTTCCAGGGGATTTTCCTGAGCGACGTAACCTTCTTGTGGCGGTCTGCCACATATTTACTTCATCGCCCTTTGAGGGCGATTATTTACCAGCCGATATAACATTCATTATGTGATTCGGTTCCTGTGCCTTCCGCATGGTGACTTTTCTTTTATGGTCGGGTGCTTTTGCCGTTTATCGCACAGATGGTTTCTTTCCCTCAACACCTGGGTGAAATGAAGCCAGTTCGGCGGCAGCTCAAGAAGTCTTCCTAAAAATCCAACGAACCCCTTGACAAACAGGGACAAACTGTATTCTGAAATGGACGTATTTTCTGTGACATAAAACCCGGGCTAAAACACCGCTTGATTGGACTCGGTTCGGCCAATGACGCTCTGGATTAAGAAGATACATTAAGAACAATTGTTATGATTTTCCGTAAATCGTATTGTATTTTGCTCAGAAGATGAGGTAAGAAGAGATCGCGATGGAAGAACAGGCATGCTGGAGTCGAATGTGGCCGATGCCGTGGAACTCAATGCGGATGGAAAGCCGCTCAGGCGACAGTTGTAGGCGAATTGTGATCGTTTCATGTTCACCGGCAATCGCTGTTGCCAGTGGAAAAGCCAGATGACCGGGAGGAAACAATGCGTTTAAAGAACAAGATTGCCGTTGTCACAGGAGCCAGCAGTCAGGGAATCGGGCGAGCCATTGCCATCTCTTACGCAAAAGAGGGGGCGGAGGTGTTCATATGTTCGCGCAATTTAACCAAACTTAAATCAGCCGCCGAAGAAATCCGCAAACAGATTCCGGGAGCCAAAATACATGTCGGCCATGTGGATATTACATCCTTCGAACAGGTGAATGCTCTTGCTGAGCGGGTTGTCGAACAGTGCGGAACCATCGACATACTGGTAAACAATGCGGGTATTCTTTTACGAGGCCCCTTTCTTGAGGTCAAAGAGTCGGATATCGATCGGGTGTTTGAGGTAAATGTCAAAGGGCAGATTTTTTGCACCCAGGTGTTTGTAAAAAAGATGATACCTAAAAAGAGAGGTAAAGTTATTATGCTCTCATCGGAGGTAGCCATTGCAGGATTGGACGGCATCTCCATTTACGGGGCTACAAAGGGAGCGGTTTCGGCTCTGACAAGACATCTTGCCATCGAGCTTGCTCCTTTTCGGATCAATGTCAACGCGATCGCTCCGGGTACGGTTGAGACCGACATGTCTCGAAAAAACCTGTCCAACCCCCAGTGGCGCGAGAAGGTAAAAAGTCGTTTCCCTCTGGGAAGATTCGCGCAACCGGAGGATATCGTCGGAGCAGCCGTGTTTCTGGCATCCACCGAATCCGACTGGATGACCGGCCAGACGATTGTGATTGACGGCGGATTTACAGCGGGTTAAAAACAAATTTCGGCCGAAAATGACGCAGAGAAAAACCATTTCAACCACTCCTAAATACCAATTGGGCATCGATATCGGCGGCACGTTCATAGACCTGGTCCTTCTGGATCCGGACAGCGGGCGTATTGCTGTGGGCAAGAAACTCAGCACCGGCAGCGATCCTGTCCGGGCGGTTATCGAGGGGATGGAAGAGATGCTTGAGCGGGAAAATATCGGGGCACAACAGGTGAATAAAGCGATTCACGGCACCACCCTTATAACCAACCTCATCATTGAGCGAAAAGGCGCCAAAACCGGTCTGTTGACGACAAAAGGATTTCGAGACGCACTGGAGATCGGCCGTGAGATGAGATATGATATTTACGATATATTTCTTGAGCTTCCCAGACCATTGAGTCGCAGGCGACACCGTCTGGAGGTAACAGAACGACTGGACAACCACGGCAACGTGTTGATCCCCCTTACCCGAAAAGAGGCCGAGCGGGTGGTTGACGAACTTTTGGATCTTGGAATTGAATCCGCCGCCATCTGCCTTCTTCATTCCTTTAGAAACCCCGCTCACGAAGAGATGCTTCGAAACCTGATACTTGCTAAACGGCCGAGGTTCCCGGTATCCATTTCCTCTGAAGTGGTGCCCGAAGTGGGTGAATATGAACGGGTTTCCACCACGGTGGCCAATGCCTATACCATGCCGGTGGCTCGCCGCTACCTGAAAGATCTTGACCGCGGCATGAAAGAACTGGGGCTTGGCGGTCGGCTCTATATCATGCTGTCCACCGGAGGTATCACCACACCCCACACCGCGGCGGATCATCCCATACGCCTGCTTGAATCCGGACCTGCGGCAGGTGTTCTGGCCGCTGCATGGATCGGCAGGCAAACCCAGGAGCCTGATGTGATCTCCTTTGACATGGGGGGAACCACCGCCAAGACCTGTATTATCGAAAACGGCCACCCGGTCAGAGTAAACGAGTTTGAAGCTGGTCGTGTCTATCGTTTCAAGAAGGGAAGCGGGCTTCCCATCAAGATCCCTGTTATCGAAATGATCGAAATCGGAGCGGGAGGTGGTTCCATTGCAAGTATAGGCCCCATGGGTCTTCTTAAGGTGGGACCTGAAAGCGCAGGGGCTGAACCCGGCCCGGCCTGTTATGCAAGGGGGGGCAGGGCCCCGACGGTTACGGATGCAGACTTGATACTGGGATATCTTGATGCGGATTTTTTTCTGGGCGGCGAAATACAACTTGATCTTTCCCTTGCGAGGTCTGCATTCGAGGAAAGACTGGCCAAGCCGCTTGATCTGACCATAGAACAGGCGGCCTGGGGGGTTCACGAAGTCGTCAATGAGAACATGGCCAACGCCGCCCGGATTCATGCGGTTGAAAAGGGATTAGACCCGCGGCGTTTCGCCCTGGTGGCATTCGGTGGAGCGGGGCCTGTGCATGCCTATGAGGTTGCTCGAAAACTCAAACTGAACAAGATCATCGTTCCCCCTGCTGCCGGTGTATGCTCTGCGTTTGGGTTTTTGTTGGCTCCCATGTCTTTTGACTTAAGTCGAAGTTATGTGACACGGCTTGACGCCATCAAGTGGGATCGATTAAACGCCATTTATGAGGAAATGGAAACCACAGGATATTCGCTCCTGCTTGATGCCGGGGTTGCGCCGGAACAGATTCGATTTATGCGGTGGGCCGATATGCGATATGTGGGCCAGGGGTTTGAGGTTCAGGTGTCCTTGCCGGGTGGTAAGTTTTCGGCTGAAAGCGTAGAGGCATTTCGCAAAACCTTTGAGCATAATTATAAGAACATTTACCAGCGGCTCTGTGAGGAAATACCGATAGAGGGTGTCAACTGGCGGGTTGTCGCCACAGGCCCAAGCCCGGAGATAGATGCGATCAAGTGGTGGCGCTCTGCAGATACAGGCTCGAACCCACAAAAAGCAACGCGCAAAGCCTATCTTCCGGGTTTAAGCGATTATACAGAGGTACCGGTATACGATCGATATGCCATGCCGGCCGGCTACGCCATTGAAGGGCCGGCTATCATTGAGGAGCGCGAAAGCACCCTTGTCATCAATGGTCCTGGGATGGCATCAGTCGATGCCTTCGGCAATATCATCGTGCAGGTAAGGTAGTCTGCCTATGTGCAAGTTTCATGAGTTGGACGAAAGCGGGTTTGCCTTCAACGCCCAGTCGATTTCGCTTGGGCTTTGAAGATAACCAGAAATATGAAAATAGACAACCCGAAGCAGATTGCGAACGTGGAACATGACAAGCAAAAACAGGTACGATCCGATCACACTTGAAGTGCTTTGGAACAGGCTTATCTCAACGGTAAATGAGCAGGCCGCAGCGCTGATGCATGCCAGTTTCACCACGGTAGTTCGTGAAGCCGGTGATCTGTCAGCGGGTGTTTTCGATGAAAAGGGCAATATGCTTGCCCAGGCGGTTACCGGCACTCCTGGTCACATTAATACGATGGCCACCTGCGTGCGGCACTTGCTTAAAGAATACCCCATTGAAACGCTTAATGAGGGAGATACACTGATTACCAACGACCCGTGGCTTGCATCCGGGCATTACCATGATTTGACCATCGTTACCCCCGTCTTTTTTCGCGGACATCCGGTGGGGCTGTTCGCCAATACCTGCCATGTCATGGATATCGGCGGCCGTATTTTCGGTGCGGATGCCACTTCGGTATTTGAGGAAGGGCTGGCCATCCCCGTCATGAAACTTGTGGACAGGGGGAGGATGAACGAAGACCTCATCAAGATCATTCGAGCCAACGTACGAACCCCGCTTCCCGTGCTTGGAGACATACACGCCATGGTTGCCGCCAACGAGGTAGGCGGGAAAAAACTGATCGAGATGATGGAGGACTACAGCATGGCTGACCTGAAAGATCTTTCGGATGCCATCATTAAGCGCAGCGAAAAATCCATGAGAAAGGCCATCGCTGACATACCCGATGGAACCTACCGCCATCAGATCGATGTGGATGGCTTCGATACGCCCATTGTCATCAAGCTTGCCATCACCATTAAGGGCGATCATTTAACAGCCGACTACACGGGAAGTTCCCCTCAGTCCAATCGCGGCATAAATGTGGTATACAATTACTGCCATGCCTATACGACCTATCCCATCAAATGCTCCATCAGCCCGGAAGTACCCAATAACGAAGGGAGCTTTAGACCCGTTACGGTCATCGCCCCTGAAGGGTGTATTCTAAATTGCACGCGACCCGCTCCGGTGGGGGCCCGGCACATCCTGGGGCATTTTCTATCAGCAGTGGTTTTCGGAGCCTTGAGCCATGTGCTTCCGGATCAAGTTATCGCCGAGGGCTCACAGGGCCTGTGGAACACGCAGTTCGACGGTATCACAGAGGATGGCGAGCCCTTTTGTTATGTGTTTTTTTCAGCAGGAGGCGCCGGTGCCCGTCCCAATAAGGACGGTCTTTCGGCCACCGCTTTTCCCAGCGGCATCCGTGGGGTGCCCGCTGAGGTGGTGGAAAACGTATCTCCCATTTTCATGGAATGCCGGGAGTTGATCACCGACAGCGGGGGGGCGGGAAGGTTCCGCGGAGGGCTGGGTCAGCGCATGGTATTGAAGGTTCGCGGCGGTCACCCCGCGCAACACTCGCCCATGTATGATCGAATCCATTTCCCGGCAAAGGGCTTTGCCGGAGGGCTTAACGGGGCAAAAGGCAGGTTTTTCCTGGATGACGGTACTGTTCCACATCCCAAAACAAAGTACATGCTTAAGCCGAATCAGAAGATCACCCTGGAGTTACCCGGCGGAGGGGGATTCTATCCACCCGATGAGCGAGATCCACTGGCCGTTCGCGAGGATGTGATGGATGCTCTGGTCAGCTTAAACCAGGCCAGGGATGTCTATCGCGTGGCATTAGATCCTGTTACCATGGAAATTGATCATCACCAGACCCAAAGACTTCGCTCGGCTACAAAAAGACCGGCGGAAGGAGGAGGTTATGAAAAAGATTGATCTTAATTCAGACATGGGAGAAAGCTTCGGTAAGTATAAGCTTGGCAATGACGAAGAGATAATGAAATACATTACATCGGCAAACATAGCCTGCGGGTTCCATGCGGGCGATCCCCATGTGTTAAAATACACCATTCAATTGGCAAAGGAGACGAACACGGCCGTGGGTGCGCATCCTGGCCTGCCGGATCTCATCGGTTTCGGCCGAAGAGCCATGGACGTCACGCCTGAAGAACTGTATGATTACTGCGTTTATCAGATTGGCGCCGCCCAGGCATTTTGTGCCGCCCTTGACGTCTCCTTACAGCATGTCAAGTGCCATGGCATCCTTGAGAGCATGACGACCGAAAGACCGGAACTCGCAGAGGCGATCGCTGCTGCGGTAAAAGACGTCGATCCGAATCTGCTGTACATGACCATTGCCGGAACCCGGCTTTATCAGACCTGTAAAGAGGCCGGGCTCAGGGTGGCAGGTGAAGCTTACGGCGATAGGGCTTACAACGAGGACGGCACCCTGGTGTCGAGAAAACTACCCGGTTCGGTCATCACCGATGCGAAGGTTGTTGTCGAACGCATCATGCAGTTTCTTGAAACCGGCTCCATGCCCACATATCAGGGCGGTACCGTCAAAGTGGATGCGCAGAGCATCTGCATGCACGGTGATACACCCGGTGCAGCCACAATGATCAAAGCACTAAGAGAACAGCTTGACGCCAATGAAATCGAGGTCGTACCTGTGGGAACGCTTGTATGACATCACCGCCCCAAAAATCCATAAGACGACTTTTAGGTGAAAGAGGGTTGATCCTTGAATTCGGCAACCAGATCGATCCTGAGATTTCCGCACGGGTTCGACTGATGGCTTCGGCCATTGAGCAGAAGAAAATTGAGGGTATCAAAAACACGGTGCCCACCTATCGATCCCTTCTGGTTCAATACGATCCCATAGCGATCTCCCTCAAACGGCTGAATGCCGCCCTGGATGAAATCGAGCAGACGCTTGGGGACAGCAAACCGCCGCCGGGTCGGTATTTTGAGTTGCCCACGTACTTCGGCAAACCTTATGACTACGACACGGCTCGAATCGCAGCACATAACAGCCTTACTCCCGAGGAAGTGGTACGGATATTCTCCGAGACGGTCCTGCTGGTATATTTTATCGGTTTTATTGCTGCTTTGCCCTATATTGGAGGCGTACCCGAATGTTTGCATACTCCCAGGTTGCCCAGCCCCAGGGTCAAACTGCCTGCAGGGGTCGTGGGACTCGGAGGCCAGCAGGTTGCTCTTCCTCCGGTTGAGCTTCCTTCCGGGTTTAATTATATAGGCCGGTGTTTCCACAAGCTATACGATCCGATGCGTTTTCCCCCCACAGCTTTTCAACCAGGAGACAGGATACGGTTTAAGGCGGTATCGCTTGAGCAAGCGCAGGCCCATGAGGGAGAGTTTCCAGAACCCAAAGGATAGATGATCGATGGCAGAGACTTTTCGCGTAATAACACCCGGTGTGTTAACAACGATCCAGGACCTGGGCCGGGAAGGCTACGGCCAATACGGTATTCCCGTCAGCGGAGCCATGGACCGGTTTTCTTTCAAAGCCGCCAATATGCTGGTAGGAAACGACCCGGGGGCTGCAGGGCTTGAGATCACCCTTTACCGGCTTAAACTTGAAGTTCTTCGCACCGTTCACATCGCCGTCACCGGAGGGGATATGAATCCCGTGCTGGACGGAGAGTCGATTCCAATGTGGCAGACGATAAAATTACCGGCCGGCAGCACCCTGCTGTTCAAAGATATCCGCAATGGAGCGCGTGCCTATCTGGCCGTTGAAGGCGGCATCGATTCTGCCGTCATGTTGGGCAGCCGCAGCACATGCCGGAAGGCTCTTCTGGGCAAAGCCCTGGGCAAAGGGGATGTTGTTCGGGTTTTTCCTGAAAAAAGAACTTTTCGGTTGCAGAGGGTGCCGGAGGCGTATATCCCGCATATTTCAAAGGAAAGAGAGATCCGGGTAGTGATGGGCCCACAGGAGGATCATTTTACCAAACAGGGAATTGATACCTTTTTAGGAAATCCGTACACCATAACAAGCCAGTCAGACCGGCAGGGCTACCGCCTTCAAGGCCCTCAAATCGAGCATCTGTCCGGTGCAGACATCATCTCCGATGCCATTTTGCCGGGTTCGATTCAGGTGCCCGGTAACGGCCAGCCCATCGTTATGATGATGGATGCCCAGACAACCGGCGGCTACACAAAAATCGCCACCGTCATCAGTGCTGATTTGAATATACTTGCCCAGATGTTGCCGGGCAGGCGGTTGCGATTCAGAAAGATTACGATCCAGGAGGCCCATTCCATTTTCCGGAATGAAGCTGCCAGATGGAGGCGTCTTGAAGAGGAATTGATTTTATTATAAACCCAGAAATGCTTTTTTGACGATGTCGGATTGCATAAGTTCTTTTCCTGTTCCGCTGTAAATGGTCCGGCCCGTCTGAAGAACATATCCTCTGTCGGCCAGTTCCAGCGCTTCCCGCACCCTCTGTTCCACAAGCAGAATGGTAAGCCCCTGTTTTTTCAGAGTGGCCACCGCTTCCAGCACCTCGTCCACAAGTTTCGGCATCAGTCCAAGAGAGGGCTCATCCAGCATCAACATCTTCGGGCTTGACATCAGGCCTCTTCCGATGGCCAGCATCTGTTGCTGACCGCCGCTTAAGGTTCCGGCGGACTGGTGCCGGCGTTCTTTCAGAATCGGGAAAAGCTCAAAGACATAGTTCAGGTTCTTTTCGATCTGCTCTGGGCTGTTCAGCGTATATGCCCCCAGTCTAAGGTTTTCCTCCACACTTAGAGGGCCGAAAATTCGTCTTTCTTCAGGAACATAGGTGATTCCATTTCTTACGATCTCAACGGTGGAACTTCTGGTGATGTCCTGGTTTTCAAATCGTATGCTGCCCTTAGATGGGCGCAGCGTTCCCGCCACGGTCTTTAAAAGCGTTGACTTGCCTGAACCGTTGGCGCCAACGATGGAGATTAGCTCTCCTGCTTGAACGGTAAAGGAGACATCGTGAATCGCTGGTATGCGGCTGTATCGAACCTCTATCTCATCTACTCTTAGCATATTTTTCCCCCAGGTATGCCTGAATCACACGAGTATCGTTGGCGATGTCTTGGGGCCTTCCTTCTGCAATCTTCTCTCCACCGTCCAGCACGATGACGCGTTGGGAGATGGGCATGACCACTTCCATTACGTGTTCCGTAATGAAAAGCGTAAGGTCTTTCAGTTTATACACTTTGCGCAGAAGGCTTACCATCTCTTCGGTTTCTTTCGGCGTCAACCCTGCTGCCACCTCATCAAGCATCAACAGTTCCGGTTTGGTGGCAAGGGCCATGGCAAGGCCCACGCGTTTCTGGGCGGCGATGGGCAGTTCGGTAAGAGAGGACCGGGCATTTTTCTTGAGTTCCAGAAGTGATAGGATGTGCATGGCTTCATTTGTTGCCACTTCCCTGTCGGAGGTTCGGCAGTACGCGCCGACCATCACGTTCTCCAGCACGGTTAAATCCCCGCGGATACTCATAATCTGAAATGTTCTGGCAATTCCCTCTCGATTTGTCTGAAACGGCTTATATCCGGTGATATCCTTGCCCTTGAATCTTACCGTGCCCTGCTGCGGTCTGTAGTAGCCAACGATGCAGTTGAACAGGGTGGTTTTCCCTGCTCCGTTAGGACCGATTAGCCCGACAATCTCTCCTTTCTCGATCGTAAAGGAGATACTATTGTTGGCTATCACACCGCCAAACGCTCTTGTCAGATCCGTGACTTCAAGCAATGCCATAAACTTGGTCTCTCCTTCAACCTTTTTTCCGGGCCTTTTCGATGATACCCCAGATTCCTCTTGGTTCATAGGCTGAGATAGCCATCACCATCAAGGCGTAAATCATGAAATCCACGCCGGTAACCCCAAGCGCTCCGAGCCAGGCTCCAAGGTAGCGGTCAAGCGGAATAAGGATCATCGCACCGATGATGGGGCCCCACATTGATCCTGCACCTCCGATCATGGTCATCAAGGCGATCATGATGGACAATTCCAGATGCATCACCGAAAATGGATCGATATACTGGTAATAGACCGCATAAAACGCGCCTCCCATACCGGCAAAAATACCTGTAATGCAGTAAGCTTTCACCTTTATCCAATGGATATTGATCCCAAGGCTTTCTGCAAGGTCCTCGCTTGAATTAAGCGCCCGGAGTTGAAACCCCAGTTTGGATTTCCTGAACCAGTTCATGTAAAAGATGGCCGCAAGCACCATTAGAAACGCAAAGTAATGATAATAAACAGGAGAGCTGAACTGCATGTAGACGAAGTTCGGGGTATCCACGATCGGCAGCTCCACCCCGCGGGCCCCCCCGATCCACTCCCAGTTGATGAACAGCTGCTGCCACACCAAAGAGACACAAATGGTGGCAATGGCAAAATAGTGCCCCTTCAATCTGAACAGGAAATAGCCTAGAATGAATGATTCAATGGTTGCAACGATAATACCCAGGGGGGTTGACACCCAAAACGGGATTTTCCACCAGACCATGAGCAGGGCAACCGTGTAAGCGGACATTCCCACGTTTTTGGCCTGCCCCAAAGCCACCTGCCCGCCATATCCACCGATCAGATTCCAGCCAAGACCGTATAAACAGAAAATGAGAAATTGAATCATGACCGCCTGGGTAAAGGCATTGGTGATCACCCAGGGAAAGATGAGGCAAATTCCGACGAAAACACCAAACCCGATCCTCTCCGAGCGGGGCAAATCTCCAAATGACAGTGCATCTTTCAAGATTCTCATAGTTCATCACCAACCAAAAAGACCTTGCGGCCTGAAGACAACAACCAGAAAATAGGTAAGATAGATGAGAGCGAATTTGTAACTGGGGCCGATCAAGGTGCCACCCAGGTCGATCAGCAAACCCATGATCAATCCGGCTATGAAAGCACCCTTGATAGAGCCAAACCCTCCCAGGGCCACCGTGGCAAAGGCGATCAGGGCGAAAAGAATCCCCACGGTGGGATAAACGTAATAGAAATTGGTCAGCAACGCCCCTGCCACTCCAACGGTTGCGCCCCCCAGGGCCCACGCCAGGGCCCTCATCCGATCAATATTGATGCCCATATATCCGGCTGCTTCCGCATCCAATGCAGTGGCTTTCAGTGCCATCCCGAGGCGCGTTCGGTTTATCAGCCAGTACACGATACCAAAAGAAATCACGCTGATAACAGCCGTTCCCACTTTTGGGTAGCTGATTATGACAGCGCCCCACTTAAGGCTCTTGTCAACAAGAAGGCCATGTTTAAGGATTTTGTAGTCCGGGCCGAAAATGGCCATGGCAAGGTATCTTAGAAATATCATCAGCCCAAAAGTGCCAAGCAGCTGTGCGAGCATGGGGCCTTTGAGCAGGTGTCTGACCAGCAGATAATAGGATCCCAGGCCCAATACCGTGCCGGCAAAAGCAGCCACGGGTATGGTCAACAGCGGTTCTATGGACAGAAGTGTGGATGTGAGAAACGCTACATACATTCCCACCATGAGAAATTCGCCGTGGGCAAAATTTACGATGTCCATAACACCGAAGATAATGGCAAGCCCCAGGGCCACCAGGGCAAATAGCATCCCCATCAGAAGTCCGGAGATGATTGCAGGTACTATTAATTCCATGGAAATATTCCCCTAACAGAGAAGCGCTATAAAATTAAAACCTGTCCCCTTGCAGGGGGCGATTCGCAAATCGCCCCCGCGGGGTTCGGAAAGGCTCATTCATACAACGGCTTAAACTCATCTATCTGAACCTAAAATCCCTTCCATGGATAGGTGAATTTCGCTGTAGCGACATCAAGGGGATAGATGATTTCAGGTTCTGCCTTATGATACTGGATGATCAAGCCGCTTGCCCAGGTGTTCTGGTTGGTTTCTCCTCCCACATCTTCAAATTTGATCCCCTTCCAGGGGACGATCAATTCCGAACCGGGTATTTCGATGGTATCGGCGGCTTGCCGAATCGCTTCGGGATCAGTCGATCCCGCCTTGTTGAGCACATAGGCCCATGTCTGCATGCCCGTGAAGGCTCGAGCCGTTGCCCCCACGAAATCAACCCCTGTTCGTTTCTTGAATTCCTCGTTTACATACCGTGCCACGGGCTTTACGGCGAAAAGCTTTTTGGAGAAAACCGTTCGGCTGAGGATTCCGTCGATATCGGTACCAAAGGTTTCCATAAACTTGGGATGGTAGTGGCCGGTGTTTTGAGCCCAGAATATATTCGCCTTTGCCTTGGCTTCCATCATGCTCTTGGTCAAAAGAATGGCATCTGAAATGTAAGAGGCAAACATGAGAACTTCAGGCTTCGGTGCCAGAAGGTTTCGAACCTCTGCTGTCAAATCCGGCGATTCATGGGGGTACGCAATATCTGCCACCAGCTTGTAACCATGTTTTTTAGTAAACTCCTTGATCACATCTCTGGTGCCCGCTCCCCATTCCGTATTTTCAGTGCATGCACCAACGGTGTCGATATCCGACTTTGGTACAGCCGGCAGCCCCGGTACTTTCCCTTTTATGAGCAGATCAAGGAATTCGAAAAAGTCCCGTACGAAAAGCCGGTCGTGCGGGGTTGCCCGGAAAAAGTACTTGTAGCCGCGCCTGGTTAAAACCGGGGATGTGGATTCGGGGTTGATCATCGGAATCTTATTTCTTTCACACACGGTACTGATGGTCTTGGTAACCGAGCTGTGGTAGGCTCCGGCGATGCCCACCACTTTTTCATCGTGGATCAGCTTTTTGGCAAGATCAGCCCCTCTGTCTGGTTCCCCTCTGTGATCGGCATGGATCAATTTAATCTTCGCCCCGTTCAGGCTCGGTATCCCCTCCCACTTGCCTATGGGGATGGGCAGATCAGGCCACAGGTTGTTGACGTAGTCCGCGCAAAGGTCATGCGCATCCCTGCATGTTTTCCCAGCATACCCACTTGGGCCGGAAAGCGGATAGATCACACCAATCTTAACCTCAGGCGGCTTGGCACTTACAATGCGAGAGCTCTTAAATAATATGGAGCTTCCAACAGCAGCCGCACCGGCTGTCTTGAGAAACTGCCGCCGGCTCATTTTCTTTTTTCGACTCATTTTAGCCTCCTTTGCTGTTAACGGTTGATAATCGGGCTAAAGCCTCTTAAGGGAATCTAAAAACATCTCCCTCTGCTCGAAAACAACCCGTCCATCTGTCGCAGTTTTCCTTTTGAGGCCTGATAACCTGTTCCAACGGATTGATCAAGCGACCTATCACCCCCTTTCTAACCGAACTTGCACACCTTTTCTTGTATTCCCTTAGGTGACAGCACAAACGGCCAAGGTTAACTGATGTTGCCATTGAATTTCTCCAACTGGCGATTTGAAGATCCTGCAGCCCCAAAAGCGCGGAATCTTCGCCTTTTTGGGTCGTAGCCTATGGCGAAGCCCAATTTCCTTCGACAAGCTTAAGGGGTTAGCGCTCGTTGTTTCGGTCCAAAGCCCGACCGCCACTTCTACAATACTCATTAGCCGTACATATAAAAAGCCCCAATTGAAGCCTGTTTTAATCACCAATGGATATGAAATGACTGACAGGAATATCGCTTTTAATTTTTGAATATGACAAAAACAGGATCGTGTCAATGCCCGGTGTCAACTTTCAGCAATTAGTGGTGAAATTCAAGCCGTCAACCGAATAGTCCTAAACCACACGCGCTTTAATATAAAATTTTTGAGTATTGTTCGTTAGACTCAGTAGCGAGTTCGTCAGTCTTTGCCTTTTGAAAAACGAAAAGGTTTGGAACGGTTCACAATCTTCCTCTGTTAAGAAAGCATGTCTAATTTTAGATTCGCTCGCTAACCCCGCAGCAAGTCGAAGTGTAGCGAAGATCCCGTTTATCGGTGCTGAGGGGAATGCGCTCGCGCTGTTGAATCCCCAAAGGGGGTGCACAAAGTGCAATTCAATAGGGCTCACTGTTTCGGTTCAACAACCTCCGAGACCTGCTTTCATATGCCCCTTCTGTAACTCACCCATGGTTATTATAGGCTTTCGTCAAACCCATGGGATTCCGGATAGGTCTTTTTGATGGCAAAGGCTGCAATTCATTTAAAATAGGAGGAAAAAAACCTTTATGAAATAAGCAATTTTTATCTAGGTTGAGCGGTTCATCGTTCCGCGTTCAGGGTTAAAACCCCAAACGCCACGTATTAAACGGATACCTGTGGGTTGTGGCATAAATTTACTTTACCCACCTGGTTAGGATGAATTTTTTAAATTCCGTTCCATATCATGAGCGATTTGAAGCTGTTATAACCCTCTAACCCCGATCCCTGAATCTGAAAACCATATGCTCGTCAATCATTTTATTCACAATGCAAGATGTGACACCATTTTCCTTAGACACCAGGTCTCCGACTTGGTACTGTCCTGGCTTCCATAGCTGGCGATAGGTCACCAGCAGGCCGAAGTTGACAGTGTTCGGCGCGAAGTAATGAAAGGCGTATTGCTCGCTTAACCGGACGGCTGTCTCAAAAAGCAACCGCTGAAGACGTGATAAAGCGCCTTAGGGATTGTTAAATATTGCTTTCGTAGTTTGAAAAGCAGCCACATCGCCTGATACTTCACCGTTAACGAACACCAAACGATGGCCCGAAGAAAAAAGGGCTAGGATTTGATTGCGCTGCTCAGGACTCAGATAGAACCAAGTCATACGATTTATAACCCTGACGTGTCAAGAGAGCGCGTAGATTAGGCGGAATTGGCTCAACTATCAGCGTATTTTCAGCGCCTTGGAGTTCTGTCAAAAAGTCATTGATATATTGAGCCTCCTCCAGCTCTGTAGGCGGCATAAACTCAATCCCAAATTCATCATGGAGCTCGACAAAAAGAGTGTAAAGCTTTTCTATATTCTCCTTTAGGTGAGCGTCAAACGCTTCAGTCCAGACGTGCGGAAACGCAATCTGCAAGCGGTAGAAATCATGAAAAGCCTGTAATATCAGCAGGGCCTGCCCCTAGCCTAACGCTAGGCAACAATGCATTCAGTTCCTCCGCAGCTAGCGGTTTAGCCTTGGCGCCGTCTCTGCCAGATTATCTACCGGCATATCCCGGAGTTGGCCGGGAACCCGTCGGCTAATCGCTGACGCTGATTCCTCTTCTTCAACTGGGAGTTCTTCCTCTGATGTCTCGTCCACGCCTGGCTCTTCCTCCCGAAGGCGCTTCTCCACGTCCGCAGCTGCTTTGCGTACTTCCAGTGTAAGCGTCCATTTAACCACCCGGTTGATTTAATTCTGGCCGATCAACTCCTTGCTGAGGTATTGAGGAAGAAGAGATCGGTAATCGTTTTTATTTTCAACAAGGGGTAGATTTTCAAACAGGTACCGCAGGTAGGCGTAGGGCTCAAGGTCATCGGCCTTGGCTGTTTCAATCAAGCTGAAAAATGTAGCACTGGCTTTAGCCCCCTCGGGGGTGTCCTGCAAACAACCAGTTCATTCTTCCTATTACAAAGAGACGAATTGCATTTTCAGCTGCGTTGTTATCCGGTTTCAAACGTCCATCTTCTAAATAGACGATCAGCCTCTGCCAGTTGCTAAGGGCATATTCGATGGCTTTTCCCAACAGAGATTTGGGTGGTACAATCGACTGTTTGCTCTCAGACCAGGTTTTAAATTCATCAAGAATCGGTCGGGCTTGAGTCTGGCGCAACTCTACGATCCGCTCAGGGCTCAGTTTTTCATCCCGTGCCTGTTTCTCTATACCGTATAGCCTGCTGATATAGCAAAGGGCATCATCTGCAAGTGTTTTTGAATTCTTTCTGTTCGAACGGATCTTTTTCTTCACCTTAACAACTTCTACAAACTTCCGGCGCACATGTGCCCAGCAATTGAACGTAACCCTGGTAATCTTTGCCTATAAAATCTGCCGCGACCCGACCTCTTCTACTCGGGTGATACTGATAGAAAACACCAGGCCTTTCAGGATCACCTCCGCGGTAAACCCACATGTAGGATCTTCTGATATTGCGCTGCCCGGACTCTTTCAGTACCTGCAAAGTGGTTTCATCCACATTTATCATCGGCATATGTTCGCCTCCTTGCGTATCGATGCGATACATATGCAACAACTGAAAATCCTTGTGAAGATGGGGTTTATTGAACGCTTACACATAATCAGGGACATATTCGATTCCGTCCAATCCCCTGAGACTTCTTTCTTCACCGAATTTTCTGATAATATCATATGTACAGAAAGAGCAAATAACGCCGGAGCGGGACCGGTGCCAACGCCCAAAACATTTACCAGGGTTTTAGGCAGTGGCAATAGACGCTGACGTATTAATTCGTGGAGTAGCAATTGGAATCTATGGTAACGGTCAAGAAAATACAAAATTACATAAGCGGGAACCTGCCCAAGTTGTTCGTAAGAGATTTCGTCACATTTCGACAAAACATCAGGTAAACTAGCGCCGACTTCTTGAGCGCGTTCCGCTGAATTCAAAACATACTTCTTGATGAATTCTTCAAGCAAAGTTGCCAATCGGTCGAATCGATTGTACACATGGTTCCCTTGATCCAACTAAATTGCAATTTTATCTAATATATCTCTCATATCCCAGAGGGTCGGGTAGCCGGGGGCTGTTGCCAGCCCCAAGCCCCCTAAGAACCGTGCTTGAGAGTTTCCCCTCACACGGCTCAAGCCTCCGATAAGGTCTCCCTAGTGGGGATTCCCGCATCAGGCGCAGCGGCAGGCTGTCGGCTGCATTTGCCCTGTTAGCTTCCGGTTGCTTTTAAGAGTCGTTTTGGAGGTAAAGAAACAACCGGATGGCCACAATCCTTTTCTTTCTTTTTGAGATCGGCGCAAATAGCCTTCAAATCATAATTAAATTTGGCTGCATGCGCTTCGCGAATCTTTCTGATTTCTTCAACAATCGGGTCTTTTTTCATGACTATTCTCCTTCAAGCTCTTCTGGAGAGCATATTACAGGGCATTCATACCCATTCTCTTCAGCAACCTTGGCAATCCCTTTTTTCATCTTTGCGTTATTGATGTGATGAAAGTTCCAGGTCACAAGAAAATCCATGCCGTTGATAGTAGCCAAAGCAATATGCAAGGCATCCTCAGAATGGCTCTCGGGAATAGGCCCGGCTTTTACTAACGCGGCTGCAAGCTGTTCTGCCTCATCCGTTATTTCAAGCACTGGCACTCCTTTGAGAGCCTCCAATCGGCTCTCTGCTGCAATAGGATCTCCTCCCTTAGCTTCCTCCAAGACCAGTGCCGATATATATGTGTCAAACTGCTGCCGACTTTCTTCCCACCATTCTCGTGTAACTTGTTGTCGAGCCACCGTCACGAGATCTCGACTCGGGCGACTGGCATAGTAACTGACAACGCTGGTTTCGATATAGATTTTCGGTTTCATGGTTCTCCAAAATAATGACTATTCATAATAGCATTATGAGGTAATTTAATAGACCAAACCGGCTGAAATTTCATCGATTTTCAACCCACTAATTTTGTTTTCAACCCATCGAAACCGTCCAACTCGAGGTTCCAATCCCCTGCTCAATAATTTTTTTCACTTTTTTTCATTTTGAGCTGGCGTCCAACATATTTTTTTGTTATATGCTGGTCATGTTGTCCCTGACCATCAGAAATAGGACTATTGA
>JAFDFZ010000195.1:0-7152 GCA_019309565.1 Deltaproteobacteria bacterium
ATCCATAAAATTGTTTGCGTCCAAACAAAGCAATAAGTTGACTAAACAGGCTCGCATGTCGTACCATTGGACCATCCTCCTTGTCGTGGGCTTTTTGTTTTGGTTTCTCAACCTTTTATATGCCCCACAAGGAGGATTCTTTTCAATCACTTTTTCAATTACTTACTCCAAAACCGTTTTTGGACAAGAGTGACCCGGATTAATAAATTGCTGCACAAACTTCACGGTATCCTTTTCATAGTTTCCTGTGATTAGTTCTATTCTGAACCAGAGCGGGTCGTCGCTTGCCGTATAGAAATCTGTAAGCTTTTCCAGTTGTGGCACAAGGATGACTCGTATTATTTTATAGAGCGCACCATGAAGACGCCTCCAGCGTTTCAAAGTTTTCCGGTAAAGAACAATCCCGTGCTCAACAAAAGTCTTAAGCAAAATCATAAAGGACATCCCCCTCCTTTTGATTTGATCCGTTCGGTCAATGTTTCCATTAAGACAAGATGTTTCCTGAATGTCTTTATTGCTTCAGGCGATTTAGGTTTACTATACGCCTTCCACATCAAGGCCCACATAATCCAGAGATCAAGCAAATACGCCACATAAAGCCATGGTATGCTTTCAGGGGCGATATCTATCGACCGGAAGTAAGGCAACATACGTCGGTTAGCTGAATATATTGCGCACAACTGATCGATATTCCCGTTGAATGATGAAGATAAAAAATGAAATATGTCCCATCCGGGCACACTCTTATCTTGCGCATATTCCAGATCAATGGCTTGCACTCTATTTTGGTTCATATCAACGCCCGTGTTCCAGGGAGTAAAATCGCCGAGGCGCCACACCCAGGGAAGCTCCGCAGAGCCGAATCGTGAAGTCAACAAATCGAGACTCGTCTCAAGAACTCGAAGCTCATGGGAAGATATATCGCCTCTTATTGTATTGAGCCCCGACATCAAGCGCAGAAAAAAAACGCTTTGCATAAACTCCTGCATGACGCTCGTCCTCTTCGCTACTTCTGTCAGAAACTGCACGTGCAGGGTTCCCAGCCTTGACCTTTTGCAATGGCGGACGTGCATAGCAAATGGTTCTATGACAAGCAAAGACTTTCCGTGCCATTCACCAGAATGGAGTACCCGTGGCAAAATACCATATTCAAAGGCATGGCCCCTGAGAACTTCCAGGGCATGTTTTTCATTTTCCACCAAGCGCCTAGTTTGCTCATTCCATCCTATCTTGACATAAGCCATTGATGCACCCTTATCTGATATAACCATAAGAACTGGCTTCCGTTGAGGCCCGGGTGTCCCCAACGAGACAGCAAAGGAGCTATCACGGAACCCCAAAACTTCTCTCACATGCTCTACCAACAGGATTTGGTTTCTATCCTTCGGCGGCACATCATGTCGCACAAGTACACACACTTTGGGCAGAAGCAACTGGGCTACGCCCCATTTCAAGGTCTCGGTCAACAGTCTCTTGGCGATTCTGGCTGTGAAATTTTGAGGAATATAAAGCTTAAGTGCGTTGACCGCATTTTGGCGAGAACTAAGGGGTAACAAATATCCACGGCCGTCCTTCAAAGGCACCCAGCCAAAATCGTAAATCTCTCTCCACCCGCAAGAGTCGTCAGGCCACAGCTCTCTATTGTAGCCTAATTTGCTTTGTTTCCCGTCGGTTAAAATCGAACCGAGCCACTCAATTACGCTTTCCAATATCTATTCCCTTTATAAGCCGAAAAAGCTCGTTAGTAATTTCTGGCATCAACTCAGCGTCCAAGACGCATCCTCGTCCTTTCAGCCATAAAATCAAGAATCACTTTGTTTACCTCCGCAACAACTTCATCAAGAGGTCTCGACGCATCCACTATTATGCCATTTTTCATTCCCCGTACCAGATTCAGATAAGCTTGCCTCTGTCGCGCACTTTCTTCAAAAGGTACTTCCTGCTTACGGGCTTGTAAGACTTCTGGCGGAGCATCCAGCAGGATGAATAAATCTGGCTTGGGAATCATTTTCCCCACCCATCGTGCTAACCACATTGGCCCGCCATAACGATATCGTTTAGGGTCAACCAAAATATCATGGTAGTAGCGATCAAAAATCCTTAGGGTCAGGTTCAGCTTGCTGGCAAACAAAAAGAAAACCCAGTATTCGATAAGCCAGCTTAACAACTTTAATGTTGACACAAAAGCAGAACGTGCCGGTTTTGCATGCGGATCAACAACCGGTTCCCTTGTTTGAACACGATTTCTAAGAAAAAGCAAAGGTTTCAGATGTAATACTTGAATTAGCTTAGTAGTATTCTTGAGCTTCTTGGTCAGATGACTCAACACCGATGACTTTCCAGAACCATCTGAGCCAATAATGGCAATAGTGTCCAGATATGCAAGCGTGAATCTGATATAAACTTCATAAAAATAATGTCGAATTAGACTGATTATTGACTGAAAGCCCCCTTTTTTGAGGTTGCGGAACAAAACGGCTTTGCGAGCGGCACCAACAACTTTTATTGCAGCATCAAATTTCTCATTAGCCAAAAGATATACAAGTTTCTCGCCAATTTCTTGCCCAAAGGCATTGCAATGTAATTCCAACATCGCCTTTTTAGCATTACGACATGTCTCGGAAATTTTTGCTCTGTATTTTTCTTTAATAAAACCGCCAAAAAGAAAAGAGTGATGGAGTGAAACAAATGCTTCACAGGCCGCATTTGGGATGAGTAGCAATGGCATTTCCGGCATTTCACCTGACGATGTCAATACCTTTTTAACAGACACAAAAGACTGACCTTTCCATTCCAAGCGAAAGAAAAAATCAACCTGTAAAGCGCTCAGTCCATCTCCCCAGCAAATGCCATGAAGAAATATGCTCGCAACATATGCTCTCTTAACATAACCAGTCATCTGAATATCTGGAATGGAAAAAAGGAGTTGCAATATTTCATCAAGCGATTCTTCTTCAATTAAGAAATCAATATCGTTACCTAGGTTGTTATATGGTAAGCCTTCATAGTTACGAAGTACGCAGTATGAGATATTACGCGATCTCAACGCGGCTATAAAAGTAAAAAGGAATTCTTCCAAACTTATTCCTCTATATTTCGGGTGGTGACCAAGCATATAATTTTCAAACTTATTTACACACTAATTCATACTCAATAGCAATTTTTTTAGCTAATTCTGCCATTGAAAAATGCTGAAGGGCATAAGCCCTTCCTGCTAGGCCCATTTTCTTCCATTCAGAACGAATAGCTGACAACTTTAATATACCATTAATAATACTATTAACTTGAGGTTGTACCAAAACCCCACACCCACATTTCTCTATATGTTTCGCAATACCTGCGTCTTCTGACACAAGAATTACACGTGCAGCTAACATTGCCTCCATAGCAGCTAAACCGAAACCCTCAAACCTGGAAGGGAGGCAGAATATGTTATAATTCTTGATCAAGGATGTGGGGGGGGTAGAAAAATTTGCCGGTAGTACTCTAATTATGTCCCTTAATTTAAACTTATTAATTATGCTTCTAATCTTCGATAAATCACCAACACCTTGAATCACCAAATTGGCAATATTTGATACATCTCTATTATTGAATGCCTCAATCAGCAAATCTAACCCTTTATTGTAAATGTCCAACCTTCCAAGATAGAAACATTTAATTCTACCAGTCTTGCTAAAAAGTAATTCATCTTCAGAAATATTATCTGATTCATTGAAGCCATTTGGAAACGAGATAAAACGACTGGATATGCCTAGTTTCTTTAATAAATCATTATGTCTAATATCAAGTGTTTGTATGGCTGAGCTGTTTTGCAATAGTTTCTTCTCACATAATAACCAATACAATTTTTTCAAAAGCTTCCGATCTCCAAACATAGCCTTGCTGTACGGATCATGAGGCATGTGTATATATTTATAGCCGTATTTTCTAATATAGAGGCTAGCCATATACAGTTCTGGAATAAAAACAGAATGTAATACAAAAATACATTCCTGTTTGAGGCTATCTAAATTTTTATTAAAATTCCTACTTAACAAAAATCTAAACCTAGATGATTTAAACAACCTTAACGTATAGTTATGGCTATGCTGTACGTTAGCATTATGAGTTATACCCCATACCTCAACGTCGTACCCAGCATTCATCTGAGATGTGGCGAGAAAATGGACAAGCTTATTTACACCATTCCCTTTGTTGGGATTAGCTTTCCCAAGAACAAGATGAATTATTTTCATTTGCTTATTTTAAATCTTACGAATGAACTCAAAAAGATCGACACCATGATAACCTGAGTACACAATACCCCGAAAAGTGCGCCATTTATATAAAACAGCCTAACAAAAAAGGGAGCAGTTATAAGAGAAAAAAGTGATGAAACAATGTAGGCTGTAAAAGTCGGTTTTGTGTGTTCAAGCGCCTTCAACCCTGCTGTCAGTGGTCTTGAGAAAAAAATCAGCATATAGATTACTGCATACCATAATACTATGTATCCATATTTTGCGTAACTTGCTCCATAAAGTAATTCCATCCAAAACCCCGGCGCACTGGCAGCCACAAGGCATATAAAACCCGTAGCAGTTCCTCCACACAAAGCAACCTTTTTCAAATATTGGTTCAAAGCCTTACGTCCAAATGTATGAAAGATTTGACTAGCTCTAGTGGGAACAAAATTCTCCATCCCTAGAAATAGAATGTGGGTAACACCAAGGATGTTTTGTGCTGCCTTAATAGCTCCAGCAGCAGAAGCCGAAAGATAGGCGGCCGCTACATAGACAAAAAACTGACCGGAAAACCATTGAAGAACAGCAGAGCCTCCAAGCCATTTACCAAAATCCCAGTGGCTTTTAACTGATTCCTTAAAAAGGGATAAACCAAAAGCCAGTTGGCCATGAGCACGGAACCAACCTACAACTATCGCTACCAAAGCAGCTCCAGCCATTCCCCAGAGGGCTGTAACAGGTGTTAAGTTGCGGTTCCAGGCCAGCAAAGAAAAAATTAATATCTGGCCTCCATAGTAAAAGCCATCCACAAGCAGCGCACTTTTTGCCTGTATTTTCGTAAAGCAGTAGCGCCGAAAAAATTCCTGTGTCTGAAATCCCACGGCTACCGCAGCCAAAGGGAGCAATAAATCCTCCACCTGCCATCTGGGGACCAAATGAACTAGAAGCGATCCGCCCCCGAGGATCAGAAAAACGGAGATAAGTGCAAAGCAAAATTGCTGCATGAGTACAGCACCGAAATATGCGGGCTGTTCATCCTGATCTTTTTTCGCACCCAAAACCATCATGGGCGAGAGAATTAACGACATTTGGATGCTGTTTAAAAAAAGGACCGCGCTAAATGCAAGGACGAAGCGGCCATACGTGCTAATAAGATCCCGACCAGGAAATTGACGCCACTTACCATGGCTTGATCTGCCAAGACCAGCGGGGCATGGCCGAAGAAGAGTTGCTTCAGGTCAAGATCTCTGAGTCTATCTAATCCATTTGAAATGGAGTAATTTTTGGCAACCTCTTCTTTAGGATCAGGTGGCATCATAGGTACTTCTTTTCCATGTCCTTGACTTCCACCATCATAAGCCCTGCCAGAACGGTAAACAGGATAGCATTTGCCATAATGTGGAGATTAAAATCTGCAAGACTATGAATAAGTATGGCTGTGATACCGGAAAGAAACATAGGGGTCAGGTCTTCATTCTTGACACATTATATTCGCAGAGAGCAGGGGGCACATCTCAGACGACAGAGTGCAGATGACAGATGGCCGAGAGTAAAGTTATTGGTTATTGGTGAATCCATATGAGCGGGCGAAGCGCAAAGAGCATAAGTCATAGCTGAAAGCTCGATTTGTTCGAGCGCTGCGCTTGTTCGAGTTGTTCAAGGTGAAGGTGGTGAAGGAGAGGGAGGGCCGCCATTAGAGGAGCCATCTTGTCGGGCATCAAGTTCATAGTGTAAACCCCGATGTTGCAAAAAATCCTGGCGCAGTTTCAGGAAATAGCTGTTATTGCAGCATGAAACGGCTAAGTTGTGCCTAAATGAGGAATTCACCTTTGGTGAAGTCCTGAGATTGCATCAATTGTCAATTTTGGCACTTGTATAGCAGCATATTTCGTGGAATGTGGTGAGTTCTAATGCAACATCGGGGTAAACATTGCGCACAAGATGCCTAAATCGACGAAACTCATCAAGGGATATAGCGTTATCGCGACCAATTACAGCCGGCCTCACATTAGCCACATCATCCCCCATCCGATGCAGCAGGTCACGGTGCCACATTCCACCCTCAGGAAGCGAGCGATCAACATGTCTGGCGATCAGTTCAAAAAGGCGCTCAAGTCCCGAATAAAAACTGTGAAGGTTCAAAGCTACAGAATAGAGATAAGCATCTTGCTCGCTTGATGCCTTTTGAGCCTGCGGCCAGGATCTCAGCGCGCGCTGAACCACACGCTCCAAATCTGTCACTTCACCACGGATTCGCTCGACCAATTCCTTGTAGAGGCCGCTCACAGTTCTACCCCGTAGCGATCAATAGCTCGCTGCATCGACTCCCCAACTGTTTCGATCTCAATCAAATCGACATGTCGATCGCCAATAATCTCTTCTGCCAGTCGCCACGCTTGCCAGAAGGCATCCCCCTCCAGCCCCTTGACGGCCAGATCCACATCGGAATCCGGCACGAACCATGCCTTGTGGGCCAGCGAACCAAAAAGGACGACACGCTGAGCACGGAAACGGGCTTTCAGGGCAGCGGCCACTTCACGAACGCGAACCAATATCTGCTCTCGTTCACCCCCTGTAGATGGTGCCATGTAGCGTGGATCCGGGCGACGACGAGCTGCCTCCACGTAAGACTTCCATCCTTTGTGGCCCAGTTCCAGAGCCGTAGGCATCAGGTATCCTCCTTTAGGTTGGTGATTTGTCATTCCTTGTTGTATATTTAAATATTATTACACAGGATTTAGAGGATGTCATGGATTTTTTCATCAAAGTGCTGAAATCCAACCTGCTTTTGTGACTTTGGGGACATTCTATGCTTTTCCTGTCAAGCAAAAAAATGTCCTCCTGAATATCGTGATAAATCAAGGAGATAGAATTCCTGTTGAAATCACTGCGCACTTTTCCCATCAAGCTTAACGTGCTTGATCGGCGA
>JAFDFZ010000195.1:7199-7609 GCA_019309565.1 Deltaproteobacteria bacterium
AGAGGTCATGTGCCTCCACGTTGTTGCTCGGGCTCTCTCGCCGAAATAGGATCACTGTTATTCTACATTCAAGTAACCTGGATCAAATGGCTCCTTTTTCTTCATCAAGGTCCACCCCGTAGTTGCACTAAAATAAGGAAAAAATTGGACGCAGCATTACATTCGATGAGAGCTTGCTAATTTTGGGGCATCGACCTTTCTTTCAACAACGAAAACTTTGGGGACGTTGTTGACTAAGTTGACTTACTTGTATGTGCATGGTGCAGAAGGCAAAGCCTGAAAGTTCAAAGCTCAAGAAAACTTTGGGGACGTTGTTGACTAAGTTGACTTACTTGTATGTGCATGGTGCAGAAGGCAAAGCCTGAAAGTTCAAAGCTCAAAGCGAGAAAAGCTTAAGGCTGTTTGGACCT
>JAFDFZ010000196.1 GCA_019309565.1 Deltaproteobacteria bacterium
CTTGAGCAAAATATCGGGCAAGCCAAACTTGTTGCGCCCATTACGGGCTGGATTATTTCGGAGGACCTTAGACGACAAATCGGGGCGCCTATCGAAAAAGGTAAAATATTGTTTGAAATCGCCAGCATCGAATCGTTGCGGGCTGAACTTTATGTTCCTGAAGAATTTATCGCGGATGTAAAAAAAGGACAAAAGGGTGAACTCGCATCGGTGGGCCATCCCGAGCAACGAATAGGCTTTATCGTTGAGCGAATCAATCCCATGGCCGATGTGGTAAATCACCGTAATGTGTTTAAGGTGCGAGCCAGATTGCTGGAACAGCGCCAATGGATGCGACCGGGCATGGAAGGGATTGCAAAAATAACTGCCGGCAGAAAACGCTACATATGGATCGCATCCCGCCGTCTTGTCAACTGGCTGCGTATGAAACTTTGGTTTTAAAAAAAGTGAATCTCACCCGTGTCGGCATATTTTTTCAAACAGATAGGTTAATACAATAAGGTAATAAAATGCCTGTGGACCGCCCAACTTTCAGCGAGTCCTGGTACCGTGTGGCAGGTCTGAAACCGCGGCTGCTCAATGCTGTAAAGGTTCACCGCCAGTATTTTCGAGGCCGCAAATGGTACGTGCTTCAAAATCCGGTAAACAATCAATTCTTTCGACTGAGCAATGCAGCCTATCATTTTGTGGCCATGCTTAACGGCAGACGTACCGTAAGCCAGGCATGGCGGATGTGCATGGAGAAATTTGCGGATGCCGCACCGACCCAGGGAGAAGTTATTCACATTCTCGGCCAGCTCTACACATCAAACCTGCTTCAGGGAGATTTTACGATAGATGCCGGTGAGCTCTTTCAACGATACCACAGGCGCCTCCGGCGTGAAGTAACGGGATGGTTTATGAATATTCTTTCCATCCGAATTCCATTGCTGGATCCGGATCGAACCCTTGATCTGTGGGTAGGGGTTGTTGGCAGGGTGTTCACCTGGTACGGCTTTCTCATTTGGGCTGGAATCATTGGAGCGGGGCTATGGTCTGTTGCCGGGCGTATTGACGAACTATCGAATCGATCCACTGTTATTCTCAACCCGAACAACCTGCCGTTGTTGTATATGGGCCTTGTAATCGTGAAAGTTTTTCACGAAATGGGCCACGCATTTGCATGCAAGCACTTTGGAAAACAAACAGGTTCCGGAGGTGAAGTGCATGAGATGGGGGTGACGTTTCTTATTTTTACCCCTCTTCCCTTTGTGGATGCCTCAAGTGCCTGGGCACTTCGCAACAAATGGCATCGGGTTGTCGTTGGGGCAAGCGGAATGCTTGTTGAACTAGCGGTGGCTTCCGTGGCTGCTATACTCTGGTCTCAGGCGGCCGAAGGGACAACGATACACGCCATTGCTTATAATATAATGTTTGTGGCGGGCGTCTCCACGGTCATTTTCAACGGCAATCCGCTGCTTCGATACGATGCATACTACATTCTTCTGGATATACTGGAAATTCCCAATCTTTATTCCCGCTCCCGGGCTTACCTCCATTACCTGGTTAAGCGATACGTATGGGGGATGGCAAAGGCACCGGATCCAAGCCATACGAAGGGAGAGAAGGCCTGGTTTACCTTTTATGCAATAGCTTCGATGATTTGTCGTGTGATTGTTTTGACTGCCGTCTTTCTTTTCATCGGCAACCGGCTATTTATTGCCGGGCTGTTTTTCCTTATTTTTATTATCGCTGTGAGGGTGCTGGTACCTTTTGGAAAACTCATTCGCTATTTTGCCACAAACCGCGAACTTGAACGGGTCAGATGGCGTGCGGTTCTTACAACCACTGGGGCGGCTATTATTCTATTCGTCTGTCTTGGTTTAGTAAGGGCACCGGACCGATGTCGGATCGAGGGTGTTCTTGAACCCATGAAAATGGCAGTCATTCACGCGAAAACAGCCGGCTTTGTCCGCAGTTTTCTTCCTTCCGGAACCAAAACGACTCCAGATGGACCGCCGTTGATCCAGACATGGAATCCTGAGCTGGAAGCGCAACGAGCACGTTTACTTGCCGAGATGCGTCAACTTCAAATCCGCCTACAGGCTGCTCAAACCGGCGAGGCTGCCAATGCCCAGATCATAAACGAAAAGATAATCGCACTAAAGGAACAGATCGAGCGCACCGATCAGGATTTACGGGGTCTTGTGCTTACCTCACCCATATCCGGCACATGGATTGCGCCGGACATAGACCGAATGAATGGAGCCTATGCAAGGCGGGGCAAGCGCATAGGGATCGTCGCAGACCTAAACCATATGAGAATTCGGGCAGTTGCCGGCCAAAGGGTGGCCGCCCGACTTGTCAGGGAAGCACATAAGATCGTAAAAATCAGAGTCAAAGGTCGGCCCGACATCCAACTGGAGGGCCGAATCGAAACAATTATCCCTGCCGGCACCGAACAACTTCCTTCTGCAGCCTTGGGATATGCGGCTGGAGGATCCACTCAGATCGACCCGGAAGACCCAAGCGGCAGAAGAGCAGTGGAACCTTTTTTCGAGATCTGGGTAATCCCGTCCATTGAAGGCAGGAAGATTTTCCTGCCCGGGCAGACTGTAGTTCTGCAGTTTGACACGTCAGCAAAGCCTGTGATTGTTCAACTCTGGAGAACATTGCTTCAGGTTTTCCAGCGGAGGTTTCGGATCTGACATGCACAGCATACCCAGCACAACGTGGCGAGCGCTGTCGCAAAGGCCAAGCCACCCGGAGCTGCCTTATGGCCTGGATGCTTTGTGGGATCGATGTGCCGGTTTTGCCGGCAGGCTGCTACGCCGACGCAGCCGTTGCCTAAGGCAGGCAGCGCTTATACTCGATATGAGCCAGCGCTATTTTCACATCTCCAACTTAAACCTGCGTGCTATGATAAGTCAATTACACGAACGATTCCGATTGGGTCGTGACACAGCTTATGATCAAAACCTTGCGTTCGCGCTCATATGCGAGGTGACCGCCAGGGAACTGGGACTTCGGCCGTTTCTTGTGCAGGTGGCAGGTGCGCTTGCAACCGCATCCGGCTGCATCACGGAGATGGCAACAGGAGAAGGAAAGACCCTGGTGACCGCTATGCCTGCAGTACTGGCAGGCTGGCGAGGTCGGGGTTGCCATGTGGTGACAGCCAACGAATACCTAGCCGCCCGCGATGCCGCTTTGATGGCACCCGTATACAAATTTTGCGGTCTTAAAGTGGCATCTATAGCCCAGGGCGCCACCCCGGCCGAACGCAAGCGCGCCTACAATGCCGACATCACCTACTGTACGAGCAAGGAAATCGCCGCTGATTTTCTCCGGGATCAGCTGCTTATCGGACACCTTCACGGATTGCCCCAGGCAATACTCGAAACAATCGCCCGGAGCTCGGACAGGCGCATCGGCCGGCTTGTTCAACGCGGGCTTGAGTGCGCGATCGTAGATGAAGCCGACGCGGTTCTGATAGACGAGGCAGTAACTCCATTGCTCCTTTCGGGTGAAGGGGCCAATCAGGATTATGTGGATGCATATAAACAAGCATCCCGTTTGGCGGAACAACTCGATTCCGCCAAGGATTATCGCACCGATAAACGGTATCGAGAAGTAGGTTTAACCGAGGCCGGAAAGCAGCTGCTTGGTGAATTGGCAGCTCCATTGGGCGGCCCATGGGCAGGGGCTCGCCGCCGGGAAGAATTGGTCGTACAGGCGCTTACAGCCCGGGAATTCTTTGTCAGAGACGAACAGTACATTATCGAAGATGGAAAAGTCGTCATCATCGATAAGGCCACGGGACGGCGAATGCCCGATCGTACCTGGCGCGACGGACTCCACCAGGCCATCGAAGCCAAAGAAGGGCTTGGAATCAGTCTGCCCAAAACAACTCTTGCCCGTATCAGCTTTCAACGGTTTTTCCGGCGCTACCGTAAGTTGTCGGGATTGACTGGAACGGGCGCCGAAGCCCAGTGCGAATTCTGGCAGATCTATCATCTGCCCCTAGTCGTTATTCCAACCCATCGAAAATGCAGCCGACTGATCATGCCGGATCGTATATTTACGAGCGCCAATGCGAAATGGGCGGCTGTGGTCAAAGAGGTGAAACGAATCCACAAAACCGGCAGGCCCATCCTGATCGGCACGCGCAGCATAGCAGCAAGTGAGTACCTCAGCAGGCGATTAACATCTGAGGGACTGAAACATCAGGTTCTAAACGCCGTTCACCATGAAAAAGAAGCTCAAATCATATCGAATGCAGGACAAAGAGGCTGTATCACGGTAGCGACGAACATGGCCGGCCGGGGCACCGATATTCGATTGGGTGAAGATGTGGCGATCTTCGGCGGTCTTCATGTCATTGCCACGGAACGTCATGAATCAGGAAGAATCGACCGACAACTGTACGGACGGTGCGCCCGTCAAGGAGACCCAGGAAGCGCCCAGGTATTTGTAAGCTTGGAAGACGAACTGCTGCAACGTCATGCTCGCCCCGAAACGATTGCGCTTGCCCGATTCTATGGTAGCGCAGATAAGGAGATATCTTCCTCATTTTGCCGGTGGCTGATCGATACGGCCCAACGAAGGGCAGAGAGAAAAGCACTTCGGCAACGAAAAGAAGTGCTTTACACAGACAGGTGGCTTGATGAGCAGCTCGGATTTGCCGGCATGGGGTTTTAAGGCCAATTATTCGGCCTGGGCGCTCCAGATATCGCCCACGGTAAACCCGTTGGGAAAGGGATCTTCCGGGTCCACCACGTACTGGGCGAAACCGGTGATCCAGGCCTGGCCGCTTAGGGTGGGTACCACCGCCCGATATTGTCCCACCCGCGTCTCCCGAATCAAGCGTCCGGTAAAAATGGTACCCAGAATCCCTTCGTGGTGAAAGTCCTGATTCAGGGCCAGCTTTCCCTTTGCATGCATGGCTGCCATTTTAGCACATGTTCCGGTTCCACAGGGAGATCGATCAAGAGCCCCCGTCCAGGACTCCGGTCGATTCCAGTCAAGGGTTCCCGTAGACACGATCACCGTATTTTTAAGTGTGGCCTTCGGGTTGCTTGGTGGTGCTGAAACCTGTGCGATGGTAATACCTGATATTTCCGGGTTTTCAGGATGCACAACGGGAAGTTGCTCTCGGGCGGCGGCTTTTACCATCTCACCGACCCTTACGATTTCCCTTGCTCGATCCGGTGCAAGCACAAGCCCCAGAGGCTCGGCTTCGAAAATAACATAAAACATCCCTCCCCAGGCCACATCGACCGTTACCTTCCCAAGATTGGGGACATCGATGGTTTCATCCAGATAAACAGCAAAGGCAGGCACATTTTCGAAGGTGACCACGCAAATCGTATTGGTACCCGACATGGCGGGGTACTCGGTCTGTTCCATTATTACAAAACCCGCGTCGGCCTCGGGCCTGGTGGGCGGCAGTATGAGATTACAGTTTGCCGCAGGGTAACCCCGTGGTTCTCGAAGCATGCGCTTGCGCAGATCATCGCCCTTTGTTGCCAGATAGCGCATTTTCTCGAACATAGAACCGCCGGGCACATCGAGCACACCGCCCACTATCACCCTGCCCGGCTCTCCGCACGCGTGTAAATCGATCGCATGGATCATACTGGATAAGAGCATGGTTTTTTCCTCCTTTTTTATTAAATATGCGGCTCCACCCTTTTGTAAGTAAAAGAACCTGGCTGTACGGGAAGCGAATTATGGTTTTGTTCGGTTTCCTTAGACATATAAGTATTCAAATAAGTGACAAGATTGATCTTTTTGTTGGCAATGTTAAGTTTTTTTCTGATATGCTCCCTGTGGCGATTCACGGTGGCAATGGATATGTGCCGCAGCTGGGCTATCTCCTTTGTGGTAAGGCCGTTTTTGATCATGTTGCAGATCTGTATCTCAGCCGGGGTAAGGCTTGTAAAATCCTTTGAAAGCCTGCTGGTAAAAGGCGAAACGAGTTGCTCCAGGTTAGCTTTCAATAAAATCACATATTTCTTCAGCTCGTTAGGGACTTCAGACTCCAGAGCATGCAGAACTGGAAGTATAATTTTATCCACGTTTGCCTGTATCGCTTCTGCGATCTCTTTTTTTTCATCCTGCACCTTGGTCAGCACCTCTCTTAGTGCAACATTCATGTTTCTCAGAGAAACGCGTTCAACTTCAAGTTGTTTTTCCACATGAATACGCTCGATCAATCTCCCCAATCTCCATGCAAGCGAATCTATCAGCACCCTTTCCTCCTTGAGGAAAGGGCCTTCATCCAGCGTCGGCATCTGTTTGAGGTAATAAACTTCTATTGTTCCGGCTTTTTTATCGAAAACCTTGATCTCTGCGATCTGCTTCCATCTGGTTGCTTTAAACCCCAAGGATCTGTACTGCTTGCCCTCGAATTTGACCCTGGCACAGGTAATTTCAGAATACCGCCATGTTATGCAAAGAAGCTCGACAAGGCCCTGAAAAATTTTTTCAATGGAATGTCCGTGTCGTTCAACCAGCTCAGCGAAACCATACAGGCAATTTAGTTCTTTTACCCTTTCACGAAGAGTATGCTCGATTCTTGATTTTTCGGTTTCAATTTCAAATTGAAGGCGCCTTTCTTTTTCAAGTTCTAAAACTCGCTTGCGCAAGGTATTCAACTCACTATCCAAATACTTTTGGCGCCGGTCGATTCTTGTAGCTGTGGACATGAAAACCCTTTCCCTCTTATTTATTGCCTATATTTCATAGGCATTTAATCAGTAAATTTACCATATCGACAACAATGATTCAATGGATTATTATATTGACAAATTTAAGAACAAATTTTGAAATCTTTGGCCCGGTGCTCACAATCCCGCCTTTTAACCTTCCAGGAATTTGCTTTTAAACTGCACCGGGCCTTAGATCCACAATCAAACCTTCAAACCGTACAGACAAGAAACCTTCTCAGATTCGATCAAGTTTAATGCCGGCTATAAACTCATATAAGTTAAGTATCTACCCTTTTTCTAAGCTTAGTTTCAAGGAAAAAGCACAGAGCTTTCTGCTTCCTGGAACCCATTAAGTTTGAAACCCATAAATGCCACAACTTTTGAACGTTGCTAACCCATTTGTTTATGATGAATTTTCTAAATTCCGCTCCATATCATGAGAGATTTGAAGCTGTTATAACCCCGAACCCTGAACCTGGAACCGATCAGTTTAGGTAAAAGGAAGGTGGTACGAAAACAAAAATTTTTACTCTGAGTCTTACACTTTTCCTGGCTTTTGCCATGGCTGCTGAAGCCAAAAATTTCAAGATAACCTGGTCTTCGGTCAGTGTACCCAAAGACGCGCACACAAAAGCAATGCAGGTCTTTAAATTTGAACTGGAAAGAATAAATACCTGCTTCTGTTAATCATCGATATTCTTTTTATTATTCTCGGCATGTTCATCGACACCTCAACCATTATCCTGGTCTTCATTCCCATGGTGCTTCCGCTTGTAAACGAACTTGGCATCGATCTTATTCATTTCGGTGTGGTAATAGTACTTAATATGATGATCGGGCTTTCCACACCACCCATGGGAATGCTTCTTTTTATAGTATCGGGCATTTCCGGATGCCCGCTGAGCGTGGTGATAAGAGAAACATTGCCTATGGTCTTTGTTCTGCTTGCCGTGTTGTTTCTTATTACCTATTTTCCCCCGATTGTCATGTTTATTCCCGATACTTTCGGTAGATAAGAAGGGATTAAGAAAGTCGATACCATAACAAACACCCCCGGCACAGACTATTTCATTCTTATTGAATGACTCGCGACATCACATAAAGCGGGGGCTCAGTATACCCAGCATAACTGTTCTTGATAAAAACGGAAGCGTAATTGAAGAAGAGCACCACAGGTTGTTTCAATTGATGTAAAGCGGTTGAGCCGCCTGCCACAAGGAAACAGGCTTTGGTTATTCGGCTGGTTATTGTTTTTGCAAACAGAAAAGAGCTTCGGGCTAGGCATCCGCCGGTATTTGAACCCGGATGGGTTCTTTGATTCCACGAGTTCTGGCAAAACTTTTAAGACGGTCAAGCATCATGGGACCGACTTCATGCCCTTTGGCAATCACTAACTGACCGTCCTTTGTCCGGATGTCCTCCTCTATTATCATATAGACGTCCAGCTCACTGACCGTTATATCTTTTACAAAGTATACTGCCTCTTTGTCGATGAAGGTCCTTAGGGCATCCAGGATTTTCGGATCATAGCAACAAGATTGCTCTCTTAGTTTGTGAAATGCCTTGATCTTAGGTAAATCCCGGGCTGTAAGCAGGTCAAAATCATTGGCCACCTTAAGAATGCGGGCCCCCAGCGGAATGGATTCTCCTTTTCGGGAATCGGCAGGAATTCCAGATCCGTCGAAATGTTTCTCCTGATAGCGGATGATTTCCGCTACCTTTTCCAGTCTGGGAATATTGGAAATAAGGTTGAAGGCAATCAACGGGTGAGACTCGTAAAGCCGGGCCGCCTCTGCTGTCAGTTTCCTGCCCTGATTCACCTTTCGAATGGTTTCTTCCGGAAGGACTATACATCCAATCTGCGACAGCATTGCTGCCAGTTCAACCTGCCACATGGCCGCCACACCTAGTTCCGATGCAATCTGTCGCACGTATCGCCTGATTCTTGAAGCCCGGCCGAACGCTTCAGGATTTACCAGTGAAAGTACCTCGCTCAGCACCTTTATGCTGCCCTTAAGGGTTTTTTGCAAAAGCTCCCGTTCTGCTGTAACCAGTTGGTACTGCTCGATTCCAGAGCGAAGTCCCCCCGCCAGTATTTCCGGTGGACATGGCTTGGTGAAGAATCGAAAAATATTGCCTTCATTTACAGCCTGGATAGTTTTTTCCAGATCCGCATTGCCGGTCAGCATCATTCGAACCGTTTCGGGGTTGATCTGCTTGACCCGAGCAAGAAACTGGATTCCATCCATCGCCGGCATCCGCAGATCGGAAATGACCACCGCATAGGGCCCTTTGTTTTCAACTGCTGTTAAACCCTGTTCCGGCCCAAGCGCGGTGTCTATCTGAAAGCTTTTCCTCAGTTGCCTGTAGATGGCATTTAAGAGGTTTTGTTCATCATCCACGACAAGGATTTTTTCGGTCATCTGTTGTTTTCTCCATGCTTTATCCTGGAGCAGA
>JAFDFZ010000197.1 GCA_019309565.1 Deltaproteobacteria bacterium
GTCAACCAGAAATGGGAGGAACCTGCGAGTAACGCAAACCCCACAGTTGTGGGGGGACATGAGGAGCCGGATGAGTCGAGAGGCTCACGTCTGGATCTGTGAGGGCCTGGGGGGAGGTTCCCCCGGGCTACTCGACTGGGGAGGGGGAGAGAAAAACCCTCGGCTACCCGATTCGCCATTTTTGTTTAATTATCTTGATATCTTACCCACCCAAGCTTAACTCTTTCATTTTTACTCTTGTAAATGATTACATATCCCTTTCTATCCATTATTGCTATCTGCTGGTCAACACGTTTGGCAAATTGTTCTCGTGGTTTGCCACGGGTTCGGATGTTCCATAATTTTAGAATGTAAGTAGGTACTTTTTCTCTTACACTGGAGAACTTGGGTCTTTGCTCCAAAACTTTAATAATAGCTTTACAGATTACATCAGATTTTACTCTGAGGGCCTGATGAATATCTTCTGGAATATCGGAAAGTCCTCGCTCTATCCACAATTCCTGTTGCTGGGGTGATTGTTTCTCTACCACTTCATTTTCTTCCTCTGATAACGAGACTGCGTCAGATTCTTCAGTTGTTTCGTCTTCAAGGTCGAAATTGTTATCTTCTTTTGGTTCTGAGTCTTGTTTAAAGGTGGAGGTCATAGACTGTATTCCCATCTGTTCCAAAAGTGACCAGAGCGGCTCAAGAGATTTTTCTTGGTCTGCATAGTAACGGCTTTCCCTGATTCTAAAAAATCTCCACCCGCATCTTTCCAGCTTTCGTTGTCTTTCCATGTCCGCTGTGTAGGCATCGGCACCATGCCAAAAATCGCCATCGCACTCAACAGCAAGCTGCGATTTCGTCCCCTGTATAACTAAATCAATTCTTTTGCCTGCAAATTCATATTGAGGAACAACTCTGAATCCATTTCCGGCGATTTGAAGAGCAACATCCACTTCAAACCAACTATCAAAAGGATGTGGGGCTTTCTCAACCATTCGATTAGCCTGAAAAGCCTTTATCCTTAGCTCTTCAGCATTTTCTCCTAAAGCCTGTGAAATGTGACTTATCGGATTCAAAAAATGCTCAAGTAAACGTCTCCTGAAACACTGCTCACTTAAATGATTGACAGAGACGGAATGAAAAAGCCACATTTGATCTCGCGCACGGCTGGCAGCAACATTGAATCTTCTTTGATCTGATTCTTTGGTCATTGCTCCTATCCTCTCATTCGGAGCTGCAACCATGCTCAAAAAAATGATGTCACGTTCATCACCTTGAAAACTGTATGGATTCCCACAAATGAGTCTTCTGTTTTCCATTTCTTCTGCTCCAATTTTTTGCAGAAGCTTTTCTTCAATATGATAGGCCTGCGCTTCTCCCTGGAGGACGATTACTCCCATAGTCATACCTTGATATCTGTCATCCATACAGCACTTTTTAATGGCGTCAACAATCGCATCAGCTTCCGGACGATTAATTACCCGGTTCCCTGTGCCTTCACGGTAGCCATTCTGAATTGCCGTTACCTTGAGAGGCTCTAACCTGTCAGGAGGATATTGACGAAGCGGTATAAGCGGGTCTGTGCGATAACACAGATCATTGCTGAATCGGATTATTTCAGGCATACACCTGAAATGTTCACGCAAACTTATCCTATTACTGAAACGGATACGACCGTGGTCAAACAAACTCCTATCTACATCGAATGAATCTGCATGGTCGAAATCATAGAGATAATTACGCATTAACTGTTGAACTTGCTCCCTATTAACACCAACAGCTTCAGGACTGATCTGTTTATCATCCCCAACAACAAGAACCCGTTTCCCCAGGTACAACAAGGGGAGTCCCTCTGGACCACACTGTGATGCTTCATCTACGATAATTACATCGAAAATTCCAGCACCGGCATCAACAGTTTCGTAAACACGATGTAAGGGCATAATCCAAGCCGGAACCGCATCCTTACATTCGTTTAGATGTCTCTGAGCGTTCTTTCTATGGGTATGGGCATGTCTCCCTGTACCTCTTCCCACTCTCCTCATTGATTGTTGCCAAGACATCAAATGTCTTCTGTGCGGATCTTGCATTCTAGCAAAACAAAATTGCCAGGCTTTCACCGATGCCAGTTCCGCAAGATCATTTCGTATTTCATCCTCGAGTCTTTTCACATGCCTCTCAAGACTTTCTATGTCTGCTTTCAGGAAATCATCAAGCCAGGCAGTACCTTGAGCCCATGCCCATGCCTGAGGCAGTTGGCTGAGGCGTTTTGCCCAAAGTTGTGGCTCGTCGCATCGGGCTAAATGTCCAGCCAAGTTCGGTGCCGACTCGACCAGTTTGCCGATCAACTGCCTTTTTTTATTAACCCTTTCAGCCTTGTTTCGAAGGACTTTTACCTCTTCGAGCAATTTGCAATATAAATCAGAGTCTCTTGCCTTGACTGCCGTTAAAATACGTCCATTTATGGGGTGGGCATTTTTGCGTGCGGCATAATCGGCTAAACTGTTTTGAAACCGTACTATTTTGTTGTTGATTGTGTTGTAATCAATTTGAGCAAGAACAATCCGGCAGGATTCTATTAAGGACTCTATAGAAGAATCATCCTCCCAACGTGGTGATTGTAATCCAGAAATCTGTTGTATTGCTTCTCTTGCTTCCTCACGTTTATTATATAAATCCAGAATGCTTTCCAGCGCTTCGTGCAATTCATCTATTTCTGCAATTTGCAATGGAAAAGGGCCAGCAATACGATCCGCTTTCCCACTCCAAAGGGACCACACATAATTCAATTCCTGATCAACAGTGAGAAAGTTTATGAGTTTTTGAAGGGTATCCGAGTTGTCACAATCCTGACCGTCAACTTTGACCTTTCCGACCAGCTCGCCATGTTCTCGAATTGTTTTCGGTTTGAATAGCCAGACACCTCTGCCACCACCTGCATCAAAATGACTTTTCAGGACTTTCGCATCATGAAAAACTTTCTTCCGATCCATATCTTGAGGGATATTCACACCAAGATTGTCAACTTGAGTAGCAAGACCATGCAGGTCATTGGCATGATGTGTGGAAAGTTTCAGCAGTTCTCTCCATGGGGTATCTCTGTCGGTCAAGACATCATAGACAGCTTTTTCAATCCATCGCATCGGACGCTGCCGCACGGTTTTACTTGTAGCGGCAAAATCAGCCAAGAGTTGAAGCAAATCTTCGACTTTTTCTTTCCCGGCAAGGAGAAGAGCTTTCGCTTCTGGTCTATTAAGCCTTCCTTTTCCTTCATCATATTTTTTGAATGCTTCTGATTCCTTTTGGAAATCAATCCTGATAGTTTTCCCTTCAGGCAATTTTTCATAGTCAGGTAAGGTAAGACCGAGTTCTTTTTCTGTTTCGGGATCAATATCAATAATATCTTTACATAAGGTGCTGATTTCCTCATGTGATAATGGCAGTTGGTCTTCTGGGGTTGGAGTATCCGTGAACCATGCATATAGCTCAGTGTCTTTCCGTAAATCCCTTGCAATTTGGGCAGCCGTTCCTGAATAATGACCCGCGATATCATGTTTGAAAGTTTCAGATTCACGTAACGCCATTATTTTGTTGTCGGTTTCGGCTTTATCCCTTCGATTCTTGTCGATTTGTCTTTCAAGGGACTGGATTCGTGAGCTGTTATCTGACTCTTCTTTTCTGTCGAGGCGAGTCAATATTCCTGTAACACTTCTTTCAAGGGATTCTCGCTCTTCAGTGCCTTGGCCAAGAAGGTTTATGCATAATGGTTTGATCTCAGAGGGCAATTTGTCATGGAGAACTTGCAAGGCTCGTGGTGTTTTGGCCGTGACCAATACTCGTTTTCCGGTAGCCAAAAGATGGCAAATAAGATTAGCGATAGTATGGGATTTCCCGGTGCCGGGAGGGCCTTGAACCAAAACGCTTTTTTGTCTCTGAAGTGTTCTGATTATTCGTCGTTGCTCCTCGTTTGCAAGTAAGGGAAAATAAATATCTTCCTCGGATTGAAGACTCTCGGGCGATGTATTAACATCTTCCCTTCCTTCGCCGTTTTTCTCGGAAAGACTTTCGCAAAGATCAAGAAATTCATCGGGAATTATCTCACCAGCTTCAACCTGTCCTTTGATAGAAAGAAGCAGCTGTTCCAGGCCACGCATGGAACGTTTTCTTAGAATTAAAGCAGGAGCAAATTCAATAATTGGCTTTTGGGTTAACGATTTGTGTTCGGGTTTCAACCGGTCTGGATGATATTCCCCCTGACCGCTGTCTGCCAATGAATTTGCGATAGAGGAGAGAACAGAATCGATGTCTGGTCGGCTCCAGAGATTTGCACCGATAGTATTGCGGCCCAATTCAATTAATTGACGGACATTTTGAGGCTGATCTTGGACATCGAGCATGTCAAGTTCGATATCAACAAGATCTCCATCAATTGCTTGTTTAACAGTAAATTTTCCAAGATGTGGTTCAAATTCGAGGGAGGCCTTGGCAATAATTATATGTCTTTTTGCGTCGTGGCCACTTGGGGTTTTCCAGTTTAACAGCCCCTTGCAGAATACAAGCTCGTATTGTTCTCCAAGTTTTTGTTGTTCTTGATAAATGTGGAACAGCGATGCATAAACCTTTTGTACGCTGACGTACCGGTTGTAAACTTCCGTCCAAGGCATCCACTGTTTTTCAAGGTAGTCATCCCATGCTTGTTGAATGTCTGGTTTATTTTCAATGTAAATCGTTTCAGTAACTCTGTGTTCTTCACCTGTGTCTTTATTCTTTTCAATATGCTCAACAACTATGGAGTCATGTAGTTCCGGGAGGTCCTTCGTATTTCTGAGTGTTTCCCACTTTACCCAGTCCGTGCATTTTGCTGGGATTTTAGGAAGTTCTGGCTCTGGAAATTTTTTAATTTCTATCCATACATCAGTATCCTGCTCTTCTTCCTGCCCCCAGGCTTGAGTAAAGCAATATTTTGGCTCATTAGGAATGTCATGAATCCACAGTGTCTTTCTGTATCCGTCGAGGGTGCGGACAATTTTTGCGTTGATCCTGGTAAGAGCTGTAAGGTACTCGAGAAGCCGAATAATTTTATCAGTCTTTTTGCTTATTCCCTCATTCATTCCGAATCTCTTTGCTGAATGGATATGGTCTCATTTTTACTAGCGAACGAGTCTGCAGAAAAAGTCCTTTTGAAAGTGTTGCCGTTTCCCGGCGGTATCGGTTTTTAAATCAGCATCCGGGAGTTCCATTCCAGCTTCAGTTGCCGTTATACTTTCAAACTCAGTTTACG
>JAFDFZ010000198.1 GCA_019309565.1 Deltaproteobacteria bacterium
GTGATCGATAAGCAACTGTAATCTGGGTTGTCGGATTCAACGAGCCTAGCTGACCCCGTAGCAAGTCGAGGCGTAGCGAAGATCCCGTTTATCGGGGCTGCGGGGAATGCGCCGGCTGTTTCGGTTCAAAGGGTCATGCATGAGATAAAAGATCGACTCAAAGAGGTAAAGGAGCGTATACGGAAAGCGGCACTGGCCTGCGGGCGGGATCCTTTAAGTGTTAAGCTGGTTGCCGTAAGCAAGACCATGCCGGTTGAAAAAATTCGATGCGCCATCGAAGCCGGTGTAACAATCCTTGGAGAAAATTATGTTCAGGAAGCCCGGAAAAAAATCGACGCTCTTTCTTCCTATCCCGTATCGTGGCATTTCATCGGACACCTTCAAACCAACAAGGCGAAATATGCCGTAAGGTTGTTTGACCTGATCCATTCGGTGGATTCGGAGAAATTGGCAAGGGAGATCGACAGACAGGCGAAGAAGGCAAACAAGATCCAACAGGTACTGATACAGGTGAATATCGGAAAAGACCCTGCCAAATCGGGGACTGCAGCCGAGAACACGATACGGTTGCTCAGGGAGATTTGTCATCTTGAAAATATATCCGTACAGGGGCTGATGACCATGCCCCCCTTCTTTGACGATCCGGAAAAGGTTCGCCCCTATTTTGTTGCAATGTCTGAGCTTCGAGATCAAATCAGGCAAGAAAACATACCGAATATTTCCATGGATGAGCTTTCCATGGGAATGACGGGTGATTTTGAAGTGGCAATTGAATGCGGTGCCACTCTGGTACGAATCGGAACCGCCATTTTTGGAAAAAGGAATTGAAGATACTGCTTCACATCTGCTGCGCTCCCTGTGCCATCTATCCCGTTGAAACCCTCCGCAGTGAAGGGTTTGAGGTGATGGGCTTTTTTTACCGCCACAATATTCATCCCTACACAGAATGCCTCAAACGCCAGCAGACCTTAGCTTCTTATGCGGAAAGCATCGATCTTAAGGTGATTTATCAGAAAGAATATCTTCTTGAAGAATTTTTAAGAGCAGTATCTTTCAGAGAATCGGCCCGCTGCTCGTACTGCTATCACAACCGGCTCGAATCTACGGCCCGCATGGCAAGATCCGGAAAATTCGACTGCTTCTCCACCACCCTTTTATACAGCAAATATCAGAATCATGATCTTCTTAGATCCATGGGTGATGCCATCGGCAAATCGATCGGGGTTCCGTTTTATTACAATGATTTTCGCAAGGGCTGGGCGCAGGGAGTGGAAGCATCCAGACGATTGAACCTTTACCGCCAGCAGTATTGCGGCTGTATTTACAGCGAGAAGGAAAGGTATTACAAAAAAGACTGAACAGTATGTTTCGTAACTTCATCTACTTTATCGTTGTTCTTCTAATCTACACCACGTATCAACCGTCTTCTGAGCCCAATTTCAAACCGTTTGATACCTTTCTTCTATTTGTCGGCCTGTTCGCAGTTTTTTCGGCACTGACATGGATGCAATTTGATCACCTCAAGCGACGCGCATCACAGGACAGCCTGCCGCGGCTGGACCACAAGTTCAACCTGCTCGTCACGCGCCAGGCGGTTTCCGCCATCATACTGTTTACTATCAATGTATACGGGCTTAGCCTGCCGTCTTATTTGGCGGCCATTGAATTGTTCGCTCGGGTTCCAACCTTACAGGCGCTGTTGTTTCTGGGGCTTTTCGTGGTCTATTTGTCCATTGTCTGGTTTATCGCCCATGGCGTTTACGAGCATATTTACCATATCGACATCCCGCGCAAATCCTATGTGGCATCCAACATTCTCTTTGCGCTGCCGGTGCTGCTTCCGTGGTTCTTTTTATCTCTTGTGGCCGATATTATCCATGTACTTCCCTTCGATTTTCCCAAGCGGGCTCTGTCTACAACCGAAGGCCAGGTGCTTTATTTTCTCATATTTCTTTTCGCCGCCGCCATCTTCGGCCCTGCTCTGGTACAGAAATTCTGGAGGTGTAAACCGCTTGAAAACAACGATGCGCGAACCCGCATAGAGTCTCTTTGCAAAAGAGCAGAGCTGGAATATGCCAATATTCTTTACTGGCCCATCTTCGGCGGTCGATTGATCACCGCGGGAGTGATGGGATTGACCAGAAGATTTCGATATATCCTTGTCACCGATGCGCTGTTGCGGTACCTGGAACCTGATGAAATCGACGCGGTGATCGCCCATGAGATCGGACATGTGAAAAAGAAACACCTTGTGTTTTACCTGTTCTTCTTCGTGGGGTACCTGCTTATTTCCTATGCTCTTTTTGATCTCATGATACTTTCTATTCTGTATACCCAGCCCTTAACAGCTCTTATGGAGATAGTCGGGGTGCACCAGACGACACTCATTTCAGCTATGTTCAGCGTGGTGATCGTCATTTTGTTTCTCATCTATTTTCGTTATGTCTTTGGATACTTCATGAGAAATTTCGAGCGCCAGGCAGATACTTACGTGTATACGCTGTTCAACGATGCCAGCTCGCTTATACGGACTCTGGAAAAGATCTCCCTTACAACCGGGCAGCCGCCGGAAAGACCCAACTGGCATCATTTCAGTATAAGCGAACGAATCGATTATTTAAAAAAATGCGAACAGAACAGAGCCTGGATATCCAGGCACAATGGAAAAGTACGAAAAAGCATAGCGGCCTATCTGATAGGTATTATGCTGATTGCAGCAGCAGGATACCAGCTCAATTTCGGAGAGACCGGCAGGTTATTAAACGCACATTTTATCGAAAAAATCTTCGAAAGGGAACTTAAACGTTCTCCCAACAATGCTCGGCTTTACGGAGAGCTGGGTAATTTTTATTACAGCCGGAAAAAATACGTCGAGGCTATTTGGGCATATGAAAAAGCGATTTCTCTTGAGATGAACAGCCCGGAAACGCTTAATAACCTGGCATGGCTGTATGCCACCTGTGAAGACCCCTCGCTTCGCAAACCGAAACGCGCTCTGGTGCTGGCGGAAAAAGCCTCAAGTCTAGAAAAATCCCCTCACATACTCGACACACTGGCTGAAAGTTATTATGTAAACGGCATGCGAGAAGAAGCTATTGCTGCTGGAAAGCAGGCGCTTGAACTTGCACGGGATAACCGCTCCTACTACGAGAAGCAGCTTGAAAAGTTCATGAAAAAGTAAAATACTCAATTTTTGCACCCTAATTTACCGCAAAATAGCTGACCTCCCCGGGTCGAATAAAATTTTTAAAGGCAAAATAATTACACCGAAGCTCTTAGGCGGCACCCTATACCAAACATCGAGGCCAGGCACAAAGGAAGGGGTGGTAAATACCCGAGATCTTGATACTTCTGGTTTAAGCGCTTTGTTGACCTCCATTGTGCCGTTATCGAAGACTGGTAAAAGGTATTTTGCCTTTAAAAATTTCATTCGACTGTGGCATATGAGGCTTTTCAAAGGATCAGGGGTGCGAAACTTAAGCAAATATTTTATCTCGAGGCTGTGCGGGATGCTGTTTTCGGATAATTGAGCAGTTTGACGATGGTATTGTCCGCATGACGTAACCGGTCTGAAAGGATGACAAAAAGCTGCTTTGCCACCTCTGGATACTTTTCTATGATCTCAAATACCTTATCTCCTGGAAACCGTTTTATGATGGATCGTCCCTTGGAGATGATCGTCGCGGAGCGTGGCTCTCCGGTAATGGCCGACATCTCTCCAAAATAATCTCCGGGTTGAACGATTTCGGCGATCTTCCTGCCTTTTTTTACCACCATCAAAGCGCCTTGAACCAACATGAAAAAATCCTTGTCCCGGTTGCCCTCTCGAATGATGATCTCCCGATCTTCGTATCGTTCAACTTCAGGGTTTAATAAATAGGAGGGAAGCGCATCTTTGGTGATGGTGGTGCGCTTCAACACCTCTTCAACAGAGGTAACCCCCTGGCGGATCTTTTCCAGTCCGGCATCTCGAAGCGTGGTCATTCCTTCTTGAATAGCAACTCGCCTAAGCTGATCTTCAGGCACATTGGCGTTTATGGCCTTTGCCACTTCCTCTGTTACTGCCATCAATTCATAGAGCCCCACTCGGCCTTTATATCCGGTGCCCGTGCACTCAGAGCATCCCCTGGGGCCGTATAATTTGAGGCTGGAAACCTCTTCTTCGGAAAATCCCATATTCATCAATTCCTGGGGATCGTGATGGGATACGACCTCTTTGCATTTCGAACAAAGTTTTCGCACCAGCCGTTGTGAGAGTACCATGGTTACGGAAGATGCCAGCATATAAGAAGGAATGCCGATATCCACAAGCCTTCCGATGGTAGAAGGAGAGTCGTTGGTATGAAGTGTGCTGAAAACCAGATGGCCCGTCATGGCCGCCTTGATCGCTATTTCGGCTGTCTCCAGATCACGAATCTCACCGACCATGATGATGTCCGGATCCTGTCGCAAAAACGCACGCAGCGCTGCAGCAAAGGTCATACCTACTTCCTCTTTTACATTCACCTGGTTGATTCCCTTAAAATTAAATTCAACCGGATCTTCGGCTGTTAGAATCTTCGTGTCCTCTTTGTTTAAAGCGTTTAGGATGGAATACAGCGTGGTGGTTTTTCCGCTGCCGGTAGGGCCTGTTACAAGCAGCAGTCCATATGGGCGATAGATGCACCGCTTGAGTACTTCAAAGGTTTTAGGCTCAAACCCCAGTTTGGTCAGATCCACGTTTAAGGCCGACTTGTCCAAGATTCTCATAACCACCCCCTCGCCGTGAAGTGTCGGCAGGGTTGATACCCGAAAATCTATGGTGCGGTTTCTGCCGAATCGCATCTTGATTCGACCGTCCTGGGGAACTCGACGCTCTGCAATGTTCATCCCGGAAAGGATCTTTATCCGGGAAGTCATAGCGTTTCTTATGCTCAAAGGAAGGTTCATAGATTTGTACAGCGAACCGTCAAGGCGGTATCTCACCTGTAAAGATTTTTCGAAAGGTTCAATGTGAATATCGCTTATCCCGTCGTTTACCGCTTTAATCAGGATTCCGTTCACCAGTTTTATAATCGGAGCATCGACCGCAGAAAACTCATCGATGGATTCTTCTTCATCTTGGGGTGAGGATAATTCGATATCCCCAACAGCTTCCGATACCAGAGAACCGAAATCCTCCACCTCGATGATTTCTGAAATGTTATCATCTTCCGGCTCTTCAATATCTTTTTTGTTCTTTAAGCTTTCATATTCGCTGTCATCGATTTTGTA
>JAFDFZ010000199.1 GCA_019309565.1 Deltaproteobacteria bacterium
TTGAAGCATGGGGTTAAGCCCGCTGCCGTCCTGTGGGGTATAGTTGAGCGTCTTAAACGGGTTGGCTACGAAAACAACCAATAGCAGGAAAAAGAAGGCCACTGCCATTATAACAGCAAGAACATATGGCATGAGATGGCAGTTTTTTTCTTTGTTCTGAAAGACAACGATCACACCGAATATGGAAAGAATCCATGCCCAGAAAAGCAAAGAGCCTTCCTGGCCGGCATAAAATGCGGCAGCAGTATACACCATCGGAAGACTCTTGCTGGTATATCTTGATACATACTCTATTTGAAAATCGCGTGTTATCAATCCGTATACCATCGCTGCGGAGGATATGGTGAGAAAACCGAAGATGGCAACAGCTGCATTTTCAGCACTTGCGATCATCTCCCCTCTTTGCGTTTTAGCACCAGAGATGGCGGCAATCACTGAATATGCTGATATGAACAGCGCGATGAATAATGAATAGAATCCGATCTCTGTCATGTGGTTTTTCCGGTTACCGTTTCGTTTTTTGGTGATGGTTCACTGTGAGCGATTGGTTGATTTTGTGCTGTATGATGCGAAGAATGCCCCATGCGACACATCACCAGATGTAAAAGCGGACAGAGCAACATAAGCCCGTAATATCCCCATGAACCCAGAACCCCGAAGTAAGACAGTCCCAGAACTGCCCCAACGGGCAGAGCACAGCAGATAACCATAGCTAGCCCCGGGTTTTTTTTGATTTGCCTGAGCAAAAATTGTTTCATATGATTTTCCTTTATACCTGTTTAGTTGCTGTTAGCTTTGCAATTCAGCCTTATTAATCAAATGGCCGTAACGGAATTCAGCCTTATTAATCAAATGGCCGTAACGGTCGTTAACCATTCGGATGATCTCTTTTCGGCTGTATTTCTCTCTTGCCACGGCCTTAGCGATATACTCGTTCATTTCTTTTGCCGTGGGACAGTCGCAGTCCTTCAGTGTTTTGTCGCATTGTCCGCATGAGCAATCGAAGGCAGAGATAATGCTCTGGATCTGCGCTGTGTTGTGAGCACTGTATATGGCCTTTTCCTTGCCTGAAATCATACCGGAAACAACGATGGTGATCAGGACTGCTGCTGCGGCAACCGATGCCGTGATCCATATCCAATTTTGGTTTTTTTTGATCTTAGGCCTGATCCCTGAGTCTTGAGCTGCTTTAAGGCCACATGCACCACAATATTGATCGCTTGCTCTCATTGCATTGCCGCATTGAGGGCAAAATTTCCGTTTTTTCTTATTACCCATAAATAGCTGCCTTTAAATCAGATAAATTGACATCTTCACCCATCGAAGTCTTGTGCTCCCCGGGCATTTGTTAATAACGAGCTGAGATGCTGAGCAGTGATGCGCTTATTCGAGGTGGTTTGAAAATAGGGAAAAGAAACCCGGAAGGGATAAAAAACAGCCTGGGTGAAGAAACCTTTCCCAGCATTATTAAAATAAAAAGTGTGAAAAGGCCGGCTGTATGGTTGAAAAAGATATGAGAGGCAAAGGCGCAGTCTGCTTTTGATGGCAGAGAAGTTTCCGTGTGACCCGATGTGCACAGAGTGGAACACATAGCAAGATACAGTATATTGAAAGCCAGCACCGCCGTTAATATGAAAATGACGGTTTTTTTCTTGTTTGATTCCATATGCTGCAACTTGGGCGATTTTATCCTACGATGTGGCATATTTTATATGCTAAAAAAATCACATGTCAAACCTTTTTTCGAATTTCAGAAAATATCCCGGCCGCTCAACTGTCTGTTTCCCCCGGGTAGAGTCGGAGCACAGGAATCCCGAAAAGCGGGTAATTGCGATCCACATTGCCGATGCCAAGGCCCATGGTATCGTTGCTGCAGAATATCTGAGGGGCATCGAAAAAATCGTTGAATCCATAAGGTGCCACATCATAGTCGGCAAGTGCCATAAAGGGTATTTTCCGTTCATTCATCATTTCAAGCAGATGAGGATGAGTGATGGCCAGCAGCTGAACCCCTTCCGGGCCGCAGCCCGTATCTCCGGAAAGCATCTTGCGCACCTGGGAGACGGTATTTGAAAGAAACTTATCCCCCAGATGAATTTTTGCATAATAAAACCCTTTCGGTCTAGCAGGGGCCTCAGGTCGCAGCCGGATATCGTCGGGCCGATCAAAGTCCACATACTCGCACTGCCAGGTTGCTCTTTTCATCCGTTTGCGGGCATAATCCCAGGCCAGCTTTCCGGATTTTACGGCATCGGCATGACCCTTGCCATCATCTCCGAAACCATAGCACAAAATAATTCCGGTAAATCCCTGCTGTCGTTCATCTTCTGTAAGAACCGGTGGTGGCGGTATCCGGTTAAATTCGGCTTCAGTAATACACCACGCCATTTTTTTGCTGGCCTTTAGCCAGTGTTTGATTTGTTCTGAGAGGTCCAAGATAAGACCATCTCGCTTTTTTGATTTGTCTCTTTTAAACAACATATGGATTAACCGACCGGCTGAAGATAACCTGCAGCGGAGGGAGCGTGAACATCTCTCCCCCTCCGCTGCTTTGGGGGGTGGAAATTACCACCAGCAGTCCCCTGGCCCGTAGCCTGCACCATAGCCCATCATGGGGCCATAATGATAACCGGAATACCACCGGCCTGCATTTGGATCGATTTTTCTGACTTCAAGCTCATAGTCCAGGCGCTTCTGGTCCAGTTGAGCCCTTAGCTCCGCAATTTCTTTCTGAAGCGCCCTGGCTTTTTCGATGTCCGGGTTTTCGGCAGAAAGAACGGCATCCAGCTCCGAGGATTTGGCCCAGATTTTGTTTCTTAGCTCCGCGGTTTCTTCAAAGAATTTACGATTGAGCTGATCCAGCTTTGAGCGCAGCTCCGGTGTAATCTGCTCATAAGCAGGTCCTTTTCCCCAGTAATCCATCATATGACGGCCTCCTGTCCAACCCCATCTCGATCCCCATCCAGGACCGTGGGCAAAGGCGGAAACCGCCAGAACCGTTAAAGCAAGACCCATGATTATGAAAATAGTGGCTCGTTTCATATGCGATACCTCCTGTTTTTTGTTTTTTTTGCAAAACATTATGAGCAAAAGATATGCCACATGGTGGTGTGAAATGAAAACATGCTGATATTATAAATAATTTTACCCTATAGAGCCATTTGTACAAGGAGCCCGATTCTGTAATCGCATGGTAGGTGTGAAAAAATTATTCGGTTTTTGAGGGGAAAGTTAGATCGAGATGGGTAAATAATATCCGGGCATCTGTCCGATTGGAAAGTTTTTTTCTAAGCTAGCGAAAGAACAAAGCAAATCAGCAGCAGCCGATCCCGGCAGAAGCACCATGGTCTTTGTACATGTAGTTTGTGGCAAGAGCGGGAAACCTCCAGGGGGTTTTCTTAAACATGAGGCATAAAGGAAAATTTTCAGAAAGACTGGAAAAAGGTTCTATACAGGAACAAACAGATAATCACCGCTGCCACCGCAAGGGCAAGTATCAGTTGTTTTGGACTGAACTTTCTCACATCGAGTTACTCTTCCCGGTCTAAACCGAATGCGGAATGAAGGGCGCGGACCGCAAGCTCCGCATATTTTTCATCGATAACACAGGAAATACGAATCTCAGATGTACTGATGAGTCTAATATTGATTCCCTCGGCTGCCAGGGAAGCGAACATTTTGGAAGCTACACCGGAATGATTTTTCATCCCCACTCCGATCACGGATACCTTCGCAATGTTCTCGTCTCCAAGCACCTCTTCAGCACCGATCTCTTCTGCCACCTTATTTTCAATTTCCATCGCGCGTTTGAAATTGGTCCTTGGAACGGTAAAGGTCAGGTCATTCTTTTCTCCGGATTGGGTCCCCTGTATTATCATATCCACCACGATTCCTTCATCGGCAAGCGGGGTGAATACCTTAGCCGCAATGCCGGGAACATCGGGTACCTGTTTCATTACGATTCTTGCCTCGTTCATGTCACAGGTTACAGCAGATACCACAACTCCTTCCATTTCGGCATCTTCATTCAACACCATGGTTCCAACCTCCTCATTAAACGATGATCTCACATGGACCGGGACATGGTATTTTTTCGCAAATTCAACGGAGCGGATTTGCAACACCTTCGCCCCCAGGCTTGCCATCTCAAGCATCTCCTCATAGGAGATTCTGTTGATTTTCCTGGCCTTCGGGCAGATCCGGGGATCTGTTGTATAAATTCCGTTTACATCGGTATAAATCTCACATACATCGGCATTAAGCGCAGCGGCGATGGCAACGGCTGATGTGTCCGAACCACCCCGGCCAAGCGTGGTGATGTTGCCATCGGGATCACACCCCTGAAAACCCGCCACAACGACGATGTTCCTGTTGTCCAGCAATTCCCTTATTCTCCGGGCGCCTACATCGACGATGCGGGCATTGCCGAAGGAACAATCGGTTCTTACCTCTGCCTGAAAACCTAACAACGATTTAGCGGGATAATTCATGGATTGCAAGGTTATCGCCAAAAGCGCAGCTGTGGTCTGCTCGCCGGTTGCAAGCAACACGTCAAGCTCGCGCTTGTCGGGAGATGGGGTGATGCGGCTTGCCATTTCGATCAGACTGTCGGTAACACCGGACATGGCCGAAAGGATGACAACTACATCGTTTCCCTGATCGAATGTCTTTGCCGTTCGTTTTGCAACGTTTTTAATCCGCTCAATGTTTGCAACGGATGTTCCGCCGAATTTTTGTACAATAAGCGCCATTGTTCTTTCCTGAGTGAATGAAAATTTTTTAAATAAACTCGATTTTCTTTAACAAATTTATATGCCGCTGTCCAGAAGCTGTGAAATCGATTTTGCGGGATTTTTCAGAGGTGATTTCAAGGTGGATGGCAAGGTTATCCGACGGCAGATCGTGCTCAAGCCGATCCGCCCACTCGATGGCAACTATGTGGTTTCCATGAAGAATCTCCCACAAACCGATATCCTCTGCTTCTTCAATGCTGTTGATACGGTAAAGATCCACATGAAAAAAAGGGATTCGCGCAGGATACTCATTGATCAGGGTGTAGCTTGGGCTTGTAACATAGTAATCCTCTGGGACCCCAAGGCCTTTTGCAAGCCCCTGTATAAAAACCGTTTTTCCGCTGCCCAGATCCCCTGTAAGAGCCAGTATCGCCGGCGACTCTATAGCTTCACCGATTTTTTGCGCAAGCCCATGGGTCTGCTCGGCACAGCGAGTTGATACCTGATACGCGAAACGCTTAATGGAGGATCTGGCATTTATTTTTGAACCAACGCTGATCATTGTTTAAGCGCCTAAAAGGGTTTTAAATCCGCCTGTTCTGTCGGAAGACTGCCATCCATTAGTTTTTTGATCTCTCCAGGGACCGCATTCATCACCTCTGAGGCCAGATAACCGAAGGGGCCGACTTTTTGAGCAAGCGTGTCTGCTGCTGCCCCGTGAACATATACACCCAGATGGCAGGCTGCCTCTGGAGAGTATCCCTGGGTGAGAAACCCTGCAATAAGTCCCGTTAATACATCGCCCATACCGCCTGAGGCCATCCCGGAATTGCCGGTGGTATTCACGTATACGGTGCCCTCGGGATGGGCGATTACGGTTGCAGCCCCCTTGAGCACCAAATGAACATTGAAGCGTACGGCAAAATCACGGGCGTTCTGGACCCGGTCTTTCTGAATCTGCTGGGCTGTGGTATCCATTAACCTTGCCATCTCTCCGGGGTGCGGTGTCAAAACGACAGGAGCCTTTGTTTTTTGCAATATGTCTGTGTGTCCTGCGAGATTATTCAACCCGTCTGCATCGATCACCATGGGCACAGGGCAGGTTTCAACTATTCTCTGAACCAATCGTGCGGTTTCCGGGGCCGTTCCCACACCGGGGCCCAGGGCCAGACATCTTTTGGAAGAGACAAGCTCCATAATGGGATCGTATGCCGAGTCATCAAGGAACCCCTGCGCTGTGTCCGGCAAAGGATACGTCATCGCTTC
>JAFDFZ010000066.1 GCA_019309565.1 Deltaproteobacteria bacterium
TTGCGCACTGAGCTTACGGGCAAGATCGAAGATGTGAGCACTGGGTTGATGGACAAGATTGAAGATGTCCGTACTGAGTTGACAGCCAAGATCGAAGGAGTCCGTATCGAGCTTACGGGCAAGATTGAAGATGTCCGCGCTGAGTTGACGAGCAAGATTGAAGATGTTCGCATTGAGCTTACGGATAAAATAGAAGGAGTTCGTAGTGAGCTGACAGCCAAGATCGAAAGTGTTCGCGCTGGACTTACGGAGAAGATCGAAAGTGTCCGCACGGAATTGAATCGGCGTATGGATGAAATGCACTCCGATCTGGTAGGCCGAATAGATGCAAACAATGCCAGGATCGACCGGTTCTTCCAAGATTCTGTATCTAAAGCCGAACATCAAAGGCTGGAAGAGCGCATTTCGCGTTTGGAGAATGAAGTCAGCGCCATTAAGGAGAAGATCGCAGCCTGATTCACAGAGGGTTCGATCATCGAAATCGGTCAGGTTGACAGCAAACTCGATAGCGTTTCCGAGAATGGAGCAAATAGAATCCACCAAAATCGCATATCAGAATCGCTCGATTGACAGATGATCCACCTCCCTTAAACAGGATGGAGCCGGTTTTAGATCATTTTTTTCTTGATCCATTCTTTGAAAAAGACATCATTGAAATGGATCTTTTTTTCTTGGAAATCGATGATATTTTTTTTCTCCAGCAAGGTAACGGATTTCTGCACTGAACCAGGGGTTCCGAGGTCATTTTCTGTGATGAAGTTTTTTGAAAAGATCGGCTTTTCGGGAAATCTGCAAATGGCCTTAAGAACCAGTCTCTGATGCAAAGAAAGCCTATCCCACAATGCAATATAGTTTTCTGATTGTTCGGCAATGATATTTTTCAACACCGAATCTATCGCCTCTTTGCCGACACTTTTTCTGTTCAGGCACCGATTCCATAGATGGTGGCATAAATACTGGACATTATAAGGTACATTTTCACTGACTTCTAAAATGTAATCGGCAGCTTCCTGAGAAACAGTGATTTTTCCCTTTGAAAACTGTTTCTTCATAAAATCCCTCATTTCATCAGCAGGTATCTTCTGAAGGTTCAAGATATCCCCCATTTTATAAAAAGCCCTGTTGGGGTCAGAAATCATGGTATAGATTAAATGCCTTTTGCTTCCGGCAAAAAGATAGGCAACATGATGGTGATGTTGGAAGCTTGCTCTCATTAATTTTTCGATTCTTTCCCCGTTGAAATTTACTATTTCCTGGAACTCATCAAATGCAATGACAAAATTCCTGTTCCTTTTTCGAGCAACTCTTTCGGGGGTGTCCAAAACCTGCTCGATGGAATCCATCAGCTCTCTTCCTTTGAATTGAAGATCAACCTCCAAAGAAGGGGTATTGTCACCTGTGATAATGATTTTTGGCCGCAATGCAGGGAAAATCTCTTTGACTATTTCAGAGAATTTTTCAGCACGGGTCGTACATGCTTGCGCAATGCCCCTGGCATAAACCTCCAAAAGTTCCCGCATCGAGGCAACCTTAAATAAATCCAGATAAAAAGTAAAAAAACCTTCTTCTCTCAGGCTTTGAAGTACCTTTACCATGAGAGAAGTCTTTCCGTATCGCCTGGGGGAAATCAAGAAAATATTGTGTCCACCGCGCAATGCCAGGATTAAGCGTTCTATTTCCTCCGTTCTGTTTGTGAAATTTTCTCCGGTTGCAACTTCACCAAAATGAAATGGATTGTGGATCATCGTTTTAATCCTCCGATTAAACTATTAAGCATTATGCTTTTTGACATAATACCATAAAGCTTAATCGGTTTCAACCACCTTAGACGTTTAAATAGTATTTTTCCGTTGTGTTTTTCATGAAATGATCTTTAGCATTTGTTTAGGAAGATAAAAACTCGGAAAGACATTTAAGCTTTGATAAAAAAAGTCTACTGCAGATCGATTACGTCCCTCCAGCCGTTCGATTCTTCCCAGTTGATAAAGCGATTTCGCACTTAGAAATTTGTAATAGTTGTTACCAGACATAAGAGATAAGGCCTTGGTATAGTGCTTTTTGGCATCGGAAAGTAATTTCATGTCAAAACAAAGCTCACCCCACTTGAACCAGAATTGCGGCTGAGAAAAGTTGTACTTTTCCGATTTACTGTAAAGTAGATAGGCCCTGTCAAAATCGACTTGTCTATGTGCATAGTCGCCGAATTGAAGTAGCGTTAGGCCCATAATCTGTTTGTCTTTCCGATCCCTAAAAAGAGGGACAGCGTTGTTAATGATGTGTGAAATCTTTTCAATTGAACACGTAGAAAGGGGGGTTAGGGAAGCTGCTTTCTGTGCATACGGATTGCAAAGAGGGTCTGCATGACAGGGATACAGGGAAGAATATTCGGCATATTGCGAAATCACCCCTTCAACTGCCATGATATCCTCATCAGCCATCTCGGATTGCCAGTTTTTAACGGTGCTGGTTTGCATCATATGTTTGGCAAAATTCGTCATCTGCGCATCCAAAGAAACTCCTAAAAATTCCGATGTCCTCTCAGCGATATCTTTCGGATCTGATTTCAGGCGCTCTTGTGCGATCTTAAGGGTCAGCCCGGGATGATTGCTGATAAAATGATCCATTGTCTTGTTCCGAATCAGCCAGGAAAAGGCCATGGCAAACGCATTCGGTACCGCAAATAAATGAAAGGTGTTACGGATGAAGTTCAAGATAGAATGGACAACAGCCCTTGGATCTCTTTGTATAAAAAGGATTCTGCACGTAGGAAATATTTTATATAAGATATGTGGAAAATCGATATAATCCGGTACTTTTTCACCAACAGTTCTAAAATCGGTCATCTTTCCAAGCATTCGAAAATACCTATGGCACAACCGAGCCAGTAAGGATTCTGTGTCCGAAACTTGCTTTAAATCTTGGCGAAATGCTTCTACAAAGGATGTCAAGGTGGGTGGAGAGACTATGAGTTGGGTATTTTGATGATATCGGGCAGTCTTGAAAAAATTTTTATAGACAGTAGTGTACAAGTCAGCACATAAATCTTCATAAGGTTCATTTAAGACCTGTCTTCGGGACAGCACCCCACGAAACCGGTTAATCACATTTCCTTCTATAATGCAGACCATTGAACGGGATGCATTCAATAATCTTGCCAATGCAGTGGTTCCCGAGCGGGGAAATCCCGTAACAAAAAAGATGCGGTTTTCTATGACCATGCGGTTTATGCGCTGCGATTTTCGGATAAGCGATGCACTGCTCGATTTCAGGCGCACTTTTTCACGAGCCTTCCGCGCTTCAAAAGGCGATTATTCGGCGAAAAAAGACGATTTTCATGTTCACCGAGAATTACGGAGTTGACGGCAACCGTCAGACCTTGAATTTTGCCATTCGATTTTGCCTTATAGGACATTTTGTCTTGGTTAGTATTCTTTTCCTTGTCTGCTGTTGGCTAACTTGGCTGAAATAAAAGAGATCGCCATAGGAAGACAGCTCTACTGACGCATGGAGATAACGAGATGATGTTTCTGTTTCACTTCCGCACCACAATCCAGTGTCCTGCATTTAGATAATCGCCGAAAACAGCCTTTGGTGAAGCGGGCCGGACTTGGAAAGGTTGTCCGGCAAGCCATCTTGTAAATCCGTAAGCATTGGGGTTGGTGCATTCTGTTTCGGCAACACATATCCTATCCGGTTGGCCAAAATAGGGGCTGAAGTTCATGATGCATGCAACCGCTTTTTCTGAAAGAGCGTACAGCAGGTGTTTCATGTGAGTATCGTAAAACTCTTTATGAGCATATTCATCAATCCATAAAAATGCATTCTCGTGTTTCTCGATAAACCGGAAAACTTCATCCATATTAGGAAGGCCTTCCAGAACGGTCGGGTGAGATCGAGCGGCAAGATCGGGAGGGACCAGGGTTTGTTTTCTTTTCCAGAAGCGGCCTGTAAGATCCAATCCAAGAAATGGCTTAAGTTTGGCTCGGGCATATTCCATTAAGACAAGTGTGGCACCTGCACCCACGTGCCCCAGGTGAATAATCGCCTTCGGATCCAGATTCCAGAGGGTATGAAAGAGGATTTCCCAGTCTTCGAGCCCGAGGTCTTGGGCTTTGGCGACCTGCGAATGCCAGCGCGCGAACATCTGTCTTCTGCGGGAAAATGCCTGCCTCGACCTTCGCGTTGGACATTCCGGGAGGCCACTTACATCTGTCTGAGGAAAGCTTGGCTTTCTTTTTGTCGCCAAAGCAAGGCCGGGGCAACGGTTCGAGCTGAAAGACCTTCCTGTTTGGGAGTCGATCATAGTGATTCCCGGATAAGAGAGAACTGCGACATCCCACTTGGTGTCGCGCCTGATTTCCTCGATTACAGTACTCACGCCAGTGAACTGCAGGGCATCGTGGAAAACGATTGTTTCCGTGATCTGGCGGACGAGCCGCCACTCGGCGCGCACCTGTTCCAGGCGGTGGTCACCATCGACGAGAACAAGGCCGAACCTTTCCTTGCGCTCAATGAGGTGCTCGAGGACTTGAATCGAATCCCCCTGGATGAAGCGCACGACTACAGCCATGGGGTCGGTAGGGTTTTTCAAGTGTTCTGCGCGTTTGTCTTCAATATCGATGGTCATGATTTCGCACCCCGCACACGCACTTCTTGCCAATGCCAACGTGCCGTACCCTTCGGCAGTTCCGATCTCGAGGATACGGCTTGGTCGAAGAAGACCAACAAGTGCCTCTAGAAGGGCGTATTCTTCGCGTCCGGATTGCTCTTGCATGGCAGTACTTGGTGCATGTTTGACGTTGTATAAAAGGCGTTTACGCTTTTTTTATGAAAACACGTAAATGGGACTACAGCATTGTGCACTAACATCATGGTAGCCGTAAATCGAACCAGTTGAAGTCATCGTCATGGAAATTGCAATGCAGCACAACCTGAAACGGACGGGGGGCAAAGCGTTTGCGCATCTTATCCATGTCGTACCACTCAATCCAGGGGGTTCCAGGTCCATCTGTCCGTTCCCCCCATTCATGGGAGGGAAGCCGTCCTTCCTTCTCCCAGCGCTCCTTGGGGTAGGCTAATTCTATCCAACGTCCTCCTGGGCGCAAAAGCCGCAATAGCAAGGCGCATTCATAGCGTGCCACTTGGAAAGGCGCATTGATCATGGACCCTTGGCACCATATTACGTCGTAATTACGCTCTGGTAAAGCAAAAGACTCTTTGTCATTAATTAACACTGTAGTGATTTCTATTTGCAGCAGATCGGCGATTCGCTCAATAAGTTCCAAATTTTCAGGCACGATATCCATGAAGGTTACGCGTGCTCCTTTTTGGGCGAAAGTCAGCCCATCCAATCCAATCCCTGCCCCAACGTCTAAGATATGACTTGCTGCCATCAATGGTGAATAAAGTTCGTGATACCAACCTCGCACTTGAAAACGTTCGAGTGTCAGCTCGGCGTCCCTAATCGAAATCCAGGTGTCAAGCAATTCACTGTCTGAAAGCGCTGCAAGGGTTATCGTGTCCACGCGGACCTTACCATGAGCCGGTACAACATGCCATTTTTGGCGCAAAAGTTGCAGCCATTGTGTAAAAAGCTCTTCCCCGCTTAGGCTATCGAGGATATCATCAATTCGGGATCCGGTTATCATCGGTTTTTGTGTTCCCCCATCCTTACGTATACTGTTCGTTGATAAATGTAAATTAGCATCAATTTTTTCCTGGCCTGTCTGCAATATTACATTCCACACATCCAGATCCAGATGCCCAGAGGCTGGCAACTCGTTTAGGGATTGTCTTGTAGGCCAATACCTCCAGTTCAGCTACTAAATCCCGGTAGGCTGTTTCATCAGCGTGGGCGTAAAAATGTTCAGCATTAACTTCACCGATGCGCCGCCAGGCCATGGGATCGTTTTCGCGCAACAGCCCTTGGGAACGCAGTCTGGCATAGTCGGTGGATCCCGGCAGAGGCACATACCAATTGACACTTGCGCTAGGAGGATTAATCTCTTCTAGAAATGCAACTGTCTTGTTCAAAGACTCAATCGTATCACCAGGATAGTTTACGATGAAACTTGCATTGTATGGAAATAGGAGATCATTATGAAGAAGTGCCGCATTACGGTTATTGGCCACGCTATTGCGTTTGTGCATCGCATCTAGTAGTGTCTGGTCTCCAGATTCGAACCCGTAAAAAAGGTATCGGCATCCTGCATTCCAAAGTAGATGGAGTAAGTCCCGGTCCACTTGGTCCGATCGCATGTTGGCATACCAAGCTGCCTTTTTATGCAGGCCTCGGCGTTGAATTTCCTCACAAAAAAGTACCAGGTTTTTTTTCCAGGACCCCACGCTGCTGTCCATGAAATAGACTCCAGGCGCATATCGCAGGCTATGCTCCATCGCTTCCAGCAGATATTCTACAGAATGAATGCGGACCTTTGAGAGGGCACCATAGGCGCAAAAGTTACATTGGAAAGGGCAGCCCCGCCCCATGAGTGAATCCAGGGATGACGTTTGCCAGAATTTCATTCGCGCTACAGTTGGTGTGGCGTAAAACGCATAGTCAATAAGCCTCCAGTCAGGAAAGGGAAGAGAGTCCAGATCCTCTACGATTTCAGCCAGTTCAGGGTTTGGCTGTTCAAGGGTGGCGACGCCAGGCACTTTGCTAGGTTTTATGCCATCGGCAAGCTTGCATAGAGCGAGTTCCCCCTCTCCCAAACAAGCACAGTCAAAGCCCAGACCATCAGGCTCTTGTGCAAGTACCGACTCGGGCGCAACTGTAGCATGGATTCCTCCTGCCACAAGAAGGGGTGAAAAACCCTTGGAACGGGCAACTGCTCTGACTTCCTGTGTGATTTTCTCTACTTCTACATAATGAACAGAAAAAAATCCAACTCCAACTAGGTCCGGACGTATGGAGGCCAGTTGATGTCGCAAACCAGCCATACAAGCGCCTAAATCCCCCTTGAAGACAACAAGGTCTCGCTCCAGGTCTACAATTTGGACTTTATGTCCATGCTTTTGTAATATTGTGCCCAGCAATACTAATGAATACGGCGGATTGCGCCATTGTTGGAAAAGGTCATGCTCGCGCACTCCTTGATCCTGATAACGCCAAGGTCGTATTAAGCATACAGTAGCCATATCAGACATCCTCTGTATACAGTCGGAGTTCCAAGGGGAGTGCCAAGCTTTTATAGGCTTCTTGCCAGGTCTCGGGCCAATCCCGAAAAGGGAGCGCTGCCTCCTGGAGAGACAATGAAAAGGGATTGAAACGACCGTCGTTCGATCCGGCCGAAACCATGTCATCCAAAGTCGTTGGGGTACGGTTGATTGGCTTTTCAAGCATGATCTTTACCTGAGCAACATTAAGCCCCTTTACGCATAGAAAATCCAGAAGAGTCAGCATAGTCTGGACGGAAAAGTCCTCGAGGCGCAATACCATGCAGCGCTCATTATTTTGAAGTTCGTCAAAGAAATTAAGTATATAGCTGTTGACCGCAGCCCAGTACCAGAGATTCTTCTCCACAGGTCCCCACTTCGCCCAGCGTTTTGCAGCCTCGCTACCTGCAGCAGGCCGTTCAAAAAAGGTTTTCCCTACGCTGCTGAAAGGGGGTGCTGCATGCTCCAATGCGTGAGGATGATTCGGGCAAAAAAAGCCACGTGCCAAAGCGGAGCGAACAAACGTCACAGGTCTGCGCACAAGTAGAACGTATTTGGCAGAGACGCCAAAAATTCGTTCTAACTCTGGAAAAAGAAAATAAAGAAGTCCTGAAACTTCACCCCACTTTTTACCGGCAGCGTTGGCCTCACGCACAGCAGGCAATATGGCGGTGGTGCCAGCTTCACGGACAGCGCTGAGATCCCCGCTCTGCCAGGCCGGTTTAAGAAGGGCATATGGGGTTGAATACTCATGCACACAGCGACAGTTAACCCCCTGATCCAGAAGCCTGGCCAGCCACATGCTGCCGCAACGCCCTGTTCCGGTGACGAAAAAACATAACGGATTTATGCGTTCCACCGTTCAGCGCCAAATAAAGGGATGTATATAAAATGGCTGACGCCTGATATCATCCATGAAAATCACACGATCCAATGGGAGGGTACTGCCGTCCAGCCCGTGAAATCCGCCCCATACATCTGTTTTACCTAACTTGCGGTAATTGTCTGCTCCTAAATTGCGCTGCACCCTGAAGGCCTGATCGTGCAGGTAATGCACTGGCATATAAATCATGTTCCCTGTTTGCTTAAGCTTACTGGATTGAAGGTAATGAGCAGCCTTTGGGTTAATCCAAGGGCGACGCTGGCAGCCATCCTGCAAAGAAAGAAAAGACAAAGGCGGACGGGCTTTGTCCAGCAGAAGCAATGGCATTTCCGAATCCTCTAACCTGGTTCCCAGGTACTCTCGAAAGAGGTCAAAGTCAGTTCCCTGCGGAGCCACTAGACGCCAGCCGTTCTTTTCGTCAATAGCTAGAGGCCGTGGATGCATGCGCTTGCCGGAGCAGACTTTCTGAGCCATGGCGAAATCCTCTTCGGTATCGATATCCAAACATTCCGTATCGTCGGCGTGAACAATGAACACACGCTCGGCATGGCTCAGACCTTGTAGTTGCCATAACGCGACATGGGCATCTCGACGTTCCAGCGTATATGTGCAGTCAAACATGCGCGCGTAAAAACACGGCTCATTGAAGAAGCGCTTCACCCCATTTTTTACAGGATAATAGTAGTCCATGATGGGGTAGGTGCGTGAAGTACAGGTTTTGATCGCCCACGGGTAGCCCGAAAAAATAGCAGTCTGAATTGCATGCAGCGTTTCAATCTTTCGGAAAGGCATTGTAGGCATGAACAGTCCCCACCACTCTAGATCAGGCCGCTCTTCCAAGTAATGGGCCTTAACTGCAGACAGCGGACTGTTATCTCCAGCTAGCTCTGCGGGACGATTCAAGATGGAAACCTCATGCTCATGGTAGAAAGATCGTATGATGTCCGATATCTCTTCACTTTCCGTTGATACGGTAATGTCTGAAAAAATGTTGGACTCCAATAATGTGTCTATCGTCCAACAGATAAGTGGTTTGTCCCCAAGCATACTAATATTTTTTTTTGGAAGCCTCTTCGATCCTATCCGGGCAGGGACAAGTGCGCCGATTTTCATTTGTTTTGCTCCTTGTCGTCTCTTGAATAGACTTCATTTAACGATTTATATTGATTTGTCGGCAGACCGCCGAACTTGAATTTATAACGCTCCGTTCCCTCGAAGACCTCCAGAGATGTATCTGTTTTAATCGCCGTGGGAATTAACATTGTAGCTGTTTCGTAAATTCCGCAGTTAAAGGCCCATTTAGCAAGTTTTTCCGGTGAGGAAATACCCTTCAACGGATGGCTGAATCCATGTTCAATGTGCAGCATGTGAAACTGGTCCGGGGGAATAAGAATTCTCCGCCATCCGAGGTGACCTGCGTGGGCCACGATCCATGAATCCATGGAGCCGGCAGTCAGCAGAAAAGGGGGGGCGGGAATGAAATGTTTCCGGCCGTCGGTCGCCCGCATGGCAAAGAGGTCAACGGCGGTCCACTCCTCGGGTATTGCGGCTGAAAGAGCGGTAGTGAAATCATCAAGTGTATGGAGTGGTCCTGAGAATTGCCAATTGTGCCGTGGAAGACTGTAGAGTGTGTTCATCTCGATGTTCTGTTGGATCCAAGCAAGAACCCCAGGGCCGAGTACAATATCTCCGTTTATGTAGACGAAGATTTCTGTATCGCAGTCCATAAGAATGGTTTCGAACATGTTCTTGAAACTGCGCTGTGGACCGGGGAAGAGGTATTGACGGTACCACGGCACCACGACACAGGCATAACCGTTTTCTGACGCATATGCCGCTGTTTCGTGCTCATCCGGCCAGCAGATGAACTTGATCTTCAAGCCCTCGACATCTTGCCATTTAAGTGCGTTCAGCACAGTCTCGTTGCGTTCCACCCATTTGTTCCTGAAAGGACGGAACCCCACATACACCGTCAAATCTCGATTTCCTTTTGTGATTTTCATAATAATGTGTATTCCATGGCATTTAGGTTGTTCTTAAATCTACCAATCCATGCTTTGTTCATATCCTATGGCGATCAATTCCCTTCCGCATGCCTTTTTAACGGCCTGTTTGTTTAGCTCAGTGTAATGATTTTTCCAATCGCCCACTATGCCTTTTCTGTAATGATGTGAATTGTCGCTTTCCCCAGGCTTTCGACCTCATGAGAAATATTCGAAAGAAGTAGCCTGTATTATATTGGTGATAGTTTCATCATCCAAGAAAAGGTTAAGGAAATTTGCCAATCGAAGTATGGCTTTTCTTGGATCAAGTCTTAGATCTTCATACCTGATTTTTAAAACCCTAGGTAATTTTAGCCATTTTAAAATTTCCCTAGCCTTCTTTGCCACGAACGAAGGGTTCGGATGAAACGTTGATCTTTTGTAAAAGGAATAGGAAACCTGAATATCTCGCGGATCCCGATAAAGAAAGATCGAAGTTACCCGGCTATCTAAAATGAACGATATCAACTCATCGGTCAATTGGAAATGGTCTACAGTGTATTGACCATTGGTAAGATCATAAAAGATAAAATTATTTATTATTCTCTTTATTCCAATCCGGATCGCTGCATCTACTTCCATGCAACCATAAGGTAAAAGAAGGAACCTGAGAATCCATTCAAACCAATGAGTACCGCATCGTTCAGCGGTGGCAACCAATAGAGGGGTTCGTGGACGGTTATCTAAAGGGACAAGAGGGGGGTTATGTGGTGAATCATAGAAAAAGTAGACCGGAACAGATGGAAGTCGTTTCCCTATTATTTCCTTGATTTCAGGGTAATGATCTGGTGCGGTGACACACAAGATTATGTCGATGTCTGAAGGCGGTTCGTTCTCCGGATGGAAAACTGGATACGAAGACGAAAAGAATACCGAGAGTTCATAACTAACAAATCGCATATAGTATGCGTTACGGTCAAGAAATCCACGTATCTTGAAACAGTCGTAATTCTCAAACACCATAGCGGTAAGTCGGCCCATAACGCTGGCCCCGTAAATATAGGTATTAATGGGTTTAGGTGGTGTGTGTTGTTTGGCAATTTGTTGTGCTAGGTGATGAAGACCTGTAAGTACCTTGAATACCGGGGCAAGGTTGTTGATGTCGTAATGCATCAATCCACCCCAATGCTGTAGATGATCATTCATTTCTCGGTACCCTCACGAATGAACCCAGGACACTTTTTCAATAGACTGGAGAATCCCTGGCCGGAAGAAACTGTCTTCCACTATTCGTTTCCGATGAGCATAAAGCCTCATGTCAGCCGCGTGGTTGTGTGCAATCAGCTCACGCAGCTCTGGAGTGCATACGATTTTTCGCGGAAAATCCCTGCCTGTTACGTTTCTTCGAGCCATGGTTTGTGGCAAAGCGAGTTTTTTTAGGAAATAAGGGGCGATTAGGTCGAGGTACTCGGTCAATCCCACAAGCCAGAAACCTTTAAAGACATTGACCGCCCTTTCAAAAAGTTCCTGGTCGGTGAGGCCTTCAATAATTTTTCCCGGGTTTTTCATGAAGACAATGAGTAGCCATCGACAAATGGTATTGTTTGGAATTCTTCTTTTATACCAATCGAAAAAATCCTCGTTTTTCGTATTTTTTATATGCATATCAAAATGATACTGGGAAACTATTTTGAAACCCCAAGGGCCAAGATGCACGAAATCTTCGTGTAATTTCATGTGTTTTGCAAAATGATCCCGTAACGTTTGTCCTCCTGTTTTGGGGAGATGAGCAAAAAGATAGACATGCTTCCTATTTTCATTATTCATGGGCAAACACTTCTTTTTGAGAACCTGTTGATTTACCAGTCAAAATTGTATTCATAGCCGATCTCAATCAGTTTACGGCCGCATGTCGCTTTGACCGCCTCTTTGTGCTCCTCGGTATAATGGTTCTTCCAGTCGCCCACTATCCCCTTTCGGTAGTGATGGGTGTTGTCCGACTCTCCTGGAGATCGTCCGACGGAGAGATATCGAAAAGAGTTGACTTCGGCAATTTTTTTCAGTGTGCTTCGCGGTGTTGCAATTTTCAGAAATTTTTGCAGGTTGTCCAAGGAACCCACCATGTCATTCACAAGATCTTCGTAGCGCAGCAAATAAACATTATTGAGTTTTTTCCATTCGAGAATCTGTTTTGTTCTCTGGACCACGGCATTTAGGTTAAATGAGAATTCTTTGTTCCAGTAATAAGCGTTGGAAACTTGTATGTCACGGGGATCACGGTATAAAAATACTGCCTTGATTTTGTCTTGGTTGATATAGTTTCGAAGCTCCGGGGTAAGCTGGAAATGATCTATTGTATACTGGCGTGGGAGCATTTTGGTGAAGATATGCTGATCGATGATTCGCTGCCCTGTGATTGAGGAAGCTGCGATGACCTCGTTAAATCCATTGGCCCCCAGAAGGAAACGAAACATGCTTTTCAACCAGTGTGTACCGCAGCGGCCGGTTGTGGCGACCAGAATTGGTTTGGGCGCAATTTTCCCCAATGGTATGACGCATGGTACCTTCTCACTATGATGAATGAAAACGACAGGGGTGGCAGGCCATTTCTCCTGTAATTTTTTCAGGATGATTTCGTAGTGGGCAGGTGCAGTGGCGCATACTATCAGATCGACACTTGTAGGGCATTCTTGGGTGTCAGGATCTATAACCGTTCTTGCCGGCTCCAGGAAAATGCCGAGGTCATGGCTTATCGTATTGAGTAGAGATCCTTTTTGATCCAGGTAGCCGCGGACGCGAAAAAGAGGATATTGGGCAAAAATCATTGCCGCCAGCATTCCGATGGTGGAGGCACTGTAAATATAGGTGTCTAATGGTTGGTGGTTGTTGCGGTATCTTGCGCTGGTTGCCTGAGCAAGCCGGTGGATATTGGCCATAAGTTCTGACAGCGGAACGAGAAGCTTCTGGTCGTATTGATTTATGCTGCAAAAATATTGTGTCCGTTCGTGCATGTTTAACTCCAAAAGTTGATAATTGCGGCTCCGGCATGGAGCAGGGGATGCCAGTGCGTCTCAAAAAACTCGGGATACGGTGTCAGAATGACTGCCACATTAGCTTCGGTCACACAATCTTCCAACGTATCAGTTTGTTGCCACAGACCGTCCGCCCGGGCCAGCGGGTCATAAACCTTGAGCCGCAGTTGCGGGTAATGGTTTGCAAGATGGTTGGCGATATCAAGAGCCTGTGAGCGTTCTGTCAGGTAGGTGCCTGGTTTGTAGGCCAGACCCAGCAGGGCTATTTTGGGCCCATGTTTTTCCGCAGCCCGTGCGATTTTTTCCGCAAAACGTTTTGGCTGGGCGTTATTGATTTGCACCACCGCCTGCTGGAGACCGGCAAGACCGTTCTGCTGTTCAATAAATTTTATAAACGCCTCGTTGTCCCTTGGAAAACAAGGTCCTCCAAAGCCGAGGCCCGGGTTGATGTATTTGGGGCCGATCCTGGAGTCATACCCGAGCATTTGGCAGATCTTTGCCGCGTTTGCCCCGGAAACATTGTCACAGATCGCCGCAAGATTGTTGGCGAAACTGATCTTCATGGTACAGTAACAATTGATGGCCAGTTTGGTTATTTCGGCATTGATCAAATTGCTGCGGGCCATGTGCGGCTGATTCCCGCAGGTGTTTTTATAGATTTCCTCAAGAATATCGCCGGTGCGTTTATCCGATTCCCCGATAAGCACCAGGTCGGGGTTGAGAAAATTTTCGATGACACTGCCTATGGCAATAAATTCCGGGTTATAGGCAACGCCGAAGTCCTTGCCAGCTGTTTTGCGGCTCAATTTCTCAAGCAGCGGTATGAAGACCTCCTGGCAGGAACCGGGCATGACTGTGCTCACAACATTCACTATATGAAATGGCTTTTTTTCGGCAAGAAGCGGCCCCATCTGTTGCAGAACACTTAAAATATGCTCATTGCTGAAGGCGCCATCCCGGCGGGAAGGCGTGGGTACTATGATGAAGCTGACGGTTGAGTTGTAAAAAGCCTCGGCAAGCGAAGGGGTGAAAGTCATGTTTTCCCTGGTTTGAGCAAGAAGACACTGCAGGCCTGTCTCAAAAAAAGGGGTTTTCCCGGCATTAAGGTCTTCGACATATTCCGTGCGGAGATCCATGCCGATGACGGCAAAGCCGGCTTTCGCAAAACAGGCGGCGGTGCAGAGACCGAGTTTTCCCAGGCCTATTATCGACAGGGTCTCTTTCATCCACTCCCCTTTGAAACGATTTCCAGGTGTTCCCGGGCCCTTTCGCAGCATATGATGCTTTCGCGTATCAGGTTTTCATAGCCTTTATGCCGCCAGGATGCTGGTTCGTTTTGGTTTTGGGCATCATGCTTTCTGACGCAGTATAGTGTTTTGGCAATGTGGTGGAAGGATGCCCCAGCCATGGCAAAGCGCAGATACATGTCATAATCGTTGGCGTTCCGGTAGCCGGGATCATAAAAACCCACCGTATCGTGCAGTGTTCTCCGGTAAAGCTTGCAGACCCCCAGATGATACCAGTCGGAGAAGCAGGCTTGAAAAGAGTAGTTCGGTTTTTTCAGATGTTGCAGGATCCTGCCTTTGTCGTCCACCAGGAACATGTCGGCATACACAAAATCACAGCCGGTTCGTTCCAGGCAGGTGACCATCTGGCTTATGGCCCCAGGGAAAAAATAGTCATCGGCCGGAAGATAGGTGCAGTATGTGCCCTGGGCCGCCTTGAATCCTTCATTGTAGGAAGATGTGCCGCCGATGTTCTCGTCGCTCTGCAGCACGGTTATTTGGCGGTTTTGTGGATATCGAAGTTCCTCCTGTCGGATAATCTTGCTGTTTATGGTTTGGGGAGAGTAACGTTTTAAAAAAGAAACCCTTTGCTGGCCGACCTCCTTTAAAAAGGCATTGATTACCTCTTTTGTATTATCCGTTGAGCCGTGATTGCAGATTATGATTTCAATATTGGGATAATCCTGGAACATGACGCTGTCTAGGGCTATGGGAAGATAGTGGCCCTGGTTATATGTGGGAACAACGATGCTCACAAGAGGTTGGTCAGTCATAGGTCTTATATGAATTTATAAGTCATGCTGTCTTGCTGGATAACGTGCTCGAAGATCTGATTATGGGGCTGATAGGTGCAGCGAGGGCAGTGCCTTAGATCGATCCTGTCAAATATTTCCCAGTGCTGATCCGAGCCCCAGAACTCCTCCACCTTCCTGAAGTCGGTCATATACTCTTTGCTTTCCAGCCGTAAGTCACCCCGCCTGTCACAGCAGAGACCTAAGCAGAACTGTTCTTTTTCGGGCTCACGGGGAGGCATGAAAACAGATGTCATGAAAACAGCGTGGCAGGTGGTAAAAAGGTTCGCCTTATTTAACTCCGGGTCGAATTTATGGGTTATTCCATAGATTCCGAAATTATCATCTTCAAGTGCCCGTGCTTTTTCCAGTTGCATAGCCAGTTCTTGTCTGACACCGGGGTCGAATATACGTTCTGTTGCCGAGCCGATTTTGTTCCAGATAATACCGGCAGGACGCAGATGAAAGTTTTTACAGCCTATCTTTTTTGCTGTTTCAGCGGCCGGGAGGATATCGTGAATATTGCCGTTGTAAAGCAGAAACTTGTAGCTGACACCATAGCCAGGCTGATCGGTTGCGAGTTTGCAGGACTTGCGGTGAATATGTTCATTGAGCCTGGCGATATTGTTGCATACCTTATCGTAGAGATTTTTGCCTTTTAACCGTTGAAAAGTATTGGGGCTCCCGGCATCAACGGAAATCCCCACCCAGGTGCAAAGCGAGAGGGGTTCTATGAATTTATCGATAAGCGTCCCGTTGGTTACAATGCCGACCTCAATACCCCGGCTGACACATGCTTCGATAAAAGAATCGATGTCCGGATGCAGCAGGGGTTCTCCCCCTCCGGCAATGCAGACTGCTTCCACGCCGGCCGGCCATTCAGGGCATCCCCGCCAGCGGGCCAGAAAATCAGCCAGCTCCAGCAAAGTCTGTTTTTTTATTTTCTGATGCCTTTTTTCCAGGATAAATGAAGCGTTGCACCACTTGCATGAAAGATTACACATGTTTACCGGGTCGACAGTGACAAGAGCGGGTTGCGGAATAGGTTTTCCCCGCTCAATCAGGCGCCACCGGTATACCTGGGCTAACAGCTTGTAACTGTTAAAAGGGTTCCATTTTCTGGCTGGGTTCCATTCCTTCATTGGTACCATTCTGCTTTGGTACGGTTCTGCTTTAAAATTGGTTTTCAACACCTCTTTGCCCACTCTGCCTGTTTTAGGGCGTCATAACGAGCCAGTCGGTTTCCTTAAAAGAAAAAATAATTGTTAAAAAAACAGCAAAAACGAAAAAGATTTTCAGGAAGGCAGGATGGGTGGTCTCGCTTGCTTTCATCGTCATGTCGATTTTGCCTCCCCCGGTCAAAGGGCCTCGTAGACAGTTGTTAACGCCCTGACTACGGTTTGCTCGTTCCAGTGATATTTCATGAACTTACGGGAATACCTTCCTATTGCCTTCCTGTAATCCTGATCGGTAGCCAGACGTGCCAGGTTTTTTTCCAGTTGGCTTTTATCCCTGGCAATAACCCAAGGCAGATCATCTGTTCCGGCAAATTTCTTGATATACATGATATTCCAGTCATCCAGCCCGGCGATTACAGGTTTTCCCTGGCTCAGGGATTCCAGGGATGAAACGCCGTAATAGCCCTGCATGTGGTCGAAAATTATGTGACAGGCACGTTTTTTGACCAGACAGCGGCGATGGGGCATCATCTCGATGATCCTTAACTCGAGTTCCGGCAGATCTTCACGGGTCTGAAGCATCCGAACCACCTCGATCAGGACGTCGGTGTTTTTCAGTTCCTTGCGGGTAGGTGCCTGGCCGATGACCACCGGCGGGTTTTCTGGCTCGGGGGCTGGTGCTATGAGAGGATCGCTCAGGTCGACCAGGTTAGGTATCCAGGTGGCTTCGGGCACCAGGTGCAAAAGATCCGGAGTGCTCACCAGGACCTTTCGTTTGGATTTCTGGTACTTGTCGCGATAGTATTCGGAGTTGGCCCGAAAATTTGGGTGACCATGATGATGATGGAGGATCTTTTTTCCCTTGATATAATCCCGGATCAGCAAGGGGCCCAGATGGGAGTTTTCATCCCTTAGAATATGGAAATGGAAAATGTCGGCATCTTTGAGTAGTTGTTCGATCTCTCCGTAGTCGTCGGCTTTGATGTCCGGTATATGAATGTCCTTTTCATAGGCAAAGCCGTACTTTTCGGCTGTAGTGATCAATCTGCAAGTATGCTCGGTGTACCGGTTGATTGCCTTGGTAAAGGCGATTCCCATGCCAGCCGGATCGTTGTCGGTGATCATAAGGATGTGCATGGTCTTCTCATTTCGGAGGCGGATTTAAAGGACAATGGAACTGTTGCATTTCCCAGATGCCCCCGCCAGATCTCAGGCACCCAGGTTCCTGCATATCCCTTAAAGAGCGGCATTATTCTGTTAAAGTCGATGTCTCCTTCACCGATCTGCATCCCTTCTCCATCAAGGCCGTAGGCATCTGAAAAATGAATGTGCCGGATAAATGGGTACACGGTTTGGATGAAGGCGAAAAGATCCTTTTCCTTGGCGTTGCAGTAAAGAGCAGCATGAGAAAGATCAAAACAGATATTGATGCCGGTCTCTTCACAAAATTTCCGGATTTCATCCGCATCCATGAAATAGTTGCCCTTCCACTGCCCTCCGAAATACCAGGGATACGGAGGCAGATTTTCAAGAAGCAGTTCGATGCCCGAATCGTCAATTTCTTTTAAGGATTTCAAAAGGGCGGATTTGAGCCGGTCCCTGTTCAGCTTGGTATTTAGACTCATGGCCCCGGGATGAACCACCACCTTCGGGGGCTTTTCGAAATAAGCGGCCATGCTGCGGGTAAGCGCTATGGTTTCTTGAACCTTGCGTATAGAGTCTTTCCGAATCGTTTCGTTTCCGCTGCAAAGATCAAGGATTCGGTCGCCTACATACTCCGGGGCATGAACGATCAGGTACGGGATTCCAAGGCCGTTTAGTGAAAAAGAAAGTTGGAAGTCCTTATCGGCAAGATGAAACTCGATGGCCTTCGGAACGATATCCTTTACATCACTGAACCTTGAGATCAACCCCCAGCAGCTGCGGAAAGTATTGTTGAAATCTGCAATCTTTCGGGCTTCGATGTCTTCCTGTAGAAAGAAATCCCCTTTTCGGATGAATCGATGAGCGGTTTTGCCCATCAATGAATCCATCTTGTTCGGAGGCAACCCTTTCCCCGGCCCCTTAACCCTGATCATTTCTTTTTTTATCACCGTGCCCGGGCGAATGTCACAGGCTGCGATGAGGCTTTTCCCAAACAATTCTCGGTTGAGGATCTCGCCCCTTAGCAAAAAACGCCCGTTCCTTCCCATGGCCTGATCCGCCACACGGATGTCGCGCACCAGGCGCTTTAATTCATAGGGCTCAAGACTGATTTTATGGTCCGGGCCTTTCATTTTCCTGTCAAGCGTGATGTGCTTTTCGATGATGCTGGCTCCCATGGAAGCTGCCACCAGGGGGATGGTGATACCAATGTCATGGCCGCACCTCACGCGGCCAGACCGGATAGACACTGCGGCAGTGCAGTAGGGCAAACGGGATCTTTTTTCCCTTGAGCAGCAAAACTGCCCCTTCGATCTCATGCCAGTATGACATGCCCGTTGAGACCAACATGGGCTTTCCCTTTTCTGCCACGTGGGAAAGCAGTTCGTGATTGGTCAAATCCGCTGATGCGATTTTAAAGGCGTTAACACCAAGCGTTTCTAGAAAATCTGCGCTTAGGGCATCAAAAGGCGTGCAGAGAAATTCAAGCCCCCTGTCTTCGCAATACTGTTTAAGGTCAGAAAAGTCAGATTCCGCAAGTTCAACCTCTTTCAAGACGGGGATCATGTACTGGAAATTTTGCTCAAATTTCTCGGTTTCAGTTAATATGTCGTTTCGATACAGGCTTGGCAGGTGGCGCTTTTGAAATTTCACGGCATCCACCTTTGCATCTGCTGCCACGTCTATCAGGGTTTTGGCTATCCTGGCATCTCCGTTGTGATTGATGCCGATCTCGGCGATGATATATGTTGGTTGATTATTGCCGATAAGGCGAGAGCCGATCTGAATGGTATCCGATTTTTCAGTCATAATAGGCCGTAGGTCCTGGCTGGTTTCGGTGATCGTAAAATTACTTTCCCTTTCGTAAGCAGGTATGAATGGGCACCCCGTTGTTTTCCAGATCCGATAATTTCTTGATCTGAACTTGATCGCATACAAGCTGCCGAACATGCTTGTGAATCTCTTCTTGTCTTGCAAAAGAGGTTATGATCACTGCATCGGGCTTAATACGATTCAATTGCTCGGGGGGCTGAATGATAAGACCATTGAAAGGCTTGCCCTGCTTGGAAGCATCGCTGTCAATAACCCCGATCATGACCAGTGGGGTTTCTTTTATGGCGGAATGAACGACTTCTGCGGTTTCCGCGGCTCCAAACAGGACGACGGTTCTAATTCCCTCCTCATAATAACCATTTAATATTTTAGCAAGTTCGCGTTTTACGAATCCATAGAGCTGGACAATATCGGTTGAATATAACAGTATGGATTCTCTCAGTGCTTTTTGTCCTGATGCGGTGAGATGGTAACTCTGTGTGCGATTAGTGGTTCCGGAAACCGTGATAAGGCCTTCTTGTTTTAGGCGTTTGATGTAATTGTTGACCATTGAACTGCTGATTCCGCTTTTTCTGCCTATGGCATGCTGGCTTATCTTCGGTGATTCATGGATCGTCAATAGAACCGAGAGACGACGCAATCGTTTGGTCGGCGATAGGAAACGGGAACTGACAGGTCTAATCATTTTAAAATGGTTTTAAATGATTGTTCATTAACTGATTGGACAGTATCAAAGAAATTTTTTTGACGATTGAAATCATCAATTGGAATGGATTCGACAAATTGGATGAAGTCGAACATAGCTCCGCTCTTTAAAATACAATGTGTATTTTGCCTTAACATTATGAAATCACTAAGTTTTATATAATCAGTAATGGCTGTTTTAAAACCGTTTAACCAAAAGATATTGAAAGCTGTATGTTTATCATCGGATAAAACAGCCTTTTACTTAAACATGGATGGTGGTGGAAGCAAAGTTCATGCCAGAAGTGATTTTCTAAAAAATAGCTATAATTTTAGATAAATAGAAATAAATCTTAAGCAGGGCGCCATTGTTTTACCCTGGAAGAAGTTTCCGTTTACCCGGTAAACGGTTCCTGCTGAAAAGAAAGCGATAAATAGGATATTTTTATGATTTTAAAGATATGGTGGTGTCAGAAAGTTGACGGTTCAGTCAATGAATGGATACTTGGTTTAAATTAAATATGGTTCAACAAACCTCCGGTCTGGCATCCAAATTTGTTTACACTTAATTGTTTTCTATGTATAATATGTTTGTTGTTTAGAGGCGCACAGGCAGGCATTTGGATCAAAAGGGGCGAAGTGAAGGGCGAAGCATTTGGTTAACCGTACAAGAATCCAAAAAAAGAGCGATTTAGCAACAACGCTAAATCGCTCCTTTTGTTTGGAACATCTGGTCGGGGCGAGAGGATTTGAACCTCCGACCCCTTGAACCCCATTCAAGTGCGCTTCCAGACTGCGCCACGCCCCGAAGTATTTTTATATTTTGTAACATCCGAAACCTGGTTTGTCAAGAAAAAGGCGGTGAGCAGAAAGGTGCACTCCACGCCGATATATCCTAAACGTTTGATTAAAGGAGATACCATCGGGGTTGTTGCCCCGGCAAGCCCATTTGATGAGAATCGGTTTTATACCGGAATTGAAGTCCTAAAAGCCATGGGCTTTAAGGTGGTTTATGCACAAGGTCTTTTTCACAAAGATGGCTACCTTGCCGGATCGGATTATCACCGATCTGTACAACTGCAGAGATTTTTTGAAGACGATTCCATTAAAGGCATTATATGTGCAAGAGGTGGATTCGGGTCTATTCGGGTACTGCCTTATTTGAATTTTAAATCCATAGAAAATAATCCGAAATGTTTCATTGGCTTCAGTGATATTACCGCTCTGTTATCAACGTTTTTTAAAGAATCCGCCCTGGTAACGTTTCATGGCCCAACGATAATGACACTGGCTACCGCATCAAAAAAATCTCGGGATGCGTTTCTGGCTGCCGTATCTTTCGCAGCCCCCATTCGAATAACCACTTCAACTGGAATAACTCTGCAGGCTGGTGTCGCTTGCGGCCGCGTGGTGGGTGGAAACCTGACAACCCTTTGTCATCTGCTTGGAACTCCCTTTCAGCCAGAGCTGGATGGTCGCATTCTTATTATTGAGGATACCGGGGAGACGGGTTATCGGATCGATCGGATGCTTACCCAAATGAAATTGTCGGGTTGTTTAAATGGCATTGTCGGATTAGGCCTTGGATCTTTCCGTGGCTGTGGTAAGATAGAGGAAATTTATCGTATTGTTCAGAATATTTTTTTTGATATGAACATTCCAGTGCTTGGTGGATTGCCAATAGGACATGGTAGAACCAATCTGACCATCCCCCTGGGAGCCGTTGCAACCTTGGATTCAGTAAAAAAGGAGCTGATTTTTCATGAGCCGGCAACCACCTGACTGCCTGATGGGAAGTTAAACTCAATTGAAGGATAATCGGATCACACAACCAGAAGTTGGATTCTCTATGGCCCGGGTGGACAGCCTCATGGAAGCGGCTGTTGCAGATGGCGTGTTCCCGGGAGGGGTTCTTCTGGTTGGAGATCACAACACTCCTCTTTTTTTTAAGGCATACGGATATGCCAATATATTTTCAAAGCGTGAAATGAAACGGGATACAGTGTTCGATCTTGCATCTCTCACCAAACCGCTTGCCACTACTTTGGCGATCATGAAACTGATTCAGACCTCTAAGTTAAAGCTAGACGAGAGGCTTGGATCGGTTCTCGGTCCATTACAGGGTACAGAAAAGTCCGATATAACCATACAACAACTCTTGTCCCATACTTCCGGGCTTGCGGCATACCGTCCGTTCTACAGGGAACTGTCCGGCATGTTCATCGACAAGAGAAGGTCCGCCTTAAGAGATCAACTCACTAAAGCCCCCCTGGAATGCGAGGTGGGACATCGTGTTATTTACAGTGATCTTGGTTTCATGATCTTAAGCTGGGTGGTTGAATCGGTTTCAGGAAAACGGCTTGATATTTACCTGGCAGAAGAAATATATCAGCCCCTTGGATTAAACAAGCTCTTTTTTGTCGACCTGCAGGCGGAATCTGCCAAAGATGATTTTGCAGCCACGGAGCAATGCCCGTGGCGTAAGCGCCTTATCGAGGGTGCGGTGCACGATGAAAACGCCTATGTAGTCGGCGGTATCGAAGGCCACGCCGGGCTTTTCGGGACCGCTTACGATGTGTATCGCCTGGCGGCGGCGCTTTTACAGGTCTTCAACGGAACTCTATCAACTAAAACATCGTTATTTGACAGGGGGCTTGTTTGCCAGTTTTTTACCAGGCAAAAAGCGGCAAACCGTGCACTTGGGTTTGATATGCCATCTCCTTGCCAGTCAAGCAGTGGCAACTATTTTTCTTCTCGAACAGTAGGACATCTGGGATTTACAGGAACCTCTTTTTGGATGGATCTTGAGCACTCGATCATTGTTATACTTTTGACGAATCGGATCCATCCGAATCGAGACAATGAGAAGATAAAGGCGTTTCGTCCCGAACTGCACGATGCAGTGATGATGCAGATAATAAGGGTAAGGACATGGAATAAAGGCATGTAATTTGCATAGATTATAACCGAACATGCTAACAATGCAAAAAATCCCGGAAGATGTCAGGGGAATTTTTAGTGAACCACTTATAATCAACAACAGGTAATTTCCGCTTGTAATAAAAGAGTAGTTTTGGTAATTAATTTTAATTTTACTTTCCGGAAGTTATTTAGGAGGGATTCAGCTTAGAAGGGAGGGTTGTGTGATGGAGGTGCCCTGAAGAGGATTTATAGAAACGCAGGTCAAGCATTCGAACCATCAATCCGATGCACGGTTTGTGTAAAATCCAATGAGGCAATATGAATTTATTCTTAGATGCAGTTCTTGGCGTATTTTCAAGTGACCTGGCAATTGACTTGGGTACTGCCAATACGTTGGTTTATGTGAAGGGCAAGGGCATCGTTCTGAGTGAGCCTTCTGTAGTTGCGGTGCGTACCGACGACAGAGTTAAGAACCGGGTGCTGGCAGTGGGTTTAGAGGCTAAAAACATGCTCGGAAGAACCCCTGGCAATATCGTAGCCATCCGACCGATGCGGGATGGGGTGATTGCCGATTTCGAAGTTACCGAGGCTATGTTGAGGCACTTTATTCATAAAGTGCATAACCGCAGAACTTTTGTCAGACCCAGAATCATTGTTGCCGTCCCTTCAGGAATCACACAGGTAGAAAAACGAGCGGTTCGGGAATCTGCGGAATCCGCAGGAGCCCGGGAGGTGTTTCTAATCGAAGAACCCATGGCCGCGGCTATCGGCGCGGGCCTTCCCATTACCGAACCTACCTGCAATATGGTGGTGGACATTGGCGGAGGGACGACGGAAGTGGCGGTCATTTCCCTGGCTGGCATTGTCTACAGTAGATCGATGCGGGTTGCTGGCGATAAGATGGATGCTGCCATCATGCAGTATATTAAGCGTAAATATAACCTTCTCATCGGGGAGCGCACCGCCGAAATCATCAAGACGACTATCGGCAACGCATATCCCGAACCCGAGGATTTGGAAACCATCGAAGTGAAAGGCAGGGATTTGGTATCAGGAATACCAAAAATTCTTGCCATCGACTCGGAGGAGATTCGAGTCGCCATATCCGAGCAAATTGAGGCAATTGTTGAGACCGTCAAAATAGCACTGGAACAAACCCCTCCGGAACTGGCCGCCGACATAGTTGACAGGGGAATCGTTTTGACCGGGGGCGGGGCTTTGCTCAAGAATCTGGATAAACTGTTAAAAGAAGAAAGCGGTCTTCCAATCACCATCACAGAAGATCCGTTATCGACCGTTGCTATCGGATCTGGTAAAGTACTTGACAGCATAGAGATTCTTAAACAGGTCGTGATCCAGTAGCCTCATGTTCTCAAAGAAGACCTTAGTGATTATCGGCATCATTATTCTGCTGGCCGTGAACATCACCTTCCTTACCATATCCAGCCGACGGCGATATTCATCATATCAACCAGGACGGATCACTTTGTTTATCGTGGCCCCTTTCCAGGAAATCGTAACCCAGTCTCTTCGTTTTGTCAGAGACGTTTGGAATCATTATTTTTTTCTTGTTGCCGTAGCCAAAGAAAACCAGCAGCTAAAGAGGCAGCTCAGCATCGCAGTTGAGAAGAACCGGCAATTGGTCGAAATCGAACTGTCCAATGAGCGACTTCGTAATTTGCTGAATTTCCAAAAAAACGTAACGGAACGGGTTCTTGCCGCCGAGGTGATTGGTAAAGATCCCTCACCGTGGTTTAAGACGATTATTGTGGACAAAGGCAGCCTTGACGGTGTTAAGAAAGGACTGCCGGTGGTGATACCAGAAGGAATTGTTGGGCAAGTGATTGAAGTCTCCTCACGCCACTCAAAGGTGCTGCTGATAATTGATACCAACAGCGCTGTGGATGCGCTCATACAAAGAACCCGCTTTCGGGGGTTGATCAAGGGATCGATAGGGGGTAAATGTCTTTTTAAATACGTGTTAAGAAAACATGATATTCGTGTCGGAGATACGGTGATCTCCTCTGGACTGGATGGGGTCTATCCGAAAGGGCTTTCAATCGGTAAAGTGTTCGGGGTTATTCGGCGAAATGCCGGAATATTTCAAGAGGTGACTGTAACCCCATATGTTGATTTTGAAAAGATTGAAGAAGTCCTTATCGTTATGAACCCTGGAGTGCACGAGCTTTTTAGCCTGCGATGACCTACTTTTTTTATAGTTGCATATGCCTTGTGTTGGTAGTGGTTCAGACTGCAATCTTGCCGGTGATCCCGGGGGGCGGTGAGTTTTATGATTTGCTTGCCCTGTTTGTGTTCTATCTGTCTATATTTCGTTCAGTGCGGGAGGGTTTGCCGGTGGTTTTTGCCATTGGATTTACGATGGATAACCTTTCTGGGGCTCCCTTCGGTCTTTACATGACCACGTATTTCTGGCTGTTTGTAATTGTGAAGTGGATCACCGGATTTTTACGCGTACGAAATGTCATACTGTTACCGGTTCTGATGGGGTGCGGTACGATTATTCAAAGCTTGATTTTCTTAGGGCCCATCACATCGACTGAAAGCTGGCCATGGCTGCAAGTTGTAGTGATCAAAACCGGTGTGGTGCAGGTCCTCTGGGCGGTGACAACAGGGCCAATCCTTTTGCTGTTGTTGAGTCGGCTCCATCAACAATGGGATCAATTGATGATGGGGATCATGGCCCAGCGAGAAGGGCAGAGTGAATAGCAGCAATTCTCGGCGAATAAAGGTATACTCAAGCTTCGCCCCCTAATCCTATGAAAAGCCTTATATGCCGCTGTGGAATGAAATTTTTGAAGGCAAAATACGTTTCAGCAGCCTTCGATAACGGCACGATGAGAGTAAACAAAGCGCTTAAACCAGAAGTATCAAGATCTCAGGTGCTTACCACCTTTTCCGTTGTGCCTGGCTTCGATGTTTCCTATTGGATTGCCGCCTGAGCGTTTCGGTGTCATTATTTTGCCTTCAAAAATTTTATTCGACTTGGAGGCATTCGCTATTTTATGGTAAAACAGGGGTGCGAAACTTGATAAGGTATATTTCACGTTTACCGAGGATTTCTTAAGTGAACCCCGTTGTTGCAAAGCAACTCAAACGAAGCAGTCTTCAGATACTGATAAATCATGCGTTTACGCCATTTTGCTATATGATTTATGCAACTACGGGGTGAATGGGGCATGCTGTGACGAAATCCAAAAAACCTGCTGACAGCAATTGGTTTAAACAGAGGTTGACCGGCGCCATGTTTTGCATCATGGTTGGATTTGCCGTTCTGATTGGCCGTCTGTTTTACCTTCAGGTGATTGAACGTGAAGAATATTATCGACTTTCTGAAAACAATTGCATTCGTCTGAAGAGCATCGATCCTCCCAGAGGGATGATATTTGATCGACACGGCAGATTATTGGTGGAAAATCGTCCGTCATTTAACCTGAGTATCATACTGAAAGATGCAAAACCGGTGGATTTAACTATTCAGCGGCTGTCTCGATATCTGAACGTCTCAACAGAAGATATCTACACCAAAATAAACGGTAAAAACGGAATCTTATCCTACAAACCAGTTGTTTTAAAACAGGACATCGGCAGAGACACGCTTGCTTCCATCGAAGTTCGCCGATTCGATCTGCCGGGCGTGGTTGTGAATGTAAAACCTTTGCGTCATTACATCAAGAGGGGAAAGTTCGCTCATATTGTTGGATATCTGAGTGAAATCAGCCCGGCTGAGTTAAAAAGCGGAAAATATCCTGAGTCTAGGCCGGGTGATTTTATTGGAAAATTTGGTGTTGAGAAAGCATACGATTCGTTTTTGAGAGGCAAGCGCGGCGGCCAGCAAGTGGAGGTCAACGCCACCGGTCAGGTGGTTCGAGTCTTAAAAACAGTTGATGCCCAGCCCGGGCACAATATTTATTTAACAATCGATCAGCGGCTGCAGGAAAAGGCGGAAAAGCTCCTGGAGGGAATCGCAGGGGCAGTCGTGGCGCTGGATCCCACTTCCGGAGAGGTGCTGGTTTTAGCAAGCAGTCCTACTTTTGACCAGAATGCCTTTGCAAGTGGATTGTCCCACGATCAATGGGATACGATTATTTCAAATCCGTTTCGACCTATGGAAAACAAAGCGATTCAAGGTGAGTATCCGCCTGCGTCGACATACAAAATCATTACCGCGATTGCAGGGCTTGAAGAAGGTGTCATTGATTCTAACAGTACTTTTTTTTGCCCGGGTTTTTACCGGTACGGCGATAGGGTGTTTCGATGTTGGAAAAAGGGTGGACATGGCACCCTAAATGTGGTGAAAGCAATTGCCGAGTCATGTGATGTGTTTTTTTACCAGGTCGGTCAAAAACTGGGGGTTGACCGACTGGCCTGGCATGCGAAGGCCTCCGGGCTGGGGGCGCTCACTGGGATCAACCTCGATAACGAAGCTCCTGGATTGATTCCTACGGCCGCCTGGAAAAAACAGAGGACCGGTATCCCCTGGCAGCGAGGAGAAACACTTTCTGTGGCCATCGGTCAGGGCTACAATCTCGTAACACCGCTTCAGATGGCTATACTGGTGGGAGCAGTAGGAAACGGCGGTGTAAGTTACCATCCGCAAATCGTAAGGCTGATTGAAACTGCCGACGGTAAAATTGTTTATAAGAGTGAAAAAAAAGTTGCCAGAAAGCTACCTGTCAGCAAAGAAACCCTCGCAATTGTAAAAAAGGGGCTGTGGGAAGTTGTTAACTACAAAAGGGGAACCGCAAGAATTGCAAGAGTGAAGGGTATTGATATTAGTGGTAAGACCGGAACAGTGCAGGTGGTCGGTCGCAGAAAGACGGAGATATCTCGAAAAATTGAACGCCCCCCCCATCTTAAGGCGCATGCCTGGTTTGTGGCATATGCACCGTCGGAGCGGCCGAAAATTGCCGTGTCTGTTCTTGTTGAGCACGGAGAACATGGATCCAGTGCTGCAGCACCGATTGCTCGGGAAATCATCAAGGCATATCTTCTTGATGACAGCCCCCGATTTATTTCCGAAGAACGTCTCCTAACCCTGAACTCGAATACAACCACCGGGGACAGATAGAATGTTTGACCGTCGACTCGTTCAACATTTTGACTGGGGTTTGTTTGGATTAACCCTGCTTCTTGGAATATTAGGGGTTATTACGTTATACAGTGCTGTGACAGCCGGCTCTCAGAACCCCCAAAAGGTGATTTACATCAAACAGATCATATGGTTTGTCAGTGGATTGGTTTTGATGACGGCCGTTTTTCTTTTCGATTATAAAAAACTGGATCAATGGGCTTTGCTCATTTATGCAGCTTGTATCTTGCTGCTGATCTGTGTGTTGGTGTTCGGACCATATATAGGGGGCTCTCGCAGATGGTTGATTTTGGGATGGATTTCCATCCAGCCCTCGGAATTGGTTAAGATAGCGCTGATTATCGTCCTTTCGAGGTATTACTCACGGCATGTCAACACCACGGGGCTTACCATTAAAGATCTTGTTATTCCTGTTGTTCTTACATTGATTCCTTTCATTCTCATTGTTAAACAACCCGACCTGGGAACCGCCCTGCTACTTGCCATGATTGCCGGAACCATAACCCTGTTTGTCAAAATCGAAAGGCGCTCTCTTCTGTTCATTCTATCTACCTGTGCCGTTACGGTTCCTCTTATCTGGAGGTTTTTGAGAGGATATCAGAAGCAGCGCATCCTGACTTTTCTCAACCCGGACCGGGATCCGCTCGGGGCAGGATATCATATTATACAGTCAAAAATTGCTATCGGCTCGGGGATGATCACTGGAAAAGGATATTTGAAAGGCACCCAGAACACGCTGTCTTTTTTGCCGGAACAGCACACAGACTTCATATTTTCAGTGCTGGCCGAGGAGTGGGGTTTCGTCGGATCGACCATTTTAATCCTGATTTTATTAATATTAATCATCTGGGGGCTTAACATCGCCTATACCTGCCGTGAACCATTTGGCGTCATCCTTGCGTTTGGAATTACCATCATGATTTTTTGGCAAGTTTTTATCAATATCGGCATGGTGATGGGGTTGATGCCGGTGGTGGGGATTCCGCTGCCTTTTATAAGCTATGGGGGATCCTCGGTCCTCACCGTGATGATCGGCATTGGACTGTTAAAAAATATCAGCATGCGACGGTTTTTAGTCGAATAGCTATTTTTTCTTTTATATTAAGAGAGTTACCTTCCTAGGCTTTTTGCAGCTTTCCCCACCCTCTTTAAGCACAGCTCGCTGTATGTTTAACCTCAAAGATCATGAAGGGATAACTCCCGGGAAAAGATACTAAAAATCGTTAAAAAACCTTTGACAACCGTTAATTGCAAATGGTATAGACCGCCACAGTTTAGAGGAAAGCAGTGTTTGTAACACGGGACAACTTGTCAATATCTTTGTTATTTTGACAAAGTAAAAGAGGCTTTCATGATCAAAGTAGATTTCTCTATTGTTATACAGATCATAAATTTTGTCTTTCTGATCTGGATTCTTAACGTGGTTTTGTACAAACCAATCCGTAACGTGATGGCTCGCAGAAAAGAACGAATCGGAAGATTGGAGAAGAGTATCCAAACATCCATCCGGAATGCAGAAGAAAAAGACGAGTTGCTCATATCGGGTATCAAGAAGGCAAGAGAAAAGGGCCTGTCTGAAAAAGAAGCGTTGATTCGTTCTGCGGAAGATGAGGAAAAAAAGATTATACAGGCGATTCATATGAAAACCCAAGAGGAACTGGCTGGTTTTCGCGACAAAATCGCAAAAGACATCGAGCAGGTCAGAATTTCGCTTCAAGAAGAAATCGACGAATTAGCACGATCCATCGGCCAAAAAATACTTGGGAGACCTGTGGAATGAAAAAACGACTTCTCATGTTTTCCTTTGTGATTGCATTGTTGCTTTGCCCGTGGAACGCTTTGACAGCCACCGAGCAGACACATGAAGAAACCCAGGATGCCCATGCAAACAAGGGGTGGGTTGCAACCGACACCTATCGCGTGATGAATTTTGTCGTGCTTGCAGCCCTTCTTGTTGTTTTGCTAAGAAAGCCTCTGTCTCAGGCCTTGAACGCAAGAATCAGGGGAATCCAGGATCAACTGGTCGATCTTGAAAAAAAGAAAAAGGAAGCGGAAGCACAACTGGCCCAATACAACGAAAGATTGCTGCTGTTGGATAGAGAGGCCGAAAGAGTCATTGAAGAATACATCAAACAAGGAAACGAGGCAAAAGCTCGAATTCTGCAAGAGGCAAAGGTGGCAGCCGAAAGAATCGAAGAGCAGGCGCGAAAAACTGTCGCACATGAGTTTGAAATGGCCAAAGAGAAGCTTCAAGCAGAAATTTTCGATAAAGCTCTGGCAAAGGCAGAAGGTATTATTAAAAGGAATATCACACCCCAGGATCAGGAGCGACTGGTTGATGAATATCTGAAAGAGGTCGAGATACAGTGAGAAATTTAGCGATTGCAAGACGTTATGCAAAAGCCATGTTGCTTGTTGGGAAAGAGGATGGACAGGCCGAAGCCTATCGTGAGGAAATGGAACGCATCTGCAAATTGTTGGAAAGCGAAAAAGCCCTTGAGCAGGCAATTTCAAACCCTTTATATACGGTTTCAGACCGCAGAAAGTTGCTTGAAATTGTTATTGATAGGTTAGATTTGTCAAAAGCCATCCGTTCTTTTTTGCTATTATTGTTTGACAAGGGGCGAATTGAATTCTTGAGAAGTATAAACGAGTATTACCAAAAATTTGCAGATGAATTGAAAGGACTTGTTCGGGCAGAACTTGTTTCTGCCACCGAACTATCCGCAGAGACCGTGGAAAAAATTCGTAAATCTTTATCGGATATGATTCACAAGGAGGTCGTTCTGGAGATTAAACAGGATCCGGGTTTAATCGGAGGTGTGGTAACAAAGATTGGGGATCTTGTCTTAGATGGAAGTATCAAAACACAGCTATTAAACATGAAGGAATCTTTAAAAAGGGATGAGAGTATCTAATGGAACTAAAAGCCGAAGAAATCAGTCAGATTATAAAGGAACAAATCAAGGATTATGACAAGAAAGTTGAATTGAGTGAAACGGGCGTTGTGCTGTCTGTTGGTGACGGTATCGCGCGGGTGTATGGCCTAGATAAAGTGATGGCCCTCGAACTCGTTGAGTTTCCTGGTAGGATATTCGGCCTGGTGCTCAACCTTGAAGAGGATAATGTGGGCGTGGCTATCATGGGTGAAGACATCCACATTAAAGAAGGCGATATCGTCAAGCGTACAGGGCGAATCGCCCAGGTACCCGTTGGAGAAGCCGTGCTGGGGCGAGTGGTGTCTGCGGTTGGGGAGCCACTGGATGGTAAAGGCCCGATTGAGACGAACGAATTTAGGCGGGTGGAAATGGTAGCCCCGGGGGTAATCGCACGTAAGAGCGTTCATGAACCCTGTTATACAGGATTGAAAGCGATTGATGCGATGACTCCGATCGGGCGCGGGCAGCGGGAGCTGATCATTGGCGATCGGCAAATTGGAAAGACCGCATGTGCCATCGATGCTATTTTAGCACAAAAGGATACGGACGTTTATTGTATCTATGTGGCTTGCGGTCAGAAAAAGTCAACCGTGGCCCAGGTTCACGCGGTGCTGGAAAAACACGGAGCAATGGAATATACCACCATTGTCGCCGCCTGTGCCAGCGATCCTGCTACCTTGCAATACATCGCCCCTTATTCGGGATGCGCGATGGGCGAATATTATCGGGATAGAGGACAGCATGCGCTCATCATTTACGATGACCTATCAAAACAGGCCGCCGCATATCGCCAGGTTTCGCTTCTGTTAAGACGCCCTCCGGGTCGCGAGGCCTACCCCGGCGATATTTTTTATAACCACTCACGCCTTCTGGAGCGAGCGGCAAAGCTGAATGATGATTTGGGCGGGGGCTCTCTTACCGCTCTGCCCATTATTGAGACCCAAGCTGGTGATGTATCTGCTTATATCCCAACAAATGTTATCTCCATCACCGATGGCCAGATTTATCTGGAACCCCGCCTGTTTTTCGCCGGCGTTCGTCCGGCGATTAATGTTGGACTTTCGGTTTCCCGTGTCGGTGGGGCAGCTCAGGTTAAAGCCATGCGACAGGTGGCTGGAACTCTCCGACTTGATCTGGCGCAATACCGGGAACTGGAAGCCTTCGCAGCGTTCGGAAGTGACCTGGATGCAGCGACCCAGCAGCAACTTACACGGGGGGCTCGGCTTGTTGAAATACTGAAACAGCCGCAGTATCAGCCCTTGCCCATGGAAAAGCAGGTCATTATTCTTTATGCGGGCACAAGAGGGTTTCTTGATAAATATCCGGTTGATGTGCTGACAAGATATGAAACCGGGCTTTATTCATTTATTGAAGATCGGTATCCGCAAATATTCAGTGAGCTTGCAGAAAAAAAGGAAATCACAGAAGATCTTGACAAGCTGATGACAGAAGCGCTGACAGCTTATGATGAAGAGTTCAAAACAAGTCAATGAGGTTTCACCCATATTGCGAAAACGCAATGAGACAATGGTGGACACATAGTGAAGTTTTAGCGCTATGATGGGTGTGAACAGCTTCTGTTTAATGAGGATGGTTTTTCCAATGAAATCCCGAACCGAATGGTAAAGGCGAAAGTTATATGGCAGCCCTAAAAGATGTTAAGGCGAAAATCGGAGCAATCAAAAAAACGAAACAGATAACGCGAGCCATGAACATGGTTGCAGCCTCTCGATTGCGTGGAGCGCAGGCAAACATGGAAGCCTTCCGCCCATATGCCAGTAAATTTGCTGAAGTGCTTGGCAGTCTTTCGGAACGCTCGACCCAGGAAGCGCATCCATTGTTGGTACCTCGGGAGCAGGTGAAGAAGACTCATGTGGTCTTATGTTCTTCTGACAGAGGTCTTTGTGGTGGATTTAACGCTAACCTTATTGCCAAAGCCGAAGCGTTCATAAAACAGAGGTCCATTGGCAGCGGCGATATCTCCTTTACCGCTTTCGGCAAAAAAGGACGAGACTGGTGCCGAAAGAATCATTTCGAGATCGTAAGCGAGCATCTGGGCGTCGTTGGCGCCAGATTCGGGTTTAACGTGGCATTGAAAACAGGAAGGGAATTGGTGGAAGCATATCTTCAGTCTGTCTACGATGAAGTGCATGTTATTTATTCGGAATTTGTCAGCATGGCCAGACAGGTTCCGGTGGTCAAGCAACTGCTTCCTATACCTCCCATCGCACCGGTTGAAGGAGAGACATCAAGGGATAAGGTGATCTACCTGCCGGAGCATATTTGTGAGCCGTCTGCCGATGAACTGCTGGGGGAGATGTTACCTCGAAATGTTTATGTACAGCTTTATAGCGCACTGCTGGAGACATCTACAAGCGAGCATGCCGCCCGCATGATGGCAATGGATAACGCGACCAAAGCCTGTGATGATATGCTTGAACGACTTACTTTGGCATACAATAAGGCTCGACAGGCTGCAATTACAGCAGAATTGATGGATATTGTCGGCGGTGCAGAGGCACTAAAAGGATAAAATCGGAAAAATATTATTTTTTATTAGCTGTTATGTGAGACAACTTAACCAGCAGCGGATATAACTTGGCAATTCCCCGTAAACTCTGGGCGAATTGTGATATATTTCATTTTCAATGAGAGTTGCAGGATAAAACCATATCGGAGGGTTCTAAATGGAAGAAAATATCGGCAGAATACTTCAGGTTATGGGACCTGTTGTGGATGTGGAGTTTGAGCAAGGGAAATTGCCGACAATTTATACGGCATTGACGATCAGCAATCCAGCAATCAGCGATGAGCCCGACAATCTTGTGGTTGAAGTTGCTCAACATCTTGGAGACAATGTGGTTCGAACGATTGCCATGGACGTCACAGATGGGCTGGTTCGCGGAATGCCGGTGAAAGATACCGGCCAGCCAATTATGATGCCCGTTGGTGAACCAGGTCTTGGTCGTGTTCTTAATGTGGTTGGCAGGCCGGTGGACGGGTTGGGACCGGTCAGCAGAGAGAAGACATTGCCGATTCACAGACCGGCTCCTAAATTTACCGAGCAGGATACTACTGTGAGGGTCTTGGAAACCGGCGTAAAAGTGATCGATTTGTTGGTTCCATTTCCACGGGGCGGCAAGATGGGCATGTTTGGTGGAGCCGGTGTTGGCAAAACCGTTATCATGATGGAGATGATTCACAACATCGCCATGCAACATGGTGGTATTTCCGTTTTTGCCGGTGTGGGAGAGCGTACTCGGGAGGGTAACGACCTGTACCACGAAATGAAAGAATCGGGGGTCTTGCCAAAGGCAGCCTTGATTTACGGCCAAATGACAGAACCCCCGGGAGCGAGGGCGCGAGTTGCACTTTCTGCGCTTACAGCTGCGGAATATTTCCGGGATGAGGAAGGCCAGGATGTCCTTATCTTTATCGATAACATTTTTCGGTTCACCCAGGCCGGCTCCGAGGTCTCCGCTCTTTTAGGCCGAATGCCATCGGCCGTGGGATATCAACCGACACTGGCCGTTGACTTGGGCGAACTACAGGAACGCATCACCTCAACCGATAAAGGGTCTATTACAGCGGTGCAATGTGTATATGTGCCTGCGGACGACCTGACCGATCCGGCCCCCGCCACAACCTTCGCCCACCTTGATGGTACGGTGGTGCTTTCTCGCCAGATCGCCGAACTCGGTATCTATCCGGCAGTTGACCCATTGGATTCTACATCGAGGATACTCGATGCCGCCTATATCGGAGAAGAACATTATCGGGTCGCTCGGCAAGTTCAGGAAATTTTACAGAAATATAAAGAACTACAGGATATTATCGCAATCTTAGGGATTGAAGAACTATCCGATGAAGATAAGATTACGGTGGCAAGGGCACGGAAAATACAGCGGTTTCTCTCTCAGCCCTTTCATGTGGCCGAGGCTTTTACGGGACGCAGCGGGAAGTATGTGAAGATTGAGGATACGGTTCGAAGCTTTAAGGAAATCTGCGAGGGCAAACACGATGATATCCCGGAGCAGGCCTTTTACATGGCCGGAAGTATTGAAGAGGTGGTTGAAAGGGCAAAAGAAATGGCGGAAGCTGCATAGCTGTGAGGATTCTTATGGCTGGAAACATTAAGTTAGAAATCGTAACTCCAGAGAAGATTGTCGTGCATGAAGAAGCCCAAATTGTAATGGCACCGGGTAGTCTCGGAGAATTTGGCGTGCTGGTAAATCACACACCATTTATGACAACACTTAAAATCGGTTCGGTTCATTATAGGGACATCAGCGGGCAAGAGCGTTTCGTATTTGTCAGCGGTGGTTTTGCAGAAGCTATGCCAGACAGGGTCACGATTTTGGCTGAGTCCGCTGAAAGAAGACAGGATATCGATATTGAGCGCGCCAGGAGCGCCATGGAACGCGCCAAGAAGCGCTTGGCTCAGAAAGAAGATGATACGATAGATTTTGCAAGAGCAAAAGCGGCTCTCGAAAGGGCCATACATCGCATCAAGCTTGCTGAATCAAAAGGTATCTAAGATCGGTTATTTGAGGGCATCAGCAGTATTGCATTTGAGAAGGGTGGATCCCTGCCAGTGGATCTACCCTTTTCATTATTGCATGGGCTTGCGGTATGAAGTATGTTGACAATGATGTGGCGGCCATCGTCTTGGCCGCGGGTCTTGGTACCCGGATGCGATCACAGACGGCCAAAGTCCTCCACAAGATATCCGGCCGTCCCATGATTTTGTATGTACTTGAGACGGCCAGGAAGGTAGTCGGAGACAATGTTGTCCTCGTAATCGGCCATCAGGCCGAGAAGGTTAGGCAAATCGTATCGAGACATGCTATGGTAACCTATGCAGTTCAGGAAAAACAGCTGGGAACCGGACATGCCGTGCTAACTGCTTTGCCCCATCTTAAGCCATCAATCAGGCAGGTCCTCATTCTTTATGGGGACGTTCCGCTGTTGATGCCTCAAACCATCTTAAAGCTATTGGATGATCACATAACATTCAGGCGGGATATCAGCCTGCTAGGGGTTGAACTTAGTAATCCTTACGGATATGGAAGATTGTTGTTCGATGAAAATGGGCACCTTTTAAAGGTGGTTGAGGAGACAGATGCCACAGAGCATCAAAGACAAATCAAAACCATCAATGCCGGTATTTACTGTGCAAAAAAAGAATCGCTCCATGCTACGCTTCACCAAACCGGTATGCGAAATGCCCAGGGAGAACGATATCTTACTGATATTATTGAGTTTGGAAATAAAATGGGAATGAATATCGGAGTAGTATTCGCGAAAGATTCCGAGGAGATTATCGGTATCAATACGCTGGAAGAGTTGGAAAAGGTTGAAACCATCATGCAGAAACGTTTAAGCAAAAGCTCTTGACTTTGTCTTAGCACTAAGATTATACTAATAAAAATCATAATGAGGTGAAGGATTGGAAAAGGAAGAAATATTAAAACAGTTTGATGAGATAGAGCGAAAAGTCGGGAGATTGATTGAAGCCTCTAAATCCCTTGAGGCAACGAACCAGGAGCTCCGAAAGAAAATCGATTCGTTAGAAAAGGAGCTTCAGGGAAAGATGATTGTTGAGAAAAGTTATATTGAGGAAAGGGACCTGATTCGGTCCAAAATTGACAATCTGTTAGTGAGGCTGGCGGAAATCACAGAAACTACTTGATAAAGCCATTTTAAAATGAGAGGCTCGAATTTATTTCAGTGGAACAACATGTCACAATAAATCTTTTTGGGCAACCTTATACGTTTAAGACAGAAGCGAGAGATCAAAGCGCACAAAAGGTTGCGGATATGTTGGTTGAAGAGGTAGCCAGGGTACAATCTCAACAAGCGAGAGAATCGTCTGGAATCACACAAATTGCTATCCTAATTATCGCTGCTTTGAACATCGCGAGTGAAAATATCGAGTTAAAAAAGAATCATTCAGAATTCATTCATGGCATCTATGAACGATCTGCCAATCTGATTCGCCGGTTAGATTCCCGTTTGAATTGAGAAAAAAGCTAAAGGAAATAGGTTGTTACCTTGGTTACCAAACTGAAATTTACCCTGCGCAGTGAACGGGAAAATATCGAGTGAGATCGGATTAATGAAAGAGCAAATTTGCTTTGATCAAACCCCTACCGTGCAAGTGATTGGAAGATGTGCTTTGATCCAACACTGTTACAAAGGGAACCCTCCCTGGTTTCGGTGTGCATGTTCTGGTTGAACAGAAAAGCCTAAAGAAACTAAAGGGTGCCCATCTAAGATTTGGGTTCAAAGACCCTGCCAACACGGCATCTTGGTGGGGGGTTGGTCACACAACAGCACCGAGAATATTCATAATCACCGCCAAATCAAACTTCAAAATTATCCCATCAATCCTTTTCCAGCTTCATCTCAATAACAGGGTATCCATTATAAGTTTAGTGATACCGTATCTATATTTTGGAAATTATGATTGGAAATTATAATGTGTTTCATGATTCGTTGAACATATAAAAATGTTTCACATACTATTAACAGTGAGACGCTTCACTCAGCTCCGGTTTAGCTGTATGATTTGCTTTCACGGTGTCGGGGCTGAAACATGCATATAAAGGGATGTTACAAAACCCAAAAAACAGATTAACTCTAATTTGTTTAAGACCTTATAAGTTCACTTATACAGATATACAGAAAACACAAACGTTGGGTTAAATATATAGCCAAGGAGACGGATAATGATTGAGTATTATCCATATATTGTTTATGCCGCCATCGCCTTTCTGATCGGGTTTGGTCTTGCATACTGGGCAAGAGGTAAAATCATTTCGAAAAAAATCAAGGATGTACACAACGAGGTGTTGCAGATAAGAGAGGAGGCAAAACGCAAGTATGACAGTCTATTGAAAGAGGCTGATCTTGAAATAAAAGACAAGCTTTTCAGGATGAAAAGCGAGTTCGACGCCGAGACAAAAGAAACGCGCAAGGAATTGAAAAACAGAGAACAACGGCTGTTGCAAAAAGAAGAGGCTATTGATAAGAAAATCGAGCAACTGGATCAGAGAGAGCGAGATATTGCGCGAAAAGAGAAAGAATTTACGAAAAAAGAGAACAAAATCCTTCAGGACGAAAGAAAATATAAAGAGCTTATTGATGAACAACGAAAGCAGCTGGAGAAGATTTCAGGCCTGACTTCAGAGCAGGCCAAAGATTTGCTCATTCGTTCCATGGAAAATGAGGCGAGATATGAAGGAGCAAAGCTTGTTAAGCGGATTGAAAATGAGACGAAAGAAATAGCAGATAAGAGAGCCAAAAAGATAATGGCAACAGCTATACAGAGATATGCTGCAGATTTTGTGGCAGAGCGAACGGTTTCGGTCGTTCAACTTCCCAATGATGAAATGAAAGGGCGTATCATCGGCAGAGAAGGGCGAAATATCCGGGCACTGGAGGCAGCCACGGGTATTGACCTCATTATCGATGACACTCCGGAGGCGGTGATTTTATCAGGTTTTAATCCGGTTCGACGAGAAATAGCGCGTATTTCTCTTACCCGGTTAATTGCTGATGGCCGCATACACCCAGCTCGTATTGAAGATGTGGTGAAGAAAGTCACCCAGGAGGTGGATCAGAGCATCAAGGAAGCCGGTGAACAGGCGGCTTTCGATTTAGGAATACACGGTATTCACAGCAAACTCATTAAGTATATTGGGCAATTGAAGTTTCGAACCAGCTATGCGCAAAACGTATTACAGCATTCTGTAGAGGTGGGCTTTCTAACAGGTATCATGGCCGCTGAGCTGGGTTTGAACTCCAAGCTGGCAAGACGAATTGGACTGCTTCACGACCTGGGTAAAGCGGTTGATCATGAAGTGGAAGGGCCGCACGCGATTATTGGGTCAAAACTAGCCAAAAAATTTGGTGAATCGCCTTCCATCACTCACGCTATCGCAGCACATCACGAAGATGTTCCCCCTGAGTCTGTCTATGCGCTGCTGGTTCAAGCTGCGGACAGTCTCTCTGGTGCAAGGCCCGGAGCTAGAAAGGAGATCTTGGAAAATTATATAAAACGGCTAGAAGAACTTGAAAATATTGCAAATTCCTTCAAGGGAGTTTCCAATTCCTATGCCATTCAGGCGGGTCGAGAGATACGGGTGATTGTAGAAAGCGACAGAGTTTCCGACGATGAGTCTGTACTGCTTAGCAGGGATATTGTTAAAAAAATAGAGGAATCACTTACTTTTCCAGGACAGATTAAAGTTACAGTGATTCGAGAAACCAGAGCCGTTGCCTATGCTAATAAATAAAGGTATCGAATATTTTTTGCTTTGAGTCACCCGACAGAACCCAGGCCTTTATCGGTGTGACATTTTTGAAATGAGGGTCTTAAAATGAATGTGATTGACATCTTGAAGGAACGTGGATTCATAGAGAAGACGACACATGAAAAGCAACTTATTGAATTGTTTGAAAAACATAGGGTGACTTGCTATATTGGATTCGATCCTACCGCCTCAAGTCTGCATGTTGGAAGCTTGATACCCATTATGGCATTGGTACATATGCAACGTCAGGGGCATCGTCCGATTGCTCTTGTTGGAGGTGGAACCGGGTTGGTGGGGGATCCAAGTGGTAAGACCGAGATGCGAAAAATGCTAACCATCGAAGAAATTGAAGAAAACACAGAGGCTCTTCGAAAACAGCTTTCCCGGTTCCTGGATTTTAATTCCGGGAAAGGCTTAATTGTGAACAACGCGGATTGGTTGACAGAATTGAAGTATATCCCTTTTCTGAGAGATATCGGCCGTCATTTCATGGTTAATCGAATGATAAAAGCCGAAAGTTATCGGATGCGGCTTGAGTCTGAAGAGGGCCTAAATTTTATCGAATTCAATTACATGCTGTTGCAAGCATATGATTTTTTAATGCTTTTTGACACTAAGGGATGCCGTCTTCAGATGGGTGGAAGTGATCAATGGGGAAATATAATTGCGGGGATTGAACTGGTTCGCCGCACACGTCGGGAAACGGTGTTTGGGATCACCTTTCCGCTGATTACCACCAGCACCGGAGAAAAGATGGGGAAAACCGCCAAAGGCGCCATCTGGTTGGATGCCGCCAGGACAACTCCTTACGATTATTACCAATACTGGGTCAACACAGATGACAGGGATGTAGCTCGATTTTTAGCCCTGTTTACTTTTTTGCCAATGGATGAGATAAGGGCAACGGAAACAATTACAGGGGCAGAGCTTAACAGCGCTAAAGCCATCCTTGCTTACGAGGCAACCCTGCTTGCCCATGGAGAGCAAGAGGCATTAAAAGCCCACAGGGCGGCAGAAAGCATGTTTGGTCATCGCGCCATCCCTTTGCAGTTGCTTCCCTCAAGCACCGTGCCAAGAGATGAAGAGATTCAGGACGATCGATCCGTTCCTCATTCTGTTATCTGTATTGAACGGCTAAAGGAGGGGGTCCCTGCGTTCAAAATGTTCCACAATGTGGGACTTACAAGGTCAAGCAGCGAGGCTAGAAGACTTATCGAACAGGGGGGCGCTTATATAAACGGTCGGAGAATACGGACGGTGGATACAATGATTACAGATAAAGATGTAATCAATATGCAGATTATCTTGCGCGCAGGGAAGAAACACTTCCACAGAATTGAAGTCAAATAATATTAATGCTCTGCGGTCGGTTAATTTTTTTCATGAAAATAATTCTTGACAACGTGGTTTTTTATTTATATTAATTTTACTGTTCTTTAGAAACTTTCCAATGTAAGAAGCTTTTTTACATCATAAAACGTTTGTGGCGATAGATTGAGGTTAGAATTTTATGTGTAAAAAAGCTTGACAATAATTTGGAAAGAAATTAATATATGAGGTGAACTTTTGAAAGCGTATCGTTTCACAAACTGATACGGGAATCGTTCTTTGAAAACTAAATAGTGACGGCTTCATTAGTTGGGCCCAGTTTTATTGTTGCATTTAATGTGATTTTATTAGGTTTAACTGGAGAGTTTGATCCTGGCTCAGAATGAACGCTGGCGGCGTGCTTAACACATGCAAGTCGCACGAGAAAGCTTTGGTTTGCCAAAGCAAGTAAAGTGGCGCACGGGTGAGTAACGCGTGGGTAATCTACCTTCAAATCCGGGATAACCTCGCGAAAGCGAAGCTAATACCGGATAATATTTTCAGGGCTCCGGCACTGAAAATTAAAGGTGGCCTCTACATGTAAGCTACTGTTTGAAGATGAGCCCGCGTACCATTAGCTTGTTGGTAGGGTAATGGCCTACCAAGGCTGCGATGGTTAGCTGGTCTGAGAGGATGATCAGCCACACTGGAACTGACACACGGTCCAGACTCCTACGGGAGGCAGCAGTGAGGAATTTTGCGCAATGGGGGAAACCCTGACGCA
>JAFDFZ010000200.1 GCA_019309565.1 Deltaproteobacteria bacterium
GAGACATTTGTCCAGCCCTTTTATTCTAATCTATATCAATAGGTTACAGCTGCTTAATAAATCTGCCTCACTCTTATTGTTGATTTTCCTGCAAGAAATTGCGGATGCTCCCTTTACGATGTACCAGCTGCCGTGAAAATAAAACGGATCGCTGATCTCCCCTGCAGATAAAGGCAAGACATTTTCATGTAATATATGGGCTGCAATTTCCTCCAACAGATCACTGCTTTCGGAAATCCAACCATCGATTGCCCCTCCTTTTTTCGCCGTTTCGGGATCTTCGGAGTATTCCCGCGCTACTTCTTCAAAAGGTTGAGCCTTTTTCAGAAATCCCGGCTTTAGCTTTCCATAGGCTTCTTCCACCCTTTTTTTTGTGCGTTTTTTCTCATCCTCCGTCTGTCCCCGGCCGATGCGGATATAGCTGATCTTGACCCGTGGCGGCTCAAAAAATTTGTCCTTATTCGCTTCGTAATACGTTTTTATTTCTTCATCACTAACCGAAACCTTATCATCAATTTCCTCCTGATGCAGAATCTGTCTGAGGATATCTTCTCTGACATGTTCTATTTCATCTTTGTTTTCGACATTTAACATTCGATCATAGGTATCTTCGACAACTAACAATCTTTCAATCATGAGATCTACCAATCTTTTCAGATCCTCATAAGTTTTATATTTCTCACGCTCATCAACAGGCAACTCCTGCAGTTCCTGGTAGAATTCACCTAAGGTGTACCGCTTTCCATGAATGGTGAACAGTGTGCTATTGCCGTTTTGCTCAAACCACTTTTTTTCTATCTCTTTGCGAACACTTTTCATGATTTGATCTTTAACCTCTGGAAAAGGTTTTTCCGGAGATCCAAAAATATTTCTATTTTTTTCATAGTAGATCCTCATATCGGCCTCAGCAGGCTGCGGAACCTTAAGCAGGTGATCATTGCGGGTTATGACAGCTTTCTTTTTCAGCTCTTTAATATAATTTCGGAAGTATTCCTTTTCCCTTTTTGCTTGAAGGATGTTTCGGATCTCCTCTTTTACTTCTACCAGTAAATCATCCGGGAATTGATCCCGATTATCCTCATAATATTTCCGTATATCCTCTTCTGATACCTTTATTTTTTCCCCGTGAGCCTGGGCATGGAGCTGGTTGATATTCATCTGCTCTGATATGTGTTTCATGATGTGTTTGATATTCTTTCTTTTATCCAGCTTGTTTTCCTTGATTTTTTTCTCTATCATCAAGTCGAGGACCATATTTTTGACAATGTGTTTGTAAATTTCTTTACGCCTGATCTGCTTCTTTGCATCTGTATCCAGCTCTGGAATTCGCTTCTTTATATAATCCTCAACCTGTTTTCGAGTTATTTGTCCTCCTTGAAATGTTGCAACTATATCCGGATTCGGTGAATGCTCTTTAGATCCGCAACCAAAAATGTTTATCGACAGCATAAATAAAGCCAAGGAAAAAACTACCTTATTGCATATCAATCCATTTGGAATGTTTGAGTTGACAGAAATCATCAATTTCCCGGCACCTCAGTGTTTATTTGCTTACAATATATCTGAACAGAATCGGCTTATTTAAAATTGTAGAATGCGGATGCCAATGGTCAAATACCTATCACGGCCGGTAGACCAAATTTTAAATTGATTGTGATTCCGGTGGGCGAAAGATGGATGTTATTGATTGGGGAAATCTCTGCTGGGTGCCCAGCGGTAAAAAATGTTGGCCAATCCCGGGGGGTGTAAGCACAAGGGATTTTAAGACACCGGGCTGGTGGTGACAGTGTGTATGATTAGCACAATCATGCTGGTTGAAGGTAGATTCATTGTTTTCGTTGCTATGTTCTTTTAAATAGGAAAGGACACAGTCCACGCAGCTCTCTGCAGAAACAGAGCCGAAAAAACGGTTATCTGCAAATAGAATTGAGGCTGCCGAAAAAATACCCATCCAAATCGACAAGGCAAAAGAAAAATATAAAATGCTCTTTCTGCACAACATAGATTTCATAACAGCACAATTACATAACGTTACGTTTTAAGAGATAATGATCCGATGATCCATTTTAAATTTTATCGACTCAAGGTAAGTTAAAGTCTATATAATACCTATTATTCGGTATATCAACAATAATTTGCTCAAGTTTCGCACCCTGTTTTATTGTAAACCCCGTTAGAGAATGATGTTCTCTAATGACTATAGATGGTTGCATTAAACCACCATCTATATGGAATTACCTATACCACCGACAGGAGTCGGTGGCTTTCTCTAACGGGGTAAAATTGCAAATAGATCTTAAGTCGAATAAACCCCGTAGTTACATAAATCACATAGTAAAATTGCCATCTTGCCCTATCTATAAGTATCTAACGGCTGCACCCTTTGAGCGGTTTTAAAACCAACGGGGGTCATTCGACGCCATCATTATAAGGCTTTACAATGCATTTAAGCGTGCGAAACTTGAGTAATTATGTAGATCGAACATCTAAAAGACCTAAATCTTCTACTAACGGGGTAAAACGCATCGCTTGTTCAATTCCACCAAATCTACCAAACTCTCATCAGCCCAATGCAACATCCAGCACCATCATCACAGCAAAACCGGACATGACACCCATGGTGGCAAGGTCAGTATTTTTTTTAAGTTGCGATTCCGGGATCAATTCTTCAACCACCACGAAAATCATTGCCCCTGCTGCAAAGGCAAGGGCATAGGGCAGAATCGGCCGCATGTACATGACAGCTGCTGCTCCAAATACACCGGCAACAGGCTCCACGGTTGCTGAAAGCTGTCCGTACCAGAAGCTTTTAAGCCTGGATAATCCTTCCCGGCGAAGCGGAACCGACACCGCGGTTCCTTCGGGAAAGTTCTGAATTCCAATTCCAAGCGCAAGCGCCACCGCCGCACCGAGCGTAGCCGTAGGCAGATCCGCTGCAAGAGCTCCGAAAGCAACACCAACCGCCAGCCCCTCCGGTATATTGTGAATGGTTATTGCCAGAACCAATAAAACGCTGCGCCGCCAGCTTGTGCTGATGCCTTCAGCCTCCTCCTTCGGAAACCCCAGATGAAGATGTGGAAGCACTTTGTCAACAACCCACAGAAAGCCCCCTCCCAGCAGAAATCCTGCTGCAGCTGGCAGCCATGCGGGCAAGTTCAACTCTGCGGCCATCTCGATGGCCGGTGCCAGCAAAGACCAGTAAGAAGCGGCGATCATAACCCCGGCGGCAAAGCCAAGCATCCAGTCCAGCACCTTTTGATTGATAGCTTTGAAAAAAAATACCAGCGCAGCTCCAAGAGCCGTTAAAAACCATGTAAACAGGGTGGCAAAAAGAGCTTGTAGAATCGGGTTCAACCCGGCAAACCAGTCGAATGTCATTGTAGCTATTCTCCTGTAAAACAGATGCTCATTTCCCTCCGCTCAGTATCCGCGTGGAATTGATTACAGCCAGCAGCGCGGTTCCCATATCGGCAAACACCGCTTCCCACATGGTCGCAAGCCCCCAGGCTCCAAATATCACGAAAACTCCTTTGATTGAAAGCGAAAGAACAATGTTCTGCCAGACGATGCGCCTTGTACGACGCCCAATCTTTATCGCATCCACGATTTTCCTTGGCGAGTCGGTCATCAATACCACATCGGCGGTTTCAATGGCAGCATCTGAGCCAAGGCCACCCATGGCGATCCCAACATCGGAACGCGCGATTACCGGAGCATCATTGATTCCATCACCCACAAACGCAACCAGGCTGCCCGAGGGTTTTTCATTCTCAATTTTATCCAGTATGGCAACCTTGTCTTCCGGTAACAGCTCCGCAAAATAAGCATCTATCTGCAACTTTTTTGCCACGAACTCCGCTGCGCATCGATTATCTCCGGTTAACATCATGATCTTTTTGATACCCGATTTCCTTAACTGCGAGATGGTTTCTGCAGCTTCGGCTCGAATCCGATCCCCCACGGTAATGTAACCCGCATATGTCCTGTCTATGGCTATATGAACCACGGTATCTTCGAAGACACATCGATCATGATCGATATGTTCCCTGTGCATGAGAGCATCGTTTCCTACCAGTACATGGTGCGTATCCATCTGCACCTCAACTCCGCTGCCCGGGATCTCGGAATGTGATTTAATCCGGGATATCTCAACAGATTTGCCCTTTTCGGCAAGAGCTGCCAGGATGGATTTGGCGATCGGGTGATTGGAATGATATTCGGCTGCTGCTGCATACTCCAGCAGGCATTCAGGTGAATAACCGTTTGTTGCGACGATATCTCTTACCTTGAACAGCCCCTCTGTGAGAGTGCCTGTTTTATCGAACACAACCGTTTCCAGCTTTGATAGAGCATCAATATAGTTTGAACCCTTTACAAGGATGCCGTTTTTGGAAGCCACCCCGATACCGCCGAAATATCCAAGCGGAATGCTGACAACCAGAGCACAGGGGCATGATATCACCAGCAAAACCAAGGATCGGTAAATCCAGGTTTCAAACTTTGCCCCCTGTAAAATCAACGGAGGGAAAACCGCTATACACAAAGCCGCAGCAACCACAGCCGGCGTGTAATACCGGGCGAATCTTGTAATAAATTTCTCGGTTCCAGCCTTCCGGGCCGCGGCATTCTCCACCAGATCAAGCACTCTTGCTATGGAAGATTGCTCAAAGGGTTTTGTAACCCGAACAGATATGGCATCGGATAGATTCACCTGTCCGGCCATAACGGTATCCCCGACCCCGGCCATCAGTGGCACGGGCTCTCCGGTTAATGCAGAGGTATCCAGCTGCGAGCTGCCGGAGATGACCTCTCCGTCAAGAGGCACTTTTTCCCCGGGTTTGACAACAATAACATCCCCCACCCGAACCGATTCAGGCGGCACCTGCCGGAGACCGCCGTTGGCTTTAACGTTGGCAGTGTTTGGTTTGGCAGCAAGAAGCGAACGTATGGAGCGTCTTGACCGTGAGACGGCCAGATTCTGGAGAAGCTCTCCGATCTTAAAGAAAATCATAACACCGATGGCTTCTGAATAAGCGTGAATGGCGATTGCCCCTGCTGTGGCAATCACCATAAGCACGTTTTCATCAAAAAAAACCCTTCTGAGGACCGTTCTCAGAGCTCCGGCCAGTACATTCCAGCCTGCAAGAAAATATGCTGTAAAAACAAGGAGGATTTCCAGTCTGGCCAGGGGTGTTTGATGAAACCAGCCTTCAAAAAAAAGCTGCAG
>JAFDFZ010000201.1 GCA_019309565.1 Deltaproteobacteria bacterium
CCGTATGAGCTTGCGCGATCCGATATGTTTGAGATGTGGAAGGTCTTTCTGACGGAAGAGGAGATGGCGTAGCAGTTGTTTTCGCAAACAAAGATCACCGGCAAAGAATAGATTGAAGCAAGGTTTATTCCTTCGTGAAATGCGCCGGTGTTTGCAGCACCGTCTCCGAAAAAACAGACAACCACCTGCTTTCGGTGCTTAAGCTTTAAAGCAAGCGCAGCACCGGTGGCAATGGGGATACCGGCCCCCACAATTCCGTTAGCCCCCAGATTTCCGATCTCGATATCGCTTACGTGCATGGAGCCGCCTTTTCCCCGGCAATAGCCGGTTTCTTTTCCTAGAATTTCAGCCATCATCCTGCGGCTGTCTCCGCCTTTTGCAATAAAGTGTCCATGGCCTCGATGGTTGCTTACGATATAGTCTTCTTTTTCAAGCGCAGCACATGCACCTACCGCCACGGCTTCCTGTCCGATATAGAGATGAACGGTGCCACCGATCAGGTTCTGCATGAAAAACTCTTCAATTTTCTCTTCAAAGAACCTGATTTCAAGCATCCTGCTTAGCATGTCAACTAAAATTGCTTTTCTTATTGATAACGTCGACATCATCTCCTCCCTTGTATTTAAGAACCGACTTAAGCCGCCCTGGCATTTATGTATGCTAACATACTACATGTTAGTGGGAAACTGAAGTCTTCAGTGTACAGCTATGTATGGATACAGAACATGTTTTAAAACTCATGTTCCTGGGCCTTATGCGATTAGAACAAATTTATCGCAGGATCACACTTTCAGATGACTTGTAGCCTGATTAAATTTGATATAAGATTCGGCATTCAGAAAAAATATGAAAGGGGAGACATCATGAAAACTTACCCTATACCCATGGTACCTGGGCCGGTTCTGGTGCCGGCTGAAGTTCTTAAAGCCTATCAGGTCAATTACGGATCTGCCGATCTTGAAAGCGATTTCATAGAGCTTTACAACAGGGTTGAAGAAGGCCTTCAAAAGATCATGGAAACTGAAAATTCCATCGCCATTCAATCAGGCGAAGGCATGCTGGCGTTATGGGCTGCGCTTAAAAGCTGTCTTACCCCCGGCGACCGGGTGCTGAGCATTGCAACGGGGGTTTTTGGCGACGGGATTGCAGACATGGCCGAGGCAGTCGGAGCAGATGTAAGAAGAATTCGGCTAGAATATAACAGGACTATTTCGGATGTGGAGGCGGTTGAAGAGGCGGTAAAGGAATTTAAACCGAAAATGATCACAGCCGTTCACTGCGAGACGCCTTCAGGGACGCTTAATCCCTTAGCGGATGTGGGGCGTATTAAGAAAGAACACGGTGTTGCCCTGTTTTACGTTGACGCAGTTGCAAGCATGGGTGGTACTCCGGTTTTAACCGATCAGTGGAATATTGACCTTTGCCTTGGAGCCAGCCAGAAATGTCTGTCTTCTTTGCCCGACGTTGCCTTTGTAGCGGTCAGCGAGGCTGCCTGGGAGGTCATCCATCAGGTCGATTACACGGGATACGATGCGCTTAAACCCTTCCGCACAGCCAGAAAGGACATGTATTTTCCGTATACGCCAAACTGGCATGCCATGGCAGGGCTTAATGCCGCAGTAGAACTTATCTTAAACGAGGGGCTTAAAAACTGTTTTGCCAGGCACAAGAAGGTGGCCGAATATTGCCGAAATCGACTAAAGGATATGGGTCTTTCACTGTTTCCGGCGCCGGATGCGGTTCCATCCCCCACGGTAACGGCGGTGAGAGTTCCTGAAGGAATCTCATGGCCCGAGTTCGATGCCAAATTGCGCGAAAGGGGGCTTGTGGTGGGTGGAAGCTACGGGCCGCTTGCCGGCAAGGTGTTTCGCCTCGGGCACATGGGAGCACAGGCGGACATGGAACTTATGAAGCGGGCGCTTGAGGTGATTGAGAGCGTAACAAACCCTGAAAAGTAATCCCAAAAACGATGCATCGGATCGGCTATTCTGCTACTTTAGATATGTTTTTTATTATCAGGTTCAAAGGAGGAAATGAACTTCGCGATTTGCTATTTAAATCGTGGGTAAAACTCGACGGCCAGTTTGCCGAACCTCAGGAGGTTTTCACGCTTAAGCCGGTAAACATAGACATTCCTTATCACATGACGTAAGCCCCTCAGCTCGGAGAGAAACTCGTAGTTCTCTTTATCCGATAGAATCGGCCCTCTGATTTCAGAGATCGGCAAAGTGGCCTGTCGAAGGAGTTCAAGATGCCATTTCTTTGATTTCGGGATGCCTCCGTCAATGTTGCTTATAAGACGCAGAAGGATTCTTTCACACCCCGTATACAAATCGTGAAGCGACATAGCCAAAGCTGCATAGACATCTTCCACCAAATAGGGATCTTTAGTTTTTGATTATAAAAGCCAGCCTACCCTTCGGTTTAGTGAGGCGTGAAGCTCATCGAGATTTGACAACTCATCCTCTACTTGAGCTTTTAGGACCTTTAACAAGCTGTCTTGCATCGACACCCTCCTTTAGAATAGACTTGAGTATTGCTTCACGAGGAGCAAGCTCTTCCCCCGTTAGGAAAACTGCGTCAAATCCATGTTCTCCAAAAATTTCTTCCAGGAGGGAAAGAATCCGCAACTGTTCCCTGAATGAAAACATCTTGCCTGAAAGCGCAAGGTCGATATCCGAAATCCAATGAAATTGTTTTTCATCCAGAATTGAACCATACACAACAATTTTCTCCACACCGCGCTCTCTGAGCAACGGAATGGCCTCTGCAAGCCGTGCAATCAGGTAGTCTCGTCGTTTTTTTGCTTCTATTTGAAATGGTGTCATGTTCCAGTTTTATTACACTATCGGGTAAGAAAGCCTTTTTTTCAACGGTAATGGATGAACCGAAATAGCAAGCCCTATTGAATTGCGCTTTGCGCACCCTTTAGGGTATTCAACAGGGCAAACGCATTTCTCTTAAGCTTATCGAAGCAAGGCGAAGACCCCCTTCCGCGGGGCGGTAAGGTCTTCAATTTAGCATCAAATGCCCGGTATTCTTACTGTATTTTCAGTTCACCTCACAGCTGCATAAAGCAATGAGGCAAATCTGCAATTTTGTCATGGACTATCGTCATTTGTCGCTATTATTTCTATCACTGTGGAATTTGCAAGTGGTAAAATCCAAAAAAATTATGGGGGAAAACGCCGCTGATCCACGATTAAATCAAGGTTATAGGCTAGGTTTCAGACAGCGCTCGTTATTTTCAACAACGGGGTTCACCCCCTGATAATATTGACAGAATAGAGTGATTATAAAATACCACAAGCCATATAATAGTTCAAATTATATCGGTAGCAGGCAGTAATTCTCGGTGAATCTTATGGATCCGGTTATTCGCCGAATTAAAGGAGTTTTATTGTTTACAGAGAATTACTGGGGGTTGAATGGTGCTGTCTTGCAAGAGTGGACTTTTGGTGGTATTTTTTATTTATGAAAGCGAAGTTCCTTACGTAGAGTCACCCGCGCCTGATAATATGCAAGATATGATCCGACATTTATGCGAAAGCTGAAATGAGGTTATAGAATGGCGATTAAGAAGCCATATGGAGGGGAAATAGCAATGGATAAGCAGCGAGATTTTGATTTGGAGAAAATGGATGATTGGTATACGGCCCATTTTGAAGAGTTGGTCAAAAAATACGGCGGCAAGGCTATAGCCGTGGTAGAAGGAAAAATAGTTGCGGTTGCCGATACCGAGAAGGAGGCGGATCAGATGGCAAGAGAGACACATCCTGATGACGCTGCTCTTGTTTTATCAATCCCGATGGAAGAGGAACTTGTATGTCTACTGTAGTGTATCGTTACAAACGATTGAAAAATTTGGAAGTTCCAATTATCACTCTGGCCATAAGATATGGAAAGAGATGGTATCCATTAGAGGCGTATGTTGACAGCGGCGCTACTTACAGTGTGTTCACAGCTCAAGTAGCCAATCGTATTGGATTGGATTATCGAACGGGACGTAAAGAATATGTTCAAGTAGGGGATGGTGGATTTATCCCTGTATTTATTCACGACCTTGAACTACAGATCGGCAAACATCGCATCAGAACTCCGCTAGGTTTCTCTGATAAGCTTGGTATCAGGTTCAATTTACTTGGACGAACAGGAGTTTTTAGGTATTTCAAGATATGTTTCGATGAACGGCAATTTGAGATTACTTTCTCACCACATGAGGCTTAAGAATCAGATTAATCCCGTTTATCGCGCCTGATAATATGCAAGATCTGATCAGATATTCAAAGGAAAGCTGAAATGGAAGCGAGCTTTATTTGCCAAAGCATGAACAGGATAGGATGATGAAAACGAATTCGCCCATCAAAGTTCTGGCAATTTGTGCAAGCCCGCGGAAAGGAAACAGTTATTTCCTTTTAGAAAAGGCCCTTGAGGCCGTCGAGCAGCTGAACCTGGTGCCCACCGAGGTGAATCGATTTCATTTCGGCCAAAAGCTGTTCGCGCCCTGTGATGCATGCATGAAGCACAAAGTAATGCAGGGGCAGTGCCGGATAAAGGATTCATTCCAGCCGCTGCGAGACCTCTGGGTCGGAGCGGATGCCGTCCTTTATGCATTTCCGGTATATCACATGGGGATTCCAGGCCAGCTTAAATGTTTTATAGATCGACTGGGCAACTCTCTGGGTTACTATTTCCAGTCCGGTGAGCCCCGCACATTTCACATTCCCCGCTTGAATAAAGCCATGGGTTTCATAACCCAGGGTGCGCATCTATACGGGGGGCAGGACCTGGCTCTTAACTACATGATAAACCACGCCCTGCTTATGCGCTGTATACCTGTGCCTGGAGATCTTCCGGCATCCTATATCGGAGCGGGCGGCTGGACCGGGGGGCAGGCCGGGAAAAGCAGCCTTGAGAAACTGTTCGAAGAAAAAGACAGGGATGCCAGCAATGCTGTAGAGGCTGCCCAACAGGTTGCCCGCAGGACCGTGGAGATGGCGTTGATTGTAAAAGAGGGGCTGAGGGCCGCCCGGCATGTGTTTGATGAAGATCTTAACTACAGGTATGTTTTAAAGAACCTTGATTGAAGCATGTAAGAGAGGGTTACGATATTTTATTCGACTTAAGATCTATGCTTTTCCCGAGAGTTTGCTCGGAAAAAGTGGCCCCTTTGGGGGTAGTTGAAATAAGAACCAGTTGTAAGTGATCTAAAGTGCCTAAAGTAACCAGTTGTAAGTGATCTAAAGTGCCTAAAGTGCCTAAAGTTAAGGTATCGCTTCGCTCTTTCATTTTAAAAATAGACCAAATTCCTTAACTTTAGCTCACTTTAAACTTTAGTTCACTATAAACGCTTATCAAAAGCATGTAATTCAATAACGACAACAAATTGTCGATATGATGTCCCTAAGCGCCTATTTACAATTTTACGGTAAAATAGGTGTGAAACTTCAGTAACAACTTTTTTATGCCTAATGTAAACCGGGGAGTTCATAACGATGGAGGATGAAAAAAACTGCACCCGGCACGGGCGGGAGATTACAGACATCGACCGTGCATTCGATGTTCAGGTGCGGGGTGTTGCGGTGATTACAACAAGCCTTGGTCAGAAACTAAACGGTATGTCCGCTGCATGGATAAGCAGGGTCTCCGAACAGCCTTTTCTGGCGATGGTAAGTGTATGGAAAAAAAATTTCTCCCACCAGCTCATAAGCCAGAGCAGAATATATGCCATCAACTATCTTAAGGAAGGGCAGCAGAAGTTAGCCATCCATTTTGGAAGACAATCCGGCAGGGATGTGGATAAGTTGAAGAACGTGCCTTACTTCACGGACAAAACAGGGGCACCGATCCTTTGCGATTGCCTGGCTTATCTGGACTGCAAGGTCGTGGCTGAGCTCGATGCAGGGGATCATACCATATTTTTGGGAGAGGTTTTAAGCGGAAAGGTAATAGGGGAGGGCCATGGGCTTCAGTACCGGCTAAGCGATTATATCGAGGTTGACTCTGGATCATAGAGCATCTTCGGGAGGGTTTATAAATGAGTGCACAACTGCTTGTTCAACCCAAAAACTGCACCGGCTGCAAAAGCTGCATGCTGATATGTTCCTTTTACCATACCGATGCTTTCAGCTACGAAGACGCCCGTGTGTGGATTCAAAAGAACGAATCAAGGGGAATAAGCACCCCTGTTGTGTGCAGAAATTGTGATGATGCGCCATGTATTGAAGCATGCCCGGTGGCTGTTCAAATGCACCTTGAAAGAGGCGTTGCCCTCAAATGTGATTTATGTGATGGCGACCCTCAATGCGTGAGGGTATGCCGTTTGCCCGAAGCGCTGGTCTGGCGATAACATTCACTGCAACCGAAAGGAAGAATAGGCCGTGGTGATCACATAGAATTCAAATTCTTACGGCAATACAGCAGGAGTGTTGGAGTTATGGAGTATTGGGGTAACCTGGCAATGGTTGCCTGTTGAGAGGGAGTCCCGCATGGCGGGCCAAGCCCTCCTGAGTAAGGTTTAGTCAACCGCTTAGTAGAGTAACGCCTGGAGGCGAAAGCC
>JAFDFZ010000010.1 GCA_019309565.1 Deltaproteobacteria bacterium
CTATCAGTTTGTCGGTTACGCGATTTCCGAAAGCCGAGTACCGTGTTCCCATGGCCGGCATCACAATGCGGTTCTTCAGTTCTAACGATCCGATCTTGATGGGTTGAAAAAGGTGTTTAAATGGAGTTTCCATGACAGATTGCTTAATCTCCTTTGTTTGTCGTTTTTGTTTAAGTATTGGGTCGAAGATCTTACAGCCTATCCCTTAACCGCGCCCGCGGTCATTCCGGATACATAGTAATCGAGGAAAAACACATAGAAAATAACGATAGGAAGGGCTCCTATGAAAGCGCCTGCCATGATTTCCCCCCAGTGGAATACATCTCCACGAATCAGCTCGGTCACCACCCCGGGAGCAACGACTTTTTGGGTACTGGATGAAATAAAGGAATATGCATATATGAATTCGTTCCACGCAAGCGTAAACGCAAAAAGAACCGCACACACAATCCCTGGTATGGAAACGGGAAGTACGATTCGTAAAAGCACCCCCATGCGGGAACAACCATCTACCATGGCACACTCCTCAATTTCTCTGGGAATAGTACGAAAATATCCCATTAGCAGCCAGGTGGCAAAAGGTATCAGGAAAGTGGGATAGGTGATCACAAGAGACCAGATGGTGTCCGCTAGGTTGAGCTTGTACATGATCCGCGTAAGGGGAACAAAAAGAAGGGTTGGAGGTACGAGATATGTCACAAAGATCGCTATCCCAAAGGTAGCCGCTCCCTTGAATCGCAGCCTTGCAACCGAATAGGCTGCAAGAATACTGATGGGTATGGATATGCCCGTAGACAGTACAGAAACAATAATCGAGTTGGTAATCCAATAGGGAAATTTAGTTTTGGTGAATATATAGGTGTAATGACCGAGAGTCGGCGGTTGATTGAAGATAAAAGGAATGGATTCCAGATCATATAGCTCTGCATCTAGACGAAAGGAGGTGAGGAACATGAAATAAATGGGAAACAACGCAAAGATAATAAACGGAATCAAGGCACCGTAATCCAATGCCAGATGTTTTATTAAACGTCCTCTTTTAACGCCAGCCATCGCTATAGTTCCTTTCTGATATACCGAAGTTGCACAAGTACCACAGTGACGAGAATGGGAAACATAAACAGCGATACCGCCGCCCCCTTGCCCAACTGCAGGTTTGTGAAAGCGAACATATTTGTAAGTGTGCCAAAGAGATGAGTCGAATTCATGGGCCCCCCTCCGGTGAGAACAAAAACGATATTGAATTCCGCAAAAGTAAAGACGGTTGAAAAGAGCAAAACAACGGCAAGAACGGGCTTTAGCATGGGAAGTGTAATATGCCAGAATTTTGAAGGTGCTCCGGCACCGTCGACTTCTGCGGCCTCGTAATATTCTCTTGATATGGAAATCAGGCCCGCCAGAAGGGTGATGGCAAAAAAAGGAGTTCCTCTCCAGACGTTGACGATGATCACCGATATCATAGCCAGCGTGGGGTCTCCCAGCCAATTGATCTCAAGGGGTTGCAGCCCCAGCTTGATCATCAGCTTTGCAATTTGAAGCGGGGTGAAGCCAAACCATTTGAGAAACTGCAGCTTGATAAACCAGTTGATCGTCCAGGTAAAAACAGAAAAAAGCGAATCATACATCCACAGCCAACCAAGCGTTGAAAGGGCAGTTGGAACCACCCAGGGAAGAAGCACAGATCCACGAATAAGACGTTTAAACTTCAAATCCTTATTGAGGAGAAGCGCAAGAGAAAGACCGATGACGGTCTTAAAAAATATAGCCGAGATGGTGAAAATAAAAGAATTTCTGACTGTTCTATGAAAAATCTCATCGGTAAACAGTTCCCGGTAGTTCTTAAGACCCACAAATTTGGTAGGGTAGCCGATGACCGCATCGGAAAGCGCAAAATATATGGCCAAGAAGAAAGGATAGGCTACCAGCAGAACCAACCAGGTCAGTGCCGGCAGGATGAGAATATATCCAAGGGTGGATTCCATTCGAAAGGTGCTCAGTCTGCTCCGTAATTGCATTCTTTTACCCTATCGCCTATTTGCATATCCAAATTATTGGTGTCTCGGCAGTCTGGACTTGAGAACATAAAGGCGGCTTGCCAATGGCAAGCCGCCTTGAATACGAATTTACTTGGTTTCCCTGACGATCTTTTGCAGTTCCTTTTCAGCCCACTGGGTCACACTTGCCGGTGATTGTCCCTCGATACATCTATGCACCATCTGCGCCAGCATGTATCTCTCATTGAAGGCTGCCACGTATTGCGTCGGGTTTCCGGGCCATCCCTGCGAGTGGACATACGGTGCTTCACCAGGTAACACGGCGATGTCCGGTTCATCCTTCCAGACGGATTCGGTCTTTTTTAAGACTAGCTCTGTAGTCGGCATGCAAAAGCCATTGGCGGCCTTAACCCAGCGTGAATAATTCTCCGGTTGATAGAAATAGCGCAGAAAATCCTTGGCCAGATCCTGGTTTTTAGAGAATTTGGTGACGGCCCAACCATGGTTGAAAGTGGCATTATGCCTGCCGGCCGGCCCGGACAAAGAGGGATAGTGTTTGATATACTTTGCAATGGGCATCTTCTTGGTTCGAGCTGCATTCCAGATGCTGATGGGATTCATTACCCAGGAGCCTTTGCCGGAAAGCATAAAACGATTGTTCCCGGCATCGTCCCACGTGAGCACCTCCGGTGTCATGCAGTCTTTGTAAAGGTTCACGGCAAACTCAAGCCAGGTACGCATCTCCGGAGAGTTGATGGCGATGGTTTTGTTGTCCGCTTCAAACACTTTCCCGCCGAAGCACCACAGGCATGTCCACCAGTCGTGGTTGCCGTCTGTCGACTTTTGGCTGATCGGAATGCCGATAGGATGTCCGAGGGTTTTTAAAATCTTTCCCCGTTCATGAAGTTCAAACCATGTTTTGGGAACCTCGAGGCCGGCATCTTTCCAGTGTTTGATGTTCACGTTCTGCGGCATGGCGAACCAGTAATAAGGGGCCAGTTTCCAGTGACCTTCGATGAAATGGCATTCCTTGGGGCCCTTGAAGAATTTCTGCTCTTTGTCGATGGGATCAAGCACATCGTCCAGGTCTATAATTGAATGCCGATGCAGGAAACCATATGCCTCCCAGATATTCCAGAGATCGTGTCCGGCCTGAGCCGCTGCTTCGGACGCTACCTTTGGGGGAACTTCATGGGTAGCTACGGTATCGAATCTCGTCTCACATCCCGCCTGTTTTCCGAATTCTTTCATGATTTGGATGAACATTTCGTCACCGGAAGGCACAAACAAACTTAACGCCAGGGAGGTCAATGTGCGTTTTTTAGCGAACACCGGTGCCTTACCGTCCAGAAACCACAGACCGGTCGTCGCTCCTGCTGCCGCACCTGCTGTTGTTTTTATAAACTCTCTCCTGGACAGCCTTTTGTTTTTCGATGAATTCATTCTCTTACCCGTCATGGTTACCTCCTTTCGTTCGTTGAATTAATGTTCTTCACCTGGGTTCCATGTGAAAAGGTTCCCAAGGCCTGTTTTGCCTTTGATGAACAAAAGAAGATCTCACCCTCGCCATCAAAGGCGGCTCTCCACTGCACGTTAATGCAAAAATAAATTTGTAAATAATCCAAAGGAAAAATAAGATGCTGTATTTGATTTTATTATTTTTTTTTATGATGATGTCAAGATGAATATCGAAATCCACAGCAGCCACAAAACAAAGCTGCAAAACCCTGATTCTCAACAGGCTGGCTTTCCAGACCACACAACAGGCGTTAATGTTTGCCGCTACATCAAATGCTTTACAAGCGGAATGTATTTATCGATCAACTGCCTGTTGAGTTCATCTCCACCGGGCAGGTTGCCGCTTACTAACAACGGCGGCTCGACCCCCATGGACAGAAGCGCCTTGGCTGTTTCTATGACAAGAAGATTTATTGTAAATACGTTGCAAAAAGTTGAGGTGGGCCCCGTCTTTCTCGTCGTTCCCTTAAGCTCTACCACGGTGTCACCATAGGGAAGATGGTTGTTCAAGAAATAATCGACCTCCTGATACAGGTTCTTGCCGGAGGGATGCCGGGCCGGATGATCCTTTAGCAGTGTGTCCGCATAGGATCTGGAGGTGATACCGATGGTCGTCATCTGCCTTTTCTTGGCTTCTTCAACGATATCGATGCACATGGAATTTATTCCATAAGCATTGGCGATGATGATGACTTCACCGGGTTTTCTTCCCACCCGGTATGCATCCAGCACTTTGATTCCGTATCCTGGGGTTCTTTCAATAATCATCGAGCGTGCGCCGCCATGAATGAGATTGGTTCCCGGATCCAGGATGGCGTTTATACAGGCAAAACCTCCTGCCCTCCAAAAAACCTCCTCCACTGCCATGTTGGAATGTCCTCCCGGGCCGACCACGTGAACCGTATCTTCTCGTGCTATGACCTCGGCAACCTTTTGAGCTGCGCTTTGTATCGTTTCGATCTCTCCGCAGATCCGATGAAAAATATCTATGATAGTGTTCCTGTATGATGACATCTCTTTGTTTTCTTCCATGGGTTCCTCCTTTATACCACGTCTCTTAGCACCACGTCTCTTAGCAGCATATCGCTTCCTGCCACCGGCCTGCAGACCAGAATAGATGGCGGCCTGTTGTGAGGCCTGTAATAATATTCGCTCAGGTTGGATATAAGGGCTGGAATGTCGCGGCGGCGTGCCAGCACCATCATACAGCCACCAAGTCCAGCCCCTGCAAGTTGGGCTCCCACTACCCCCGGGGTTCGAAGCGAAATTTCCACCATCCGATCGATTTCAGGCAGAGAACAATGGTAACTGCCCGGCTGCCAGTGCAATTGTGCTCGGTTTACCCGCTGCAGATCACCGCTTTCCAGATCTTCGATAAGACCCAGCAGATATTCGTTGGACACAGGAGCCCAATATTCATTCTCTTTGCCGTTTTCATCAATGGATATGACCCGATCTCCGTCATGGGAAGCATTCATTAATTTTCCGATGAACTCGATTTTTCCCTGTCTCATGGCGTTTGCAAAGAGTTTTGCCCGTTCCATTTCTGCAAGCCCGAAAAGAATCACCCCACGGATAGGGTACAGCCCGTCTTCCGGCGCAGCGTGCTGATCGAAAAATACATCCAGATCTTCCTCTGGAAGCAACACCCTGAGCTCATTGCGGGTTGGCTTTTCCGGCAGATGCAGAAGAATCCTGTAAATCCAGCTCAGTGGAACATTAAGGGTCTTCATGTTGACATCGCGAAGGTGGTGGAGCACAGAGGCAAACTGAGGGAAATACTTCTTGATCAACATGAATCCTATTCGGTAACAACTGATACGGTGATTAAAAAGATCCTTTGCATTGCCGGTCTTCTGAGCTTTCAGCCCGGAATCGCAGACAACCAGAGCATAGTCTTCCGGAAAGGATACGATATCCAGTATGCTAAAATCAAAAAAGGTAACTTTTACCACCTTGCCCCTTTGTCCCAATTTCACGGCCGCATGATCTGCGGCTCCTCCGCGTGTACCCACAAACCACTCTCCTTCACCGCAAAGATCCACCAACTGGGCGGGAAAGGTATCCAGTTGATTGACTGCAACAGTTGCTTCTGCGGCTCCCACCACCAAAGAGGAGGAAGAACTCAGCCCCGCTGCGATCGGGATATTGCCGCTTACCACAAGATCCATCCCGCACAATTTGTCCGTGCGGAATTTTTTTTGCAATCGAAGCACAGCCGCCTTGATATATTGTGCCCAGTCCCCCCCGTAAGTGTGCACCATCTTTGAAACCTTCTCGCTGTTAATCAGGGACAACCAATCATCCCACGGCAGATCGACGACCATATCGCCGATTGAAAACTCGCGGTTTGGAAATCTATCGGGATTCACGCTGTAAAGCCTGACCAGATCGTCGTCCCGTGGATGAACCACCATAAGTGTCTCATAGCCAATGGTCATAAGATTGCAAATGCCGCCCTGGTGATCGATGTGCCTGCCCATGACGTTGACACGTCCAGGGGAGCGTACGATAAAGACTTTCTTGTCCTCGCCAAGGATCGTCGAAGCGTGTTTAAGCGTTCGAATACAGGCCGTCAGTCGCTCGCAAATCACCTCCTTCTCATCGCTGTATAAGGCGGCAAACTCATCCCAGATCCGGGCATTGGCCGCTTTTCCGCTTTCTTGAAGATTCTTAAGAAGATTCAGCCAATCTGCGATGGTCTGATAAGACCATGGAGATAGCACAGTTTCAAGAGCTGGTTTTTCTCTTTTGGTTTGAATGATGTTTTCGACTTCCAAAAGTTCCGATGGATTATTGAAGCTCAGCACACTTGTTGGATCTTTGACTTTCAAATAGTCTACGCGATACCGCTGCCTTAAGTTATCGAAAGCCCCTGCCAGCAACATGACCATGTCCGACAGGTACTCCTCTTGCTGCACATTTTTGCGGTTTAGGTTTTCAAGCGCATAGCGCAGTGCCGATGCGTTTACCAGATACACACTGGTGTTCAACCAGCGGGCCCTTTCAACTTCTTCCGGAGTTTTGATAATCGTACTGCCGGTTTCATCCATGAACTCAAAGCGTGTCATATCCTCGGAAATAAGGTTGAGGATTTGCTTTGAAGACAATCTGCGCTTCTCCTTTGCAACGTATCGCCAAAGCTCACCGAAGGCTTTCTCGTATTTTGATTCCTCCACAGCCTGCACATGGGCGGCGAATTGCTGTTCAATCATCCCAAGAAGCCTGTTTGTATCCGGAACTGCGTCTTCAACGGCAAGATGCCGTAATTTCCGATAGATAGCTCGCTGTCTTACATCGGCAGCTTCAACAACCCCCAGCAGTCGTCCATTATCGTCGATGACCAGCCTTCCCTGACTTGAAGCTGATCTGTGGGGAACCGCCAAAAGGGCCATGTGACAGTTGCGGCTATAATAAAGATCAAAAAGCTGTTCAAGCACACTGGGTTTGATGATGCGATCCCCGGCAACCAGCAGCACATCATGTTCGCTTTCGAGTCCGTCAAGCACTTTTAAGCCCTGCCTGGCGGCATGGGCAGTACCGATCTGCTCGGCCTGGTAAGCGTAAATCACGTTGTCAAACACCTTGCCCACCGTTTCGATCACCTGCCCTGCCATTGCCCCAACCACCAGTATGTGCTGGCGAATTCCGCATTCTGTGTAAATGCTCAGCGCACGGTTGATGGCAGGCTCACCTGCGATGGGAAAACAGACTTTGTGCTGTGTGATGGAACCCATTCGGGTGCCTTTGCCGGCTGCTAGAATTATGGTAAACTTTGGTGCACGGCTACTCATTTGCGGTAAAGATATTTTTTGATTGGTTATGGAATTTAAAAAATGTTGAACGAATCGATATTGGGTGAGTTTAGTGAAATGAAACGGGCATGTCAAAAGAAAATAAACGTACCTATCAGTGGGTTTTTTAAATTCAGTGCTCCATAAATCATAAGCGTCCACACCAGGCACGATCCTGTTGAAGGGCTCGCAAAGAAATCGATGGCAATCTTGAGGAATGAGCTGAAGCTTAAGGTCATCATGCCCAGGGCGGCATGATGTGTGGGAGAGGGCCGGTTCAGGCTGCTACTTCAACCTGGGATCCAAGATCCAGTTGGGGAAGTCTTTCATGAACCGATTCGGCCCGTCTTTTATCACTTTCTGCCAACTGCATCTCAAGCTCTCGTATTCTATGTTTAACCTCTCGAAATTCTGCCACTGTCAAGGGACCCCATATGATCCGTCTCAGAAAATTCAGATTTTTTGACCTCAAGGCGTATCGAATATCGGGCCCTATTTTCATGTCTTTAATTTCATCGAGACCCTTTTTGTCTTTAAACTCACCAGGAAGCTTCATTTCAGCCAACATTTCGGTGGACGTCTCTTTCAACTTTTCTTTTACTTCTTTTCTGCCTCCTATACCCATCATATCGGTATGTGTCGCTGAAATCCTGCTGCTTATTTCCATGGCCTCCTCCCTCACATGAATTCGTGGCATTCTTTCGGTCCGCGGTATTTTACATGTCTTCGAACCGGAAAACAGGTTCACCTATCCGCTTCCCTGCGGACTGACAGGGTATAGTTCATTCTATCGGCAACAGCGGAAAATAATTTAATCAAACTTATGGCTTCATCGGCGCATCGGTCAATGCGTCATTCAACTTCCGGAAATCCTGACAGGCTTTGCAGTTTTTGCCGAGGTTTCTATCGCCAGCACAATCTCCGTTGAATTGCAGGCATCCAGAATATCCGACAGAACGGGTTTGTTATGCAAGATATGTTCCGTGAAATTGTCGATTTCCTGCTGGAACGGGTGATGGGTGACAGCTGCTGAGCCCGGAATATCCGATGGAATGGTAACAAAGTCAGTTTGCTCTGGAAACAGTGTCTTTGAGTAGATTCGGTTGTTCCTTATGGCACCTTCGGTTCCCAGCAGATCGATGTTGAATTGATACGGGAAATGCAGGCCATCAAGAGTTGCGGACAGTTTTCCGATGCTGTCGTCCCTGAATTTTATCGTGGCAACCAGTGTGGTATCATAATCAAAATCCGATCGTCTCCTGCAGCGATAGGCAAAAACCTCTTCTGCCTCCTTGCCTGTCAGATAACGCAGCAGATCGGCGGCATGGCATCCGCCTGAAATCATGGCACCGCCTGCAAATCTTTGTTGTCTTATCCAGTTGTAACTGGAGAATGTTTTCTTTATGCCATGCCAGTAATCCGCCTCTGCGTAATATATTTCGCCGATGGCGTTATTGTCCAGCAGCGCCTTTAAATTGCTTACCATCGGATGCCATCTTAGCACAAAACTTACTACGGATTTCGTTTCGGCCTTTTGCACCGCATTTCTAAGCGCGTTGAGCTCTTCATAGTTTATTGCCACCGGCTTTTCCAGGATAAGGTGTTTGTTTGCTTCCAGTGCCTGAATGGCCTCTTGCGCATGGAGATAATTGGGCATGCAGACTGAAACCACCTGCACCTTCGAGTCGGCGAGCATTTCCCTGTAATCTTTATAGACAGTTGCATCCGGGTTGAATCGAGCCGCAAGCTTTCGTGCACTGCTTTCCGAGCGGCTGCAAACCGCTGCCAGATACAGGTTCGGGTTGTTTTCGACGGCTTTGGCATGCTCGTAGGATACTTGTCCTGCGCCCCGTATTCCGACTCCAAGAACAGCCTTGCTCATTTTCCCCTCCCTTTGTGATCATAAAAAATCATATTCTCTTAAAGCGCTACCAACTTCAAAATAAAAGCATTCGGCTCATTGCTTAAATTTACTCTCAATTTTCGCACCCTGTTTTACCGTAAAATTGTAAATAGATCTTAAATCGCCATAATTATAAGGCTTTACAACGCATTTAAGGGTGCGAAACTTGAGTTTTACTTTTAAGCAACGCCTCCACACCATTTTTCAATAAACCGGATAAGGGTTTCCGCTGCAACGACAATCTCCGATAAATGGACTTTTTCTGCTGAAGAATGGGCATGTTCGATATCGCCAGGGCCAAACACGACCGTTGGCATGCCGGCGAGTTTTGCAAAAAGCCTTGCATCGCAACTTACGTTCCATCCGACAATATTGTCCTGGGCATCGGTGGCTTTGGCGGCAGCACGGAACGCCTGCACCAGGGGATCGGTTACGGGTGTTTCATAGCTGTCGTTATGAAGCCTGGGGAATGAGAGCCTGTACCGAGATTTAAGCGTATCGCTTCCTTTTTCTTTAAGATAGCGAACGACGTCCTGTTTCACCTGGGACATGGGCCGGTTCGGCAGAAACCCGATTCCTCCCTCCATGACAGCAGAGCCTGCCACCATAGAGGGCCATTCACCGGCTGTAAGCACACCGATGTTTACCTGTGCCGGCAGCCCGTAATGGGAAAAAAGCGGTTGGCTTTCCTGGTCTTGAACCAGTTCTTTTTCATATTCGTAAAGAATCCCTATTGTTTCACGTGCCAGATCGATGGCACTTACTCCCTGATCTTTCCTTCCCATGTGGGTTGGTTTGCCCTCGAATTCGAACCGAAACCAGATAGCTCCTCTATTGGCGGGATGCAACGTGAGTTTTGTGGGTTCGAGCACAACTGCGCCATCGGCTCTTATTCCCTCTCGAATAAGAGACAGGCTCCCGTTTCCCCCAACCTCCTCATCGATAACCATCTGATATATCACCTCTCCGCAAAAAGGCAGGCCAAGCTTGCGCAGGGAGCAGGCAACCAGATACATGGTTGCCACACACCCTTTGGCATCGCACGCTCCGCGGCCGTATATCCATTGCCCATCGACGATTGGTTCAAAAGCCCCTTTCCATTGCCCCGCCGGGACCACATCCACATGGCTGTTGAGAATCACACTGCGGCCCCGGCCCTGGCCCCTGCCTTTCATACGAACCACAAGATTGTCCCGTCCCTTAAAGTCGAGATCCGGCTCCACGGGGGTATATTCCGGATCCGCTTTGATGGTTTCTGAAATGGGATGCCGTCTGACCTCAAAACCGGCATCTGTCCATTTACGTTCCAGATATCTTTGAATCCCCGTCTCGCTGCCGTGTATGCTCGGAAACCGGATCATTTCGGAAAGCAGACCCTGTACCTGTGGTGTGAAATCGTTAAGTACTTTGTCGATCTTTTCTTTTGCAATATGCCCGTTCATGGCGACTCCTGTTTTCGGTTTACATTGCACTTGAACACCTGAACACTATAAAGCTTCACGGCTTTGTGTGGGGGTTATCTACAGAATATAACTCTACAAATATACCGGGCTGCCCGTCTCCATCGATTTTTCCAGTGCCGTGACTGCGCGCACCCCGGTCAATCCTTCCTCAATACCGACCAGTGGTGTTTCATCCCGAATAATGCAGTTGAGGAAATGCTCAAGCTGTGTGCGCATATTGCCGATGCGCTGGCCGTATATGGTGGGACCGTAACTGACATCCTGGAAGCGGATACCATGCGGTCCATGGATTTTCAGGCCCTGATTCCAGACCTCGATATTGATCTGTCCTTTTGTCCCCACAATATCCAGTCGTGATTGCAACCGGGCTTCCCGGGTTACAGGGCAGGCCCAGGTGTGATTCATCTGAGCGATGATACCGTTTTTAAATTTCAACAACGACAACACGGTATCGTCCACCCCCACTTCTTTTTTGACCGCCATTGCGCGGGATTCGGCGTACAACCTTTCCAGTTCGCTTTCGGCCATCCATATTAACTGGTCAAGGTCGTGAACGCCGATGAAAAAAAGAACCGACACCCGTCCTTTAAGGTACCGAGGGCTCAACGGGCTGGTGTTGCGCAGCGCGCTCATATGGACGATATCTCCGATCTCTCCGTTTTTGACCGCCTCTTTGGCAAGGGCGTAACGGGGATCGAATCGGACAATATAAGCCATCATGAATTTCTTGTCATATTCTCGCACACGGCTGGCTATGGTCTCCGCCTCACTGAGCCTGGTTGCAAGGGGCTTTTCAAGGATGATGTGAAGCCTCGCATCCATACAGTCCAAGACCGGCTGTAAGTGATAGTCGTCCGGTGTACAGATGCTTACGGCATCCAGCCCGGGTAAGCTGATAAGTTCCCGGTAATCGGCATATCCCTTTATGCCCAACTCCTGGGCTGTCTTCTCCCTGAGTTCGTCATTGACATCGGCTATGCCGATAAGTTCCGAAAGCGCACTCGATGCCAGAGCCGTGGCGTGAACCGCACCGATGGTTCCTACTCCGATTACACCGATTCTTACTTTCTCCATTGCCTGTCTCCTTAAAATAAAGTACTAATTTAGCTGTTTGGAAAAATGTCCCGTAACCGGTGAAATTCCCTTTTTTTAAGCGGGAAAAACTCGAAAATAAGAGCTCACCCTAATTTTCTCAGACAGTTTCCCGTTCCAAAAGTGAATTTCACCGGTGACGGGATCGGACAATCCATAACCATAGTTTTTCAAAGCGCTAAAATATTACTAATATTCTTTCTTTTGACCGGGACGATTATCGGATCATTGGCGTTCTATCTGTAGTAATGATGCGCGGCCGGCTTAAAGGCTTGGACAGAAAGAAATTTTTTTCAGCGCCCGTCCATAAAAGAAAGTGGATCGGTCAAGAAAAAAACCCCCCGTCTTGGATATGGATCCGAATAGAAACATCAAACGCATCTTCTCAACGAAACGCTAGGCCACTTCATCAAAAGGAAACATCTCCCGGATCAGATCGGATTCTTTTTCCTCTGTGTCATTTAATGAGCAGATTTCATCCGTACATTCTTTCAGCACATCCTCGATCTCAAGCAACTCTTCCTCGATGGGCTCTTTTCGCCGCCTGAATCGTTTTCCTCTGTCCGTGTAATCCAGATCGTCAATCAATGTTTCAATAGCTTTTCTATTCTCGGAGTTCAATAGCTCTGTCGTCATTTCAAAGAGTTTCTTTGAAAATATGCTTGGCGGGTACATGTTTTCCGTACGCAAGGTCTTTATCAAGTCCGTTTCGCCTTTAAGGGCAGAGGATGCGATTTTTTGTTGATCGTAGGTTGCTTCGTTGAGAAGTTCAAACCTATCTTCATCAACCTCTCCGTATTCTTGGAGAACCAATTCATTTGCCTTGTCATTTTTCTCCAGTTTATATTTATACCGCATAGCGTTTCTCCATCAATGAAAATTAACAATCATATGCAAGCAGCGGGTGCCATGTCGAAATCGAGTCATCAGCATGGCCGGAATTTTCAACTTGAGCTTCTTAGATCACCGGGTAAGAAATTTTTCGACACACCCAGCGGCATATGCCTCCTTTTTTCTGCCAAGTTTTATCCGGCAGAATTTCGCACAGGTAGTCTCATTTTTTTCGATGATTTTTGATCTGTAATTTCCTTGGTTACCATTCAAACATAATGTTTGAAAACGCCATTTCAAGGGTAATCCCCCACTTTATATAGATTTAAAATATTTTAAGTCATTTCAATAACTTAAAAGAATGAGACATAAACATTAATTGAACATAGCCGTTTACTATGGTATTCGTTGCTCAAGGTTTAAGATGAACTGGGTGGTTCCCCCTTAAAAGCGTCCGGGAAGCCCTTTTGCGGGCCGAAACGGGCCGCCCAGCCAATAGCAAAGAACAGCATTAAAAAGGCAGAGGGAGAAAATGGATTTCAATTACACTAAAGAACAACAGATGATCAAAGATGCGGTACGTGATTTTGCCGAAAAGGAGGTAAAGCCGGCAGCTTCAGAGATTGATCGGAAAGATGAATTTCCCTGGGAAATTTACAAAAAAACGGCTGAACTCGGTATCCTGGCCATGACCCTTCCGCCCGAGTATGGAGGTTCCGGGGGCCGATACGGTCAGCTGGTCCATTGCGGAAGAGGAACTGCCAAAGGCTTCGGCTGCAGTGGCCGATACTCAGCTTTTAAAAATTTTTGCCCCGGCAAGCGAATTGCGTGAACTCGCCTTCTGTGTGGCACAGCGCATCAGAAAAAGCGATATTTCGGAAGGGTTTTTTCCAGATACCCTATAAATGCTTCTGCCTTTTCAACCGGAGGCTTCGTGATCAGGCTGATTCCTACGTATAGCAGCACACATATCACCAATCCCCAAACCCCGGGCCACATTCCCAGGGGCTTGTAGCCGGTTATCTGCAAAACCAACACCAGTAAGCCTCCTATGAGCATGCTGCTCAACGCCCCGGCTGCGGTGGCTTTTCGCCAGAAAAAAGAGCCGACTATTGTCGGCACCGCCATAAGAAGCCCCGCCGAGGCTGCCGATGCAAGAGGTGCGATCATAAACGCCAATCCCCTTTTTCCCGCAGCCCAGTAAGCGAATATAAAAAATACAATGGCAAGGGCCGGAATGATCAGCTTTCCGTATCGAAGTTCGGCCTGCTCCGAGATATCCGCCTTGAAACCGCTCTTTAATATATCCCGGGTGCACATGGAAGACAGCGTCAACAAAATAGAGTCGATGGTTGAGATCGCAGCGGACAGTATACCCACCATGACGATGACCGCAACTATCTTGGGAATGATGGGAAGTGCCAACAATGAAGGTGTGGCCATGTCTGCGGATTTGATTTCCGGTACCAAAAGCTTTGCGCCGAAACCCCACAGAACCGAAACCAATGTGTATATGAAACCAAAAACAAGGAACCCTCCGATCATCTGTTTAAATGCGCTTACGGATTTGGGTACAAATAGTCTCTGGGTGACCTGGGGGTTGGAGAGCGAAAAAAATATCCATGGTATGGACAGGCCTAGAAACACGTTGAATTTGAATAACCCAGCACCGGATATCAACTGAGGGATGTCGTGGTTTATTTGCTCAAAAAATTTTCCAAAGCCACCGAATCCTTTATAAACCAGAAAACAAAGGGTGATAATGGAAGTTATTAGCATTATGATGGCCTGAAACGCATCGGTCCATGCCACAGATCTCAAACCTGCGATATTGGACCAGATAACCGCAAGCACGGTTGCGATACCCATGGCGACGATAATGGGTATCGCCCCCTTTGAAACTACATTTAGAAGGTAGCTTACGCCCATTAACTGGATGGCGGCATAAGGAACAAGAAAAATGAGGCATAGAAGCGAGGCGACAATACCAACCGCTCTGCTTTCATAGCGATCCGTAAGAAGCTGAGCATGGGTCAGGTAATCGAACTTGCGTCCCACCAACCAGAAACGGGGCCCAAAAAAAACCACCAGCACTAGGCCGCACAGATAGGTGAGCTCAAATCCCAATGCCCCGACACCCAGTTTGTAGGTGAGTCCTGCAAGGCCGACCATCATGAAAGCACTGTAGGTGGTTGCGGCGTATGTCAGCGCCGATACGAATCCACTCAATTGACGATTGGCCAAAAAAAATTCGTTCATACCCGCACCAAGCTTCTTTTTTGAAAGATAAGCTACAATAATTCCCACAATGACATATATGAAAAGCGTAACCCAAGCATAGCCACTCTCAGCCACGATTTCACCTCCTATCGCGTTTGAACCTATAAAATCCAAGTCCTGCAGCAAGGCAGGAAGAAGCAAATGTTAAAGCTGCACAGAGTGAAATATTTCACCCGTATTTTCATTCAGTTGTCGATGAATTGTCGATATCATGCCATCGAAGGAAAATGAGGAACATGCTGATGATCGCAACGACGATCCAAATCACCCAGAACAAGAAGCTGCCTGTAAGCTTCGGGATATCCTTCAGCAACGAGAATGGAAGGATAAAATCAATGATGAAAAGAAAGACAAACCAGAAACACCAGGCCCAAAACAATTTATCCATGGCCTTCCCCCCGCCAGCATTGAAACAATTAGACTTGAAACCGAACATTACTGAAGAATTCTGTTATATAAAAGTAGTTTTCATACCAATCCTGATAAAATTGTCAAGTTTAAAATGTTTGTGTTTACTTTTTTTATATGTTAGATAGTAAATCGATTTGAAAAAGCCTTTTTGATACTTACCAACAAGTAGTAGCTCATCGGACAAGGATTAAAAGCAGCAATTCTCGAGGAATCCCGTTGTTGAAAGGCGAATCAAAAGGCGCAGTTTTCCGGTACTGTGATAAATCATGCATACGGGCCATTTTAGTGGCTTATGCAACTTCAAGGTGAACTCGGAAAGGTGTTTTAATTCCCCGAATAATCACATTTTGAAGCGTATAATGGTTGCGACTGCTTCATTTTTTCAAACAAACCAATGATGAAGGACACTGAACCAATGAATGGTACTGAACCAAAAATTACAATGATAGATCCCGATCAGTGGGTGGATCAGCACGGGGATTATCTATACCGGTTTGCACTATCACAGGTAAGGGACGCTGGCACGGCCGAGGAGCTGGTTCAAGAAACCTTTGTTGCCGCATTGCGATCGCAGAATAACTTCAAGGGGCGATCTTCCTTTCGGACCTGGTTGATTGCGATCTTAAAGCACAAAATAATCGATTTTTTCCGAAAAAAGAGTCGCGAAGATCCAAGAGATGATACGGAGAAATACGACGATTCAACGGATCGCTTTTTTGATGCAAAAGGAGCCTGGAAGATTCGACCTGCCAGATGGAACACCAACCCCATGGAAGCATATGAACAGCATGAATTCATGGAAGTGTTTTACCGCTGTCTTTCGCAGTTGCCCGAGCGGATAGCTCAGGCCTTTACGCTTCGTGAAATCAACGGGTTAAGCACTGAGGAAATCTGTAAGCTGCTGAATATTACTGCGACAAACTGTTGGGTGATACTGTATCGGGCCCGCATGAGTTTAAGGCGTTGTCTTGAGTTACAGTGGCTCAAATCCAACTGACTGAGGTGTTGCTCATGAAGCACTGGATGTTTCGTTGCAAAGATGTCTCTCAGAGGATCTCGGAATCCTTTGACAGAAAACTTCCGTTTCATCATCGAATGATGATACGATTGCATTTGATGATGTGCCGGTTTTGCTCGCGATTTCAGGAGCAGCTGGTGATGCTTCGGACACTGAGTCAAATCACTGAACTGCCAGGGGAAGGTCAGAATCAAGCCTTTGCTCTTCCGGCACAGGCCCGGATGCGGATAAAAGATGCATTGAAATCCTCACTCCAATAACCACCTGCTCCCGTCTTTTGCTTTTCTTGAACCCATTTGTTTATAATAAATTTTCTAAATTAAGCTTGATATTACAAGCGATTTTAATCGGCTGTATCCCTCTGACCCCTGAGCCCTGAACCTGAAACCGATCAGTTTAGCTAAATATAGTTGTAAGCATCTGCAGGTTTAAACGACAGAAACTTAGAAGATCATCCGAAAGAATCGGTTCTTTTTTGGGGTCTGAAAGCAGTTCCGGTTGATACGGATGAGAACCAAAAATCCAATAATAGGAGGTACATTATGAATACACACAAGCTATCTATGGCATTCATCATCGGTATGCTGACCGTCTTTTTCATTACATCTTCCTGGGCAGGACCGTCCGCAGGCAAATATCCGCTGATGGCCACTAAGATGCATCCGGGAGCAGAAGGAACCGCGATTATCACTGATGAAAATATTCGTATCACTGCAAAGGGGCTTAAGCCCAATTCGGTCTATACGGTATGGTTTGTTAACATGAAACCGAAAAAACACGAAGCCGGAGCAGGCACAGCACCTTATATGTTCAAGACCGATGCCTCTGGTAATGGCAGCTACGCGGCGCCTCTTTACGAATCTCCTCTGGGTAAATGGCAAATCTTGATGATTGTGCTTCATCCCAATGGAGACCCTAAGGATATGAAGCACATGGTTGGAGCATTATCTACAAAGCTTTAACATAAGCTACCACCACTTTCAAAGGATGGGGATGTCCAATCCCTCTCCTTTGATGTTTTCACGATACGCTTAAATGTTCAAACACCCTTGCCTGCTATATCATCTCAATTTTTTATCCCTTTTAGAGCCCTTTGGGCGATCATTTGCCCAATGCAGATACCCTTTACTTCCGTAACCTGATTTCAAAGACGATTTAAGAATTGATTCGCACAGGCTCAAGATGCTATGGTGTGATTCATAATATTGGTCCAGGCGGCATAAGGCTAGCTTTGCCGCATATGCCATGGCAGGCCATGTAATTTATCAAGGCACATTAAGGAGGGTGCGATGTATCAGCCCATAACACGGCTGTTTTCAAAACAGACGCTTTCTATGAAGCACTCTTTCATTCGGGAAATTTTAAAGATGACAAAAGGGGTTGCCGGGATGATATCCTTTGCCGGGGGGTTGCCAAGCCCGGATTCTTTTCCCAAGAAACAACTGGCCCGGTTGTTTTCCGAAGTGGTTATGGAAGACGGCGAGGATGTTTTACAGTATGGCGCCAGTGAAGGCGATAAGGCTTTGAAGCAGGCCATATTGAAGATCGAAACCATTTCGGCTCTGGACGAAGAGCAAATACTTATTACGGTTGGTTCCACCAACGGGATTTATTTTTTCACCCGCTGCTTTATTGATCCCGGGGATATCGTTATCAGTGAGGCGCCGGGTTTTCCAGGGTCTCTTGCAGCCATGGAAGCATGCGGCGCTCGATTTGTAGGTGTTGAGATGGATGAATACGGTATGCTTCCTGAACGATTGAAACAGACCCTGAAAGCGTTGTTTGACAAAAAACAGCGTGTAAAATTCATTTACGTCATCCCCGAATTTCAAAATCCCAGCGGAAAAACCATGAACCTCAAGCGACGGCGTGAGATCATTGAAATAGCTCAGCAATACGATGTGCCCATATTAGAGGACCAGCCATATCGAGAACTTCGTTACGATGGAGAAAAAATCCCGACTTTATGGGAATTGGCCCGAACCGAGCTAAAAGACCCTGGCAGGGTCACCATCTGCAAGTCTTTCTCCAAAATACTGGGTCCCGGACTGCGCTTGGGCTATACGATGGGCCCCCCTGAGGTGATCATGCCGATGGTGATGTGGGCTCAGAAAATAACGGTAAGCCCGGATTGTGCCACCCAGCGGGTTGCCGCACGTTTCATAGACAGAGGGTATTTCGCAGAGCAGATCTCCACTATCATCAACCTCTACAGACCCCGGCGAGACGCCATGATAGAGGCGCTTAAAGCGAACATGCCGGCCGGTATCACATGGACGATGCCTGAAGGGGGAATGTTTATTTGGGTAACCATGGACGATAAGATTAACACAGACCGGCTATTGGAACGGGCGATTGAAAGCAAGGTCGCTTTTATTCCAGGAAGTAAGTTTTATTCGGAAGGAGTTTCAAAACGAAACGAACTGCGGCTAAACTTCTCCTATTGCGATGTTGATTCGATACATGAGGGGATTCGACGGCTGGCTCAACTGATTTAAGGATCGTTAAGTTTTTTAAATTCACTTCTCCATAACAATAATCGTTAATCATCTTCATATCAACAGGGGGGGGTAGTGATGGAATATCAAAATCTCAGGGTAAACGGCAGGCGGCTTCAAGAAAGCCTGGAAGAGATGGCCAGAATCGGTGCAACAGAAGGTGGTGGGGTTCACCGGCTGGCCTTGTCGGAGGAGGACAAACAGGCCAGGGATTTATTCGTGAAATGGCTTCAAGAAATCGGTCTCAAGGTTACGATCGATGATATGGGAAATATTTTTGGCAGAAGACCTGGGAAAAAAGATGATTTACCGTCCGTGATGTGCGGCTCCCATATCGATACCCAGCCAAAAGGAGGGCGGTTTGACGGGATACTGGGGGTGATGGGGGGGCTTGAAGTTCTGCGCACGCTTAACGACAATGAAATCGAGACCTTGCGTTCGATTGTTGTGGCCAACTGGACGAACGAAGAAGGCACCCGGTTCTCCCCCCCAATGGCAGGGTCCGGGGTGTGGACGGGAAAGCTTGATAAACACTGGATTTATGATCGAACAGATATGCAGGGTAAAAAATTCGGTGAAGAGCTTGAGCGAATCGGATATAAGGGAAATATATTGTCAAAACCCGATCCGATTTACGCCTATTTTGAGTACCACATTGAACAGGGTCCCGTATTGGAGAAAGAAAACATGATCATAGGGGCACCCGAGGGCATCGTCGGTATGCGATGGTGTGATGTCTATGTTTCGGGAACGGCAAATCAGGTTGGGCCGACTCCCATGGAAGGAAGAAACGATGCCCTGTGTGCGGCTGCTGAAATGATTCTCACGATAAACGCACTGCCTCAAAAGATGGGGGGCAATATGGTGGCCACGGTGGGAGAGATCCATAACTTTCCAAACTCACGGAACATCATCCCGGACCATGTTCACTTCACGGTCGATATCCGCTCATGGGATGACGATCGTTCTCAAAGCGCCTGGATTGATGCGAAAGAAAATTTTCAAGCCATCGCGAACCGAAGGGGATGTTCGGTTCGAATCGAAGAAACCTGGCAGGTCGATCACATGCCGTTTGACCAAAGACTTGTAACCCGTGTTCTGGATACTGCACAGCAACTGGGATATCCTGTGCTCAAAATGCGAAGCGGCGCGGGTCACGATGCGGGGTACTTGAGCATGGTGGCCCCCACGGCCATGATATTTGTTCCCAGCATCGGAGGCAGAAGTCATGTGGAGGTGGAAAACACCAAATGGGAGGATTGCGAATCAGGCGCCAATGTTCTGCTGCAGTGTATGCTTCAGTGCGCCATAGAAGCTTGACTTTTCCGCTTCGCTGACAATCGCCTCTGCGTGCGCCGGAACCTATTCAAAGATTTGCAAGCATCACGCAATATGACTTTCGCCCATCTACCTTTAATATAATTGGCTTTTCCAGGCGGACATGGCTTACGAAAGTTGTTTCGGTTATCACCGGCAGTGAGGTCAACCAGTTCCAGTCAAGAAAGCATCCGCCGTCTTCGGTGACGGTTACATAGTTAATTCCCAATGAGCTGATATTGTGAAAGAAATGAGACCCTTGAGACGGTTCCGCTTTCAGCTTCGCAGACGCGGTCTCCACTATGGCACTCACACCGCTGATATCAGACCAGTTAACAGGGATTCCCAGGAAACGGTCAGCCGATCCCCATCGCCCCGGTCCGATTAACAAGTACTTGCGGTTCTGTCCCACCAGATCCGAGTTTATCGCTCCTATCTGCCGGGCGATGTCCTGGGTTTTCCTCGGGTCGAACGCTTCGGGTTTTACGTAAATGATGTCCGCAAGATCTTGTTTTACGGCGTTTCCCAGTGCGTTTGAGGATATACAGAAAGCCCGGTTTATCTCCTCCTGGCTGATCTCCACCTCCACCAATTCCCGGCGTGCGGTCATGGGGCGAAGCTGTAAGAAGGCAAATTCAGGTTTTCGCTGCGAATCCTCATGCAGCGTCACGGAAAATTCAAGCTCCACGGGGCATCCCATGCCTTGCTCTCCCATCTTCAATACCTCCATCAGGATGCCAGCCAGAGGAAAGAGGTTGTGCTTTAGAACCGGCGCAAAGGTGAGCACCCTGTGTCCTGCCGTACTTGCGGTGTCCCGAATGCGATGTTCTTCCGGAACATACGTACTTGCCAGCAGTTTCATCGGCATCTCTTCGGCAATTTCGGTGACTTCCTTCTTCTCTAAGGTCGAATCTTCATTAATGCTAAGCGAGTGGAAGGCTTCTCCCATTTTAAGAGCGTAAAAAAACCGTTGTGAATTTTCCAGGATATCTTCTACCGTGGAGCGCTGGGGCAGCAGCTGCGGGTGCTTCGGACAGAATCGTAATGCCTTTTCTCCTTCCATGACCAGTTTGCCCAAGCCCATTGCGATGGTTGCGATTCCCTCTTCGGGTTTCATTTTCGAAAAGGGATAGTAATTATGAGATTGTGCAACACCCGAGATTGCCGGGTAGAATCGGTTTGCATGCCGGCTTCCCATCAGTTGCTGTATGATCACCGCCATCTTTTCCTCTTCCGTCCTATGTCCGATCCGCTTGGAAAATGCCTTGGGGCTGCGATAAAAAGTGGAAGCGTACACCAATTTTACGGCACTGATCAGTTGCTCCAGTCGTTTTTGAAGCTCTGGAAAGTCATTTGGTATCATGTAGGTTCGGTAAAGGCCAGCATATGCCCGAAATTGAGCGTCTTCAAGAAGACTGGAAGAACGAATGGCCAGGGGATATCTTATATGAGCAAGATAGGCCTCAAGGTTCTCGCGGACCCATTGCGGAAATTCTGCCTTCACAAAGCGCTCTGCGATCTCCTCATCTGAAGCATCTGTTTTGGCAAGTTCCCTTAAATGGTTGATCTCCATAAAGTCGTCGAATGCATCGGTGGTGATCACCAGTGTCTGAGGAACAACGATATTTACATCAGGAAACTTCCTGTGAATCTCGGAGTTGCGCCTTAGCATCGTGGATGCAAATGCCAACCCTCTGGCCTTACCCCCGAGAGAGCCTTTTCCGATCTTGAAAAATTCCGTATCCGGATCAAAATCCTTGGCATCAAAGTTTGCGACAATCCCTCTTTGTCTCCATTTCCTCAAGTCGTGAAAACTGTTGATCACAAAACGCCTGTGGCTTTCAACATCAGAAAAATCCGCATGCCTGACCGGCCGCAATTTTGAAGCAAGCAGAATCTCCGAGCGGGCAAAAAGCCATCTGGAAAAGTCGTTTTTGCTGCAATGAAGAATAAAAGATTCATCGGGAATGTGGGGAAGAATTTTCTCGAGAGACCGCAGGTTTGAGGCCCGGCCGATCTCTTTGCCTTCGGCGGTTCTAAAGATAAAATCCCCGAATCCCAGTTGTTCTTTTAAAAAGACTCTTATTTCGGTGAGCAGGGAGGTTGAATTCTTATCCACAAAAGAAGCAGGGATCCTTGCGGCCACCTCCGCGTTGGATGGTTCCGAACTCATCAGCAAAAGAGGAATATCCCATCGTTTTGCCTTTATCCTGTAAAGAAGATCGATGCCGGCGGTATCGTCCAGGCGGCAGTTGCGGGGAATTCGAACATCGGAAAGAACCCCCAGCAGGTAAGGCTCAAAGCGCTCATAGAGCGATAGCGCAGCTTCGTAATCTTCTGCAACAAGAATCTTGGGTCTTGCGCGCATGGTAAGCAAACGGTGTTCTTCATTGAGTCCTTCCTCCATTACTGCCTGGGCCTGCCTGACCACTTCCTTATAAAGAATCGGTAGCAGGGATGAGATGTACTCGGGGGAATCCTCCACTACGAGAATCACCCTTATGCCTGCGGATCTCGTATCGTGATCCACGTTCATTGTATCTTCCGCGCTTTTGATTAAAGCCAACAGGATGTCCGTGTCCCCGGACCAGATAAACGTTCTGTCAATACCCGGGGGGCGTGTTTGTCCGGGCATGCATTGCTGGTTTGTAGGAGTACTGTGGCTTAGCAACACCACGGGAAGCTGTGGTGCCTTCTGTTTGATTTTTTCACCCAGACGATAGACGTCCATGTCGGTTAAATGCTGCATGGTGATGACCATGTCGAATTTTTGTTGCTCTAAGGCCTTAAGTGCCCCTTCTGCAGTGGAGACCCATGTGAGCCGCGGGGGGTTGCTCAGATTCAATCCACGGTATTCATGGATGATACGCTCGGATAAACGGCAGTCCTCTTCCATGATCCAGGCCTCATATGGAGTGGAGACCAGGAGGATCTCTCTGATTTTTTTGGCCATCAGTTCATGGAATATTTTAAAACGAGGATCGAAATCATCTCCGAATCGATCGATTTCCATAACCACGTCTGCCTCCCTGCTGGGATTGTTCGAAGCTTAAGTAAACCCCGTTAGAGAATGATGTTCTCTAACGACTATAGTATACAACCGACAGAAGTTGGTGGCTTTCTCTAACGGGGTAAACGTATAAATTTTGCTGTTTTAAAAATTATCCCCTAACCGGTGAAACTACCCTTAAATCCTTTCATTCAGCCACCTGCTCACCGCCTCGCTCACACCGCACTGGTCATTGGAAGCCACCGAAGGAAACCGCTTTTTGAGATCCTCTGGAGCGTTGTCCACCACAAAACTGCTCCCTGCCCATTGCAGCATATCCGTATCGTTATAATCATTGCCCACGGAAAGCGTCCGCTCTCTGGAAACGCCCAGCCGCGAAGCAAGCCACTTGACTGCACGGCTTTTTGAGACGTCCTTATGGAAAATTTCAATCCAGGTTGACTCACCATCCAGAGGGGATGTGGTGCGTATTACATTTAATTGCGGAAGTATGTCTCTAAGATGATCAATCATTGGTTGGGCATTCGATTGGTGCACGATTACAAGCAGCTGTGCGGCATGGCCGATTCCATCGGCGCCATCAAGAGCATGGCAGAATTTTTCATAGAGTTGTATCCTGCGAATGAAATCAGGATGGCTTTTCGTATTTCCCCAGTATGCAAACCGATGATTATCCGGAATGGGACGATGTACCATAAAGTCAAGACCAGCATCTATCAATGCCTTCAGCGACCGTTTAACGGCAACCGGTGGCAGATTCTTCTTTCTTAACAGCCGCCCGCTCGGGTAGTGTATGATCCCCGCTCCGGTTGAAAAAATCACGTAGTCCACCGGAAGCGTGTCTCCCACTGCTCTTTTAAAAGAAAAAAGCGACCGTCCGGTGGCAACGGCTCGAACAACACCTTTTTTTCCAAGAATCACGAGTGTTTCAAGATCCCTTTCCGCTGCGGTCCTATCTGATCGAAAAAGCGTACCATCAAGATCGGTGATAAACAGCCCCGCGGGAAAAGGTCCCCTGTTAGTTAACTGTTCAACAGAGCTATTCACCAATCAATTCCTTGAACTGCTTCTCATCGAGGGTGGGAACCCCCAGTCGTCTGGCTGCGTCATATTTCGAACCGGGGTCTTTGCCCAAGATGACGAAATCTGTTTTCCTGCTCACAGAAGAAGTCACCCTGCCCCCCCTGCTTTCGATGAGCCTTCTGGCTTCATCCCTGGTGTAGGAATCCAATGCTCCGGTTAAGACGAAAGTTTTTCCTTCAAGCGGCAGCTCTTTTGGTTCATCCGCCTCGGAGGGGAATTGAACGCCGCCTGATTTCAACTTCTCAATAACCTTAAGGTTTTCCGGGTTGTCAAAAAAATTGCGGATGCTTTGCGCCACAACGGGACCGATCTCAGGTACCTGCATGAGATCATCGATTGTTTGGCGGGATAAATTTTCGATGGATTTAAACCGCTTTGCCAGAACACCGGCCAGATGATATCCCACATTACGAATTCCAAGGGCGTAAATCAAGTTGCTCAGAGCTGGGTGCCTGCTCTTGTCGATGGCATTTAGCATATTTTCGGCCAGCTTATCTCCCATCCGATCCAGTTTCATCAAATCTTCCTTCTTAAGAAAATACAGATCGGCAGGGTCACTAATAAGTTTTTTATCTACCATCTGCTCCAGGAATTTGTGTCCGATACCGTCGATGTTCATGGCGCCTTTGGATGCGAAATGCACCAGATTTTCCTTTATCTGCGCGGGGCAGGCAATTCCGGTACATCTGTAAATGGCCTCACCTTCGGGCCTCTCCGCCTTGGATCCACATACGGGACACACTTCTGGCATGGTAAATTTCCGCTCTGATCCCGTACGCCTGGATTTAATCACCTTGACGACTTCGGGAATCACATCTCCCGCCCTTTGAATCACAACCGTATCACCGATTCTTATGTCTTTTTTTTCGATTTCATCTTCATTATGCAGACTGGCCCGGCTGACTTCCACTCCGCCCACCCTTACGGGTTCTAATATGGCTACGGGGGTCAACGCCCCGGTCCTTCCAACGCTGACGACGATATCCAGTATTTTGGTATGTCCCTGGAGGGCCGGAAACTTCCATGCTACGGCCCATCGAGGGCTTCGTGAAAGCTCCCCAAGTTTTCTCTGGATAGAAAAATCATCCACTTTGATTACGATTCCATCGATTTCATAGGGTAACTCATCCCTTCGTTTTAGCATCTTTTGATAGAATTGCTTTACCTGCTGAACGCTCTCGCATCGCTTAGCGTACTGGCTGATCTTGAATCCAAGTTGCTTGAGATACATGAGGCTCTGCCAGTGGCTTGTCAATTCTTTTCCCTCCACCCTTCCGATGCCATGGGCAAACATGCTCAGAGGTCTGCTGTCGGTTATCTTGGGATCCAGCTGTCTTACCGAGCCTGCAGCGGCATTGCGTGGATTTGCGAAGAGCGGTTCACCGTTTTTCTCCCTCTCTTTGTTTAATTTTTCGAAGTCATTCTTTGTCATAATGACCTCTCCGCGAACTTCGATCAGCGACGGCACAGACTTGCCCATTAATCTTAAAGGAATGGATCGAATGGTTTTCAGATTTTGGCTCACATTTTCACCCACTATTCCGTCCCCTCTTGTAGACCCCAGTTGGTACACGCCCTCTGTGTAAACAAGTTCAACCGCAAGGCCATCGAATTTGGGCTCCACCGTATATCGGATATTTTTTTCTGTTTGTCCTGACAGTTCCAATATCCTGCGATGAAAATCCAGAAAATCCGCCTCGGATGTAACCTTGTTCAGGCTGAGCATGGGAATACTGTGGGAGACCGTCTCAAACGCCTCCAGGGGGCTGGCGCCGACCCGCTGGGTGGGAGAGTCCGGGGTTATAAGCTCAGGATACTTCTGCTCCAGTTGGACCAGTTCGTCAAAGAGCCGGTCATAGTCGGCATCGGAAATCTCCGGATCATCCAGAACGTAATACCGATAGTTATGGTAGTGGATTTGCTCTCTTAATTCTTCAACCCTTCGTATGATGTTTTCATCGGCTGGCATCATTCTTTATCCCATAAAACAATTTTCGTTGCCATTCCATCAGTCCATCATTCCCTGCGGGGCGTAGACCCAGCCTTTCTGCCTGTACGCCCCAAGGGCTTGAAGCGGCGCTACAGGCCATCTGTGAGCGAAGCGAACTAAGTTCAAGCAAAGACGGTCTATTCATCGATCAGTTCAACAGGGTTGTCGATGGGCACTTCTTGAACTTTTTTCAATTTTCGTTCGATGGCCCGGGTTCGTACCTCTGCCTTATCTATGGTATTGCTGGCCTCTTGAAGTTTCTTCTTGGTCTTTGCCAGCACGTCTCCGAATTTTCCAAACTCCGTTTTCACAATGCCCAGCAACTCCCAGACCTCGCTCGACCTTTTTTCAATGGCAAGGGTTCGAAACCCCATTTGAAGGCTGTTCAGCAGGGCTGCCAGCGTGGTCGGGCCGGTGAGAACGACCCTGTAATCCCGTTGCAGCAGGTCGCATAAACCGGCTCTTCTGAGAACCTCTGCATAAAGTCCTTCAACCGGCAGAAACATGATGCCGAAATCTGTGGTATGGGGTGGATCAATATATTTTTCCTTGATGTTTTTGGCCTCTGCCTTGATTCGAGCCTCCAGGTTCTTGATGGATTTTTCCGCCGCTTCCCTATCTGCCGATTCTTGAGCATCCACCAGGCGCTGATAATCTTCCTGGGGAAACTTGGAGTCGATGGGTAACCAGACAACCTGCTGCCTGTTGGTATCCTGACCTGGTAGTTTGATGGCAAACTCCACGCGTTCGCTGCTGTTTTTCTTGGTCTGCACATTCACCTCATACTGGTCCGGGGTTAAAATCTGTTCCAAAATGTTCCCCAGCCGTATTTCACCCCAGGTACCGCGCGCCTTTACATTGGTCAGCACCTTTTTAAGATCTCCAACCCCTGTGGCGAGGTTCCGCATCTCCCCGAGGCCTTTGTAAACCTGCTCGAGCCGTTCGCTTACCTGACGGAATGAATCCCCCAGTCGCTTTTCAAGAGTTGATTGCAGTTTCTCGTCAACCGTTTCCCTTATCTGTTCAAGCTTCCGGCTGTTGTCCTCCCGCAGGGTGCGAAGCTGGCTTTCAAGGCTCTTGCGCATGGACTCGAGTTTTTCTTCATTAAGTCCGGTCAAATCCCGCAACTGTCTTGAAAATGCGTCCAGTAGATCTTTTTGCATACCGGCATTTTCGGCCATCCGCTGCAGCAACGAATCAGTTGCATCTTTAAAGGATCTGCTCAGTTCTTCACGGGCCAGCTTTGCGTTTCTGGCTGATTCTTCCCGATTCTTGGAAATTTCGTCCTTAACCGCGCTTTCTGTTTGTACCTGTTTTTGCCCAAGGGCGACCAGATCCTCTTTGAGCATGCTGAAGCCCTTATCGGGGGATCGATGCAATCGAATCAAAACCACGATAAGCGTGCAGATGGATATAATAAGTATAATAATGGAAAGAAATTCAGCCATCTGAAAATCCTTTTAAGACCTTAGGGGCTTTTTGTGCCTTTTGAAGAAAAAAGTTCAACCCTTGAGCCACTCCAGCTCTAAGAAAAACGGTAAAAAATAATAAAATATTTAAATGCTTGGGTCAAGAACCAACGCAGGCTTTTGGGTTGGCGATCAGAAAACAAGGCCATCTCACATATGGATGCCTGCTGGTTTTTAGAACGTTGTTCTTGATATTCCAGCCCGGAAAAGATAATGATATATTTTAAAATTCAAAGCCGACAGCATTCGGCTAAAGCCGAAGAGGTGGGATTCAAGGCTCCAAGGGGGCAAGGGTTCAGGCGAGGGTTTTTCTCGCATTCCCCGGCTGGGGCGATAATATGACGGGCTTAAAAGCCGAAAGGAAAGGCTATGGCAGGCTCCCCAACTGCTTACTGGGCCGATCAATATGTTGAAAAGAAATGCACCGTTCTTGAGGCCATTCGCCATATCAAACCCGGCCAGAGAGTTTTCATCGGATCTTCATGCGGAGAGCCCCAGCATCTTGTAAGGGCGTTTGCCGAGGTGGCCGGGGGGCTTAAGGATGTGGAAATCGTGCGCCTGCTTGCTCTTGAGACGACCCCCTTAAGCCTGATAGCTACGAAAACTAAAGGACACAGTCTTAATATCCGCTCTTTCTATCTGGGATCCGCCAAACCAAAGGCGCTTGCAAGAAATCTTAGATTTATCACCCCCCTGAATCTTTCCGCGGTTCCCATGCTGTTTCAAACCAGACAACTGCCCATCCATGTGGCGCTAATCCAGGTGTCTCCACCGGATGATTTCGGATGGATGAGCCTTGGTGTATCGGTGGATATCACCCTGTCTGCGGCATTATCGGCGGATCTTGTAATCGCTCAGGTAAATTCGAAAATGCCCAGGGTGTTGGGCCGAAGCTTTATACATGTGAACGATGTGGACCTGGTGGTGGAACATGATGAGCAGTTGCTGACGATCGGGGAACAACCCGAGTCTGAAGCAGCCAATACCATAGCGAGGTTGATGCCAAGACTCATAGAGGATGGGGCAACGATTCAGATCGGCCTGGGCACCACTTCCCAGGCGGTTTTGCTTGCGCTTAAAGACAAGAACGACCTGGGGATACACACGCAGTTTCTTACGGATGACATTATGCACCTTGTTGCTCGCGGAGTTGTAACCAATCGCAAGAAGGGCTTCAACGAGGGAAAGCTGGTGGCCAGCAGTGCCATGGGAACACAGTCGCTCTATGAATTTGTGGATGACAATCCCGGCATTGAATTCCATCCCTCCGATTATGTAAACGATCCTGGAATCATCTCACGGCATAACAAGATGGTTTCCATCAATGTGGCCATGACCATAGATCTAACCGGACAGGTAGCTGCAGATGCACTGCCGTTCAATTATTTTTCCGGGGTAACCGGTATGCTCGACTTCGTTCGTGGAGCTTCTCAGGCCAAATCCGGAAAATCCATCCTGTTGATGACCTCCACCTCCCAGCACGGCAGGTTAAGCCGTATCGTACCGATGCTGTCGGATACGGCCGTTGTGGTTCCCCGGGGTGATGTACACTATGTGGTAACAGAGTACGGTGCAGTTAACCTGTTCGGCAAAAGCTTGCAGGAGCGCGCTCTGGGGATGATCAGCATTGCTCATCCGAAATTCCGAGAGGAATTGTTCTTCGAAGCAAAGAAAATGGGGCTTTTCAGCCCGGAGAGAACCTTAAAAGATTCCATCCGGGGCGTCTATCCCGTAAAGTACGAAGAAACCTATACCATAAATAACCAGCAGGTTACCATCCGACCCGCCAAACCAGTGGATGAACGCCGGATCCAGGAACATTTCTATACCCTTGATAAGAATGATGTGATATCACGGTTTTTCCATGAAAAATCATCCTTTTTCCGTGAAGAAGTGGAAGGAATCACCCAGATCGATTATATAAAAAACCTAACCATTGTGGCTGTGGTGGGTGAATTCGGTTTTGGAAAAGTGGTTGCCATTGGGGAGTATCTTCTTGATCCGGACAAAAACATGGCTGAAATTGCTTTTTCGGTCAGCAAAGACTGGCAGCGCAAGGGCCTGGGCAAAATTATTATTCATAAACTGGCCGAAGCCGCAAAGGAAAACCACATCGACGGATTCTATGCGTATACAATTCCTCAAAATCAAGCTATGATCAAATTATTCAAATCCCTGCCCTGCACGGTTCAAACCACGGTTAATGATGACGTGCTCGTGCTAAGCTGCCGGCTTAACCAGCTCCTCTCACCATTGCAGGATAAAGGGAAGGCCAAGAGCGAAAAGAATTTCGGAGGTTCATCATAAGTTATGCATCAGGTCTTGTTTCTACCCCATAATAAAAAAATTGCCGTCTCCGATGGGGAAAGCCTTATTCGAGCTGCTATGGAAGCCGGAGTTCACATCAATGCCTCCTGTGGCGGGGAGGGCGTGTGTGGTAAATGCAGGGTCATTATAGAACAAGGAACGGTGAGGGGAGGAATTAGCGAAAAGTTAAGCAGGCAGGATCGGCAAAAAGGATTTCGTCTAGCTTGTTTGGCACGCGTTGTAAGCGATCTTGAGGTGCGGATCCCCGTGGAGTCTTCCATAGATTCAAAGGTGCTGAATCTTCAGGCCACCCCCAGGAAAATGGCCCGTATTCGACAAATAAACCTTGATGAACTCAAGGAAAAGGGACTTTTCGTACCCCCGGTGGAAAAGCGATATCTGGAGCTGCCCGAACCAACGGTACAGGACAATCTGCCGGATGTCACCCGTCTGGTGAGTTATTTAAAATTGAAGCACGATGAGCATAGGCTTGAGGTCGATCTGTCGGTGATTCGAAAAATCCCCTCGGTTATGCGGGAAAAAGACTTTAAGGTCACAGCCACCCTTGCCCGCCCTGTTCGAGATAGCGGCAAAACCCGCATCATCAATATACAGCCCGGCGATACAACCGACAGGAACTATGCCATCGCGATGGACATAGGTACGACCACCATTTACGGACAGGTCATCGATTTAAAAACCGGCTCGATATTAAGTCAGTACGGGGATTTTAATGGGCAGATAAGTTATGGAGAAGATGTTATCAGCCGGATTGTTTTTGCTGAAAAACCCGGAGGGCTAGACAGGTTACATGAGGTGGTAATAGAGACTATCAACAAGATCCTTAAGCGAATTATCAAAAAGGCCGGGGTAGATCCGGATGAAATCTCAACCATAACACTTGCGGGAAACACCACAATGACCCAGTTGATGCTGAAGATAGATCCCCGCTATATTCGGCGCTCTCCTTATGTACCGGCAGCCACGCTCTACCCGCCTTTCCGGGCGGCAGATCTGGGGATGGAATTGGGCGATCATGTCACGGCCCTTATTTACCCTGCCGTATCCAGCTATGTGGGGGGCGATATTGTGGCTGGTGTGATGGGCTCCGGCATGTACCGCACAGAGGAGTTGACGCTTTATATGGATATCGGAACCAATGCGGAAATCGTGATCGGAAACAGGGACTGGCTGGCGTGTGCAGCCTGTTCGGCCGGTCCTGCATTTGAAGGGGGCGGAATAAAACTGGGCATGCGTGCAACGGAAGGGGCAATCGAGGATTTTTCCATCGATCCGCTTACCCTTGAGCCCATGAACATCACCATCGGCAATGTTCGACCGAAGGGTATTTGCGGCTCGGGCCTGATTACCGCTGTTGCCACTATGTTTGAAATGGGTATTATAGATAATCGCGGCAAGTTCAACCGCAGTTTGGACACCAAGCGGATCAGAGAGGTGGATGGCATATGCGAATACGTGCTGGCCTGGGCGGAGGAAACCCAGATCGACAGAGATGTCGTGCTCACTGAGCCGGATATTGAAAACCTCATTCGAGCAAAAGGCGCCATGTACAGTGGCTGTATGACGCTTCTGGAAGAAGTTGGCCTGAGCGTTCAGAATATAGACAGGATCATCATGGCCGGGGGCTTTGGAAGCTATGTAGATCTGGAAAAGGCTATGACCATCGGACTTCTGCCCGAGATCAACCCTGAAAAGGTCACCTTTATCGGCAACGGCTCGTTGATGGGAGCCAGAATGAGTTCGTTGACCAATCGTATCCGGAAAGATGTGGTGGAAGTTACCAAGAAAATGACCAATTTCGAACTCTCGGAAACACCATCCTATATGGATCATTATGTGGCAGCCCTATTCTTGCCTCATACAGACATGGACCAGTTTCCTAAGCTGAAGGCACGACTCAAGGAACGAAAAGAAATGAAAAACTAAAATCTACATCCCCGACGAAAAAAATAGGCTTTCTTATTATTGAATTATTGACAAATTAAAATGATCAATATAATTTTAATACCTTTGGCAAAAATCAGCTTTATGCCAATGGGCATTGAGTCCATCTGAGGAATCGATAGCGACATCTGTCGTTGTAGGTGATTTATTAAGGATGGGTCGAGGCCTTTGAAAAATGTTCATTTTGCAAAGGTCTCGTTTCTTTACACTTTAATTGTTGAAATGATTTAATATTTTTGTATCTTCCTTCACCATTTACAAGATTACGTTTAAGGAGGCTAAATTGGCTTTTGAAGTTTTCAAAGAAACCTATGCCGGCGCAATAAAAGAGATTACGCTGGGAAGGGGAGATAAGGCGGTAACCGTCGGGGGAGAAACCTGTTACCCGTTTTATGCATTTGAAGGGAAAATGCCCCACAAGCCTAAAATTGCAATGGAACTATGGGACATGGAGCCTGAGGATTGGCCTGAATCCGCGCTGCTTCCCTTTAAGGATGTGGTGTCGGACCCGGCGGCTTGGGCAAAAAAATGCGTGGAGCAGTACGGTGCGGATATGATTGCCCTGCAATTGAAAAGCACCGATCCTAACTCGAAGGATGCTTCTGCCGAGGCGGCTGCAGCCACTGTTAAGAAGGTTCTTGAAGCCGTGGAGGTGCCGGTGATCGTCTGGGGTACGGCCAATGTTCAGAAAGACGAAGAGGTCCTGAAGAAGGTTGCTGAATATTGCCAGGGTGCCAATCTGGCCCTTGGACCCGTTGAAGACAAAAACCACAAGGGAATCGGTGCCAGTGCCATGGGCTTCGGGCATACTGTCATAGCTTCTTCCCCCATTGATGTAAACCTAGCCAAACAGATCAATATACTCCTTGAAAACCTCGGGATGCCGATGGATCGCATGATCATCGACCCCACCACCGGAGGGTTGGGTTATGGCCTTGAATATTCCTATTCGGTCATGGAGCGAATCCGGATGGCGGCTCTTGCCCAGGGTGATGACAAATTACAGCTTCCCATCATCAATAACCTTGCAAATGAAATTTGGAAATGCAAGGAGGCAAAGGAAAGTGCCGAAGCCGCCCCTACGCTTGGGGATCCGGAAAAGCGCGGTGTTCTTATGGAAACAGTCGGAGCGGTAAGCTATTTGATGGCCGGATCGGACATTCTTATCATGAGACATCCGGAATCGGTAAGACTGGTTCGAGCGTTTATAGATCTGGCCTGTGACGGCGGGATGGCATTGGATGTTGCACCCGTAGAAAAAAGGCTTAAACCTGTGGTTGTGGATTTAGAAGCGCTGTCACCGCAACCGGATCTTTCCATAGAAGAGGAGAAGCCAAAGAAAGCACCGCCGGCAAAGAAGGCCGTACCGAAACCGCAGCCTGCAAAGCCGGCGGTTGAGAAGAAAAAGGCCCCTGAACCTGAACCGAAAGTCGCGGCTGTGAAAGCCGCCGAGAAAGAAAAACCGGCTGTTGAAAAAGCCGAGGCGGCTGCAGCCAAAGCAGAGGCAGAGGCAGAGGCGAAAGCCAGGGCAGAGGCAGAGGCAGAAGCGAAAGCAAAGGCTGAAGAAGAAGCTAAAATCAAAGCCGAAGAGGAGGCGCGAAGAAAGGCAGAGGAAGAGCTGCGCGCTGCGGCCGAAGCTCAAGCAAAAGCAGAAGCAGAAGCCAGGGCAAAGAGGGAGGCGGAAGAAGCGGCTATACGCGAAAAACGCAGGAAGGAACGCGAGGAGCTTGCCAGAAAGCGAAAAGCGATAGCAGAGCCGAAACCACAGGCGGCAGTAAGCAAAGACCCGCTTGAGAGGATGTTGGCGCGGTTAAATCGCATACATCGGCGAGCTGCATAAGAAAAACTGAAAACTAGAAAAAGCGAATCACAAACAGAACCAACTGTTTTCGTATTCGAAACAGGTTAATCGATATCCTCATATCGGGCTTCAAGTAAAGCAGCCTAAAAAAGGAGAAAGGAACAATGTCAAAACTTGTTGGATTTGCCGCCATTCAGGGTGGTTACAATATCGTCTCAAAGGTCGAGGGACTCTATAGACGTGCGCTGGAAACATACGATGCCAGCACTAAAGTCGGATTTCCTAATACCGCTTACTACTTGCCGGTTATTTATTCCCTGCTGGGAATAAAGGTGGAAACCTTAGAAGATATGAAAAAGCCCCTGGAGTTCGCCCGGGGGTTGCTGCCGCCCCACATCAAGGGAGTAAATCACCTGCCCTACCTGGGACCGCTGCTGGATGCAGGTATGGCCGCTCTCTTTGCCTTTGAAATCCGGGAAGCACTGCGGTATCTGGAAGAGCCGGATTTTTACCTGCACTCCGAGGAACCGGATCTCGAGGCAGGAAAAATTTGGCTTGGAGCTGCCGACGACACGGTTTTCCGAAAACGCGGGGTGGAATTTGTGGACGGCACAGCACCGGGATTCGCTGCTGTGGTCGGAGCTGCACCGGATACCGAAACCGCAAAGCTGATTGTCGAGGAGTATCAGAAGCGCAGTCTGTATATTTTTCTTGCTGCCGGTCATAACGGTACCGACGTGACCCACCAGTTACTTGAAGCAGGGGTTCAAATAGGATGGAATACCCGAATCGTTCCATTTGGTCCGGATATATCCTCGGCCATATTTGCCCTCGGATTTGCAAACAGAGCGGCGATGGCCTTCGGGGGGATTCAACCGGGGGATTACAAGCGCATCCTGCTGTATAACAAAAACCGAATCTATGCATTTGTGAATGCACTTGGAGAAGTTGGGACAGAATGGGCTGCTGCTGCTGCAGGCGCCATAAACTGGGGATTTCCCACGCTGGCGGATACGGATATCCCGGAAGTTTTACCAACCGGTATCTGTACCTATGAGCATGTGGTGGCCAACGTTCCCCATTCGGAACTGGTTCAAAGATCCGTTGAGGTAAGAGGGCTGAAGGTTACGGTTTCATCCATTGATATTCCATGTTCTTTTGGCCCGGCATATGAAGGTGAACGGGTACGGGGCACTGATCTTTTCGCCCAAACCGGTGGAGGAAAGGCCCAGTGCACCGAGCTTGTTAAAATGGCTGAAATGAACGAGATCGAAGACGGAAAAATCGAGGTGATCGGCCCTGATATAGATAAACTTAAAGAAGGCGACAGCTTTCCTCTTGGTATTTATGTGCAAGTTGCCGGCCGAGAATTCCAGACCGACTTTGAACCCATCATAGAACGTCAGATTCATCATCTCATCAACTACATTCAAGGGGTCATGCATATCGGCCAGCGGGATATTTCATGGATTCGGATCAGCAAGGCGGCCGTGGAGAAAGGCTTCAGGCTGAAGGATATCGGGGTGGTGCTTCATGCCAAGTTCCATCAGGACTTTCAGAAGATCATCGATAAGGTGCAGGTAACGCTCTATACCAAGAAGGCGGATGTGGACAAGCTGACCAAACGGGCTCGAGCGGAATACAGAACTCGAGATGAGCGGGTTGAGAAGATGAGGGATGAAGATGTGGAGATCTATTATTCATGTACGCTGTGCCAGTCATTTGCTCCAAGCCACGTATGTACCGTAAGTCCTGAAAGAACAGGGCTTTGTGGCGCCTATAACTGGATGGATTGCAAGGCTTCCTATGAGATCAACCCCACAGGACCCAATCAGCCCATTGTCAAAGGTGAATGCCTGGATCCGATCCTGGGACAATGGAAAGGAGTAAATGAATTTGTCACGAAAGCTTCAAGAGGCAACGTCACTCATTACAATTTCTACTCGGTGGTAAAAGATCCTATGACCACCTGCGGGTGCTGTGAATGTATCGCAGCGGTGCTGCCTTCCTGCAACGGGGTTATGACGGTCAATCGGGAATATATCGGAGATACGCCGTGCGGTATGAAATTCACAACCCTTGCAGGCGTTATGGGCGGAGGGCAATCGTCCCCCGGATTTGTGGGACATTCCAAATTCAACATCACCCAGCGCAAATTTATCAAAGGAGACGGTGGACTGTTGCGAATGGTCTGGATGCCAAAGATGCTCAAAGAGGAGATCAAAGATCGTCTTGTCAAACGGACTGAGGAACTCGGCCATCCCGATTTCTATGATATGATTGCCGATGAAACCGTCGGCACCACCGAAGAGGAGATTTTACCCTTTCTTCAAAAAGTCGGGCATCCTGCACTTTCTATGGATCCGATCATCTCAGAATAGTCCCGGTAAAGGAGTCGATAATAACGTTACGAAACTCGGTACTGGTATTGTAAAAAATCAGATAAGGAGATAAAAATGGCTTTGACCGGTATTCAGATTTTTAAACTTCTACCGAAAACCAACTGCAAAGAGTGCGGTGTTCCAACGTGTCTGGCCTTCGCCATGAACCTGGCATCGGGTAAAGCCGAACTGGACAGCTGCCCTTACGTGTCCGATGAGGCAAGGGAGAAGCTTGCCGAAGCGTCTGCGCCGCCCATCCGTCCGGTAGCCATCGGACGAGGCGTACGAAAATTCACTACCGGCGGTGAAACCGTATTGTACCGCCATGAAAAGACCTTTTACAATCAACCCGGCATTGCCGCCATGATCACTTCCGATATTTCCGAGAAGGATCTTGAAACCAAACTGAAAGTCTGGAACGCGTATCAATATGAGCGCGTAGGTCTTAACTTAAGACCGGAACTGGTGGCGCTGAAGGATGCCGATGGAAATAAGGACTCATATGCCGAAAGAGCCAGGCAGATCGCCGAGAGCAGCGAGTTTAACCTGGTGCTGATGACGGAAAACGAATCGGTGATGAAAGCGGCGATCGATGTGTGCAAGTTCAAACGTCCGCTCATGTATGCAGCAACAGAAGCCAACGTGGATGGTTTCGGCGAATTGGCGAAAAACAACGATCTGCCGATCGCTGTAAAGGCAAATTCGATTGAGGCACTGATTCCACTTACCTCCAAACTTATGGACATGGGCCTTAAGGATATTGTGCTGGATCCTGGCTCCAGAGAAATCAAACAGTCATTGGAAGATCAGGTAGCCATCCGTCGAGCCGCGCTCAAAGCAGCAAATCGGACTCTTGGATTTCCAACCATCACGTTTCCATGTGAAATGGCTTCCAATCCGGACATGGAAACATTGATTGCAGCGATGCACATAGCAAAATATTGTGGTATCGTGGTGTTGTCTGATTTTTCAGGCGAGGCGCTGTTTCCACTGTTGCTTGAAAGATTGAATATTTTCACGGACCCGCAACGGCCCATGACGGTGACAGAGGGAATTTACGAGATCGGCAACCCGGATGAGAAATCACCGGTACTGGTTACGACAAATTTTGCGCTCACTTATTTTATCGTATCTGGAGAAATCGAAGGAAGCAAAGTTCCAGCCTGGCTGCTCATAAAGGACTCCGAAGGGCTTTCTGTAATGACTGCCTGGGCTGCCGGTAAATTTTCCGGTGATGACGTTGCGCTGTTTGTAAAGAAAAGCGGTATTGCAGACAAGATAAAAGAAAAGGAATTGATTATTCCCGGATATGCGGCCGCTATTGCCGGTGATATCGAAGAAGAGTTGAATGGCTGGAAGATTACCGTGGGTCCCAGAGAAGCAGCCCACATTCCTGCATTTCTCAGGGCAAGATAGCAGGAATGAGAGCCAAACAGGTTAATAAAAGGGAGGAGTGTCATGTTGCTCATTGGTGAAAGCTTAAACGTCATATCCAAAAAGATAGGCAAGGCCTTCAAAGAAAGAGACCCTAAGCCGATTCAAGAGGAAGCCCTGTTTCAAAAAGAAAAGGGGATGGATTACATCGACGTCAACCTCGGGCCGGCCAAAAAGGATGGCCATGAACTGATGCCCTGGGTGGTGGAGGTCATTCAGGAAGTTGTGGATGATGTTCCCCTGTCCCTGGACACCTCAAATATAGAGGCCATTGCAGCGGCGCTTAAGGTATGCAAGCAAAGGCCTTTGATTAACTCAATCATGTGCCGCCCTGAGCGCTATGAAAAGATGATTCCACTCGCAGCAGAGCATAACACCGATTTCATTGCATTGATGTGGGGCCCTGAAGGCCTTCCTCGGGATGAAAACGAGCGGGCGGCGCTTTGTGTGGAACTGGTCTACGCGGCAAACGAAGCGGGGATAGAAAACGACCGGATCTGGGTTGACGGTATCGTAACTCCCGTTAACATCCAGCAACCCCAGCTGATGAGCCTTCTTGAATTCCAAAAAATGCTCCCGGATATAGCCCCGGGAGTGAAAAGTACCTGCGGTCTTTCAAACATCTCCAACGGACCGCCGTCCCATCTGCGGCCCATTTTGAATCAAACCTATATGATCATGCTTGGAAGATACGGTATGTACTCCGTGATTGCAGACCCTCGGGATGATACCCTGATCGACATCGCAAGGGGAAAACGCCAGGATATCGTGGATGTGGTCTATGCGGTCATGGATGGCAACGCTCCGGATATGGGCAGCCTTTCAAAGGAGTTGCAGGATTATGTGAAAACGGCCAACGTTATCCTGGGAAAGACCCTCTATTCCGATTCGTGGCTTGAGATATAAAAATAGCTAAAAGATGCCAAGGATTGATGACTACCTTCAGGCAAAACAGCTTGCCGCCGAACGGTTAAGCAAAGAGCCGCTAGGGGAATTGATAGAGCGGTCCGGATTTGATACATTCGATGAACAAACCATCAAAGCTTCCTTCCTGAATCGAATTTATAAGATCAGTTATCCCTCGTTTGCGTTTCAGGACATCTCCAGCGAAGATCTGCAAACGCCTATCCAGGAGCATGTTCTTATTTTGCATTACCTGCAAGGCTCAGGGAAAGCGGAAGCGACCGATGTCTGGATTACTTACCGGGAAATACCGGATGCTTCTTTCTACTACAGCGCCTTTATCAAACGAGCCATAGAACCTTTGAAAAAGGTGTTCGGGCAAAACCTGACCGGATTTACGGCAGCAGCCCGACAGCTGGGAGGTAAGCGCATATCGCACGGGGATGCTGCGTTTGAGTTTAAAATCTTCCCGAAAGTGGCTATAAGAATAATTCTATGGAAGGCGGATGAAGAATTTCCCCCGGAAGCAAACATTCTTTTCGATAAGAGCATCGCTTGGATTCTCTCCCCTGAAGACATCGCATGGCTTTGCGGCCTGTTCGTTTACAGGCTCATCGGTATTGCCAGAAAAGGCCCCGAAGATTCGTGACCGCGGTCTCTCAAAGGGTTGAATTGTCACCTTTTTACCGGTTGCGCGCGCCTTTAAATCCGATTATTCTACGGATCAAGTTTTTTGTCCCACTGACCGAGAACTTTAGGGCTTTGTTTTCCTTTTCTTGATAATCCTGCGAGATTTTAGTATCCTTTTACAGCTTTTCCGATGTATCCCAATCTATCCGGGACTGGAAAGGGCATCAGTTTCGTTTAAAGGGAGTAATAGATGATTCAATCCAGAGCACTTGAAGAGAATTTGGCCAGATATCGCGTGGATGTGATTCCCGATCCGAAATACGAAGTGCTCGAGGATATCATGTCCGATTATTATGGGCTGTTGGATGGTCTGCACAGCTTCATAAAGGAGCTGTCACATCCCTATCGAAACTGGCACCATGTCGTCAAAGAAGCCAGGGGATATGCGCTTAACTATCTACATCTACTGAAAAACCACCCCAGGGGACCGGAAGCCGCAAAACGCTTCACAGGCATTTTCTTCGAGGCCATACAATCCACCTCGGACATGATGCTGCGAGCTGAGGCAGCGGATAATCTGCTGTTATTCATACAAAAACTCATCAAAGAGATGGGATCGGATCTTAAGCGATTCATCCCGATCCTGCAGGAAACCTTCAACCGTATTCGGAACCATGAAGGAGAGGATTTTTTTCTATTTTTAAAAAGCTATTACAGGCTTAACAGGATGGCAGAACGGTTCGTTTCCGCGACAAGTGAGTCTGTAACGGATTATGAAGCTTTAAACCGATTGCTTTTGAAATATTTCAGGGAAACTTACACGTACTGGTTACAGGAAGACGATCCGCAAAGGTGGTTTGAAAATGAAACCGGTGAATTAAGAAAATCAGAGAAGCTTTACGATATTTTTTACCCGATCTCTCACGAACACCTCAGGCAGCTTAGTCACAATCTTGAAAGCATATCCGCACAAAGCAGAATCGAATCAAAAGAGCTTACCACCGAATTGACTCGGCTGCCCGGATATAACGAAATCGTGGAAAGTTATCGTGTGATCCCCCGCAAGCTTTCTGTAACCGGTGAAACAGACCTTGAGAGCAATCGATGGAAGTTGATCTTTGTTTTTCAGATACTCAACATACCGGGGCTTTCCCTTTTGCACGAAGAAGCATTACGGGAAACCAACCGAACCTTGTCCGAGCTGATTGGACATGAAGAATCGAGCCAGCGGGAGGAATTGGTTCGAAAAACCTTTTCCATTCTCAAAACTCAAAGCCGTAAGTTTCCCGATACCGCCCTTAACTGCATGTTCAACATAGGAAAGGCGGTTTATGGAACCGAGGACACTGATTTGATCGATTTCTTCATCGATTCGGTTATTGACCTCGGATTTCAGCTTCCTCAGGTGGGGGGGGTTGGAGACGACTGGCAGATAAGAGCCAACAGCGCCCATATTTTGAACATCCGCATCTGGCTCAGGTTGATTGAACTAAACCCCAAGCTGTCAAAGCGGCTTTTATCAGCGCTGATCGTTTACCTGTCGCTTTGTGGTGTGTTTATCAAGGACACCGATCTGTTTCCAAAAGACGTCACTGGCTTGCTGAACAGTGAGATCGTGCCTGTCTACAACCTGGTAAAACAGCTTGCAAGGCTGTTTCCGGTTTATTTTAACGATATCGGTGCAGAGGGACGGTTAAGAGACATATCGACTCGAATAGACGAACTATGCGGACGAAAAGATGTACTGATCCACTTTTTACGCAAGCAGAGCCATGTAGAAAGCAGCAATCGAATCATCGGGTTCATGGAAGCGACTCTGTATTTCTGGGAGACCAGGGACAAAACACGTCTTCAACCGTATATCCCTCCGGCGATCTACGACCAAATCCAAAGCCACGGCCCTTTTATCGATGGTGTTCACAGGACAGTGGCATTGCTGAAGAAACGGGGCGTTTCGCTGCCAAGGGGACTTCTATCTTTCCATGAGTCTGAGTTACGCTCTATTGCGGGTGATCATCCGGATGTGTCTGAAAACGACCTTGAACGGGTATCACTGGCGATATCGCTGTATAAAATGTTTAATCAGAAATACAGGCTTGATTTCATCGAGACGGACCAATTCGTCTCTCAATTGAGGCCGGATGTTTTTCCTAAGTTAGACGAACTTAAAGCCGCGCTTGCAGAGAAAAACCTTAAGAGAAAACTTGATGGCCTGCTTAATTATCTCGATGTGCTGAAAACATTGATTCTTTCACCAAAGACATTTGATATCAGAGAAGATATCTATAAAAAGAGACATATTACCGTGGACATCCCATCCATGTACGGTAGTTATCACGAGATGAAGTTTGATGCACTGGGGTTGACCTTCCGGCTGGAGGGCATCATTAACGTACTTTTTGAAGAGCTCATCGAAAATATCGACCTTAACCTGATAACGAAAGCAACTTTCTTTCAGGTAAACGACAGGTTAAAGCTATTATACAAGGCCCTGAAACTCGATGGGATATTATCGGTTGAAATTGAACGCCAGCTTGAGTTATTAAATCACTCGCTTCAAGTCAGAGGGTTTACCTTCACCCAATATATCGACATTTTCAAAGGTTTTGCCCAGGCAGTAAAAAACATTATCGATGATTATTTCAACAATGTACACGAAAGAAACTTAAAGCGGATCTTATCCAGACTCACCTCTGAGCAGATTCTTTCCAAATATCTTCCCGGGGAGAACCATTTTGATAACGAAAGCTTGGAACATCGGGTATCAGAGATATTTTTTCGAGAAAGAATCGCCATCTCTTTAGGGCTTCAGCAAATGGATCGCTTCCTGAGCCGAATCATCAATACGCTGTTCCAGCAGCTGGACACACTTCCTAATGATAAGTTGCAGCAGCTTTTGCTTTACGATCCAGAAAGGGCTATGACGCCCATTGATAAAACCGGCAGGCGGGTATCGGGCATTATTCATCTCGGAAACAAGGGACGCAATCTTGTGAAGCTCAAACAGTATGGTTTGCCCATTCCTCCGGGTTTTATCATTACCACCGAAGTCTTCAGGTGCCGGAACGTCATCAACGCTTACGGTCCTGCAAAGCAGAATTTTAAAGAGCAGATCACACATCACATCTCCTATATTGAGAAGCTTACCGGCAGTCGTTTCGGTGATCCCAGTAACCCACTGCTTTTTTCCGTCAGAAGCGGTTCTTCCATTTCACAACCAGGCATGATGGATACGTTTTTGGATGTGGGAATCAATGAACAGATCGTCTGCGGTATCATCTCCCGCACCGGTAATAAGTGGTTTGCCTGGGACAATTATCGGCGTTTTCTTCAGTGTTACGGGATGTCTTATGGATTGAACCGGGATGAATTCGATGCGATTATCGATGATTTCAAACAAAAGCTGGGAATTCCCTTTAAAAGAGATTTTTCAGGGGATCAGATGCAGCAGGTAGCACTCACTTACAAGAAGATGGTTCTTGATTCCGGCATTGAAATCGAGGAAGATCCGTTCGAGCAGCTTTATTTGATTATCGGAAGAGTATTCGAATCATGGGAATCTGCAAAAGCAAAGGCCTATCGCAAAATTATGGGTATTTCCGATGATTGGGGCACTGCGGTTACGGTTCAAACTATGGTCTATGGAAATATTTCTCGCCAGTCCGGCTCAGGGGTTCTCTTTACACACAACCCTAAGCTGCCGGGTGATACGCTGCGGCTTTGGGGAGATTTTACCATCGGAAATCAGGGTGAAGATGTCGTGGCAGGATTGGTTCGAACACTTCCCATATCCGTCATTCAGAAGAATTATGAAATGCGACAAACCGATGTGACCCTTCAAACCCATTTCCCGAAGATTTACATGGCGTTAAAAAATTGGGCAAACGATTTGATTTACGAGAAAGGCTGGAGTCCGCAAGAGATAGAATTTACCTTTGAGGGCCCTGATGTCAAGGATCTTTACCTGTTGCAGACACGAGACATGGTCATTAGGGGACAGAAGGATGTATATACCTTTGACCTGGAGGGACAGGAAAAAAGGAGCCTGCTGGGACACGGCATAGGAGTAAGTGGAGGTGCAATGGTCGGGCGTGTGGTTTTCAGCCTCGAGGAGATCGATCAATGGCGCCATCAGGAACCGGAAACATTCCTGATTCTGGTTCGATCAGACACCGTTCCCGATGATATTCAGGAAATATACGCTGCCGACGGCCTTCTGACGGCACGAGGCGGTCTGACAAGTCATGCTGCCGTGGTCGCTCATCGACTGGGTAAAACCTGTGTGGTTGGATGTGCGGATTTGATCTGCAATGAGAAAAGGAAAGAAGCCGTCTGGAACCGGGTGACATTGAGATCAGGGGACTATATCAGTATCGACGGCCAGCAAGGAGCAGTCTATTTGGGCCGCTTGAAGGTAAAAAAAGCAAGGCATAGATGAAGCGAAAAAAGACGGAATCGAAATTTCGATCAATAAAGTGCAACCGGAGAATGAAGTGATGAAGCTAGGTATCAATGGACTGGGACGCATCGGAAAACTCACTTTATGGCATCATGTGGGAAGAAAAGTATTCGATGAAATCGTGGTCAATATCGGTCGCGAAGCGGGACGTGGTCTGAAAGATATCGCCCATTATGTGGAAAGGGACTCAACATATGGCTCCCTTCATGGTTTTCTATACGGGCATAAGGCGGAGTCGGTGATAGACGATGTAGATGAGCAAAACGCTGTCATCACCATTGATGGCGTTGCTGTCAAATTTTTACGATCTTCCCGGAACCCGAAGGATATTGGATGGGATCAACACGGTGTCCGGATCGTAGTGGATGCCACGGGAAGGTTCCTGGATCCGACGCTGCCGGCGGAGCATCCCGGTGGATCATTGAGAGGGCACCTGGCATCGGGTGCGGAGAAGGTCATTGTGTCCGCGCCCTTTAAAATGTCAGATAAAGGAAAACCAATACCGCAAGATGCCGTAACTACGGTGATGGGTGTAAATGAGGCCGATTACGACCCGAGGGTGCATAAGATCGTTTCTGCAGCCTCCTGTACCACCACATGTCTTGCCCATATGATGAAACCGCTTATCGATTACTTTGGCCCCAAGAAAATCCTGTCCGCTTCCATGGCCACCGTGCATGCCGCCACCTCTTCCCAGGAGGTGCTGGATCGCATACCTGAAGCCGGAAAAAGGGATTTGAGGAAAAATCGAGGTGTTATGAACAATATTATCCTTACCACAACCGGTGCCGCCGAGGCGCTTCGGTTGGTGATCCCCGAGATGGAGCAGATCGGATTCATTGCCGAATCGGTTAGAATCCCAACAACAACGGGCTCTTTGATTATCCTTGTGGTCAATCTCCAGGAAGAACTGTCGGGTGAGCTGATCGAAAGGGATCTGATCAATGATATTTACCGCAAAGCGGCCGAGCGGGATCCGAACAGATATATCCACTATTCTGACGAACAGAATGTTTCATGCGACATTATCGGTTTACCTAAAGCGGCAGTGATCATAGAAGGACACGAAACGCACCGGCGCACCGCAGAGGTGACCATAGATATGGAAAAAGTTCCCGGATTAGATCCAAACAGCATTTCGTTGTTTAAGGAAAAGGTGATCCGGGTGCCGATAACCCAAGCGGTTATCTACGGATGGTACGATAATGAGATGGGAAGCTATGTCAACATGCTGGCTGACAGGACGGTATCAATAGCAGAGGACTTGTAACCGCATTATGACCTTAAGCAATTCTCGGTGAAATTCGGCTTTTTACCTGATTGGGCCACTACATTGCTTAGTTTTACAAACTCTTCTATGGATAATGTTTCCGCTCGTCTAGTGGAGTCGATGCCGGCGTTTTCAAGTATTTTCTTTGCGTCATCCGCCTTGCCGAACAGCAAACTTCCGGTTAAAGCATTCTTTATGGTTTTTCTTCGCTTGGAAAACGATGCCTTGACGACTTGAGAGAAGATTGCCTCGTTTCTGGCTTTTAAAAGCGAAGCATTCTTGAATATTATTTCAAGAACTTCGGAATTGACTTTTGGTTTTGGGTAGAAACAAGAGGCATCTATTTCTTTTATTGGCCGGATTGTCGCATAATACTGGAGCATAACAGAGATCCGACCGTATGTTTTGGATCCCGGCAGGGATGCTATCCTTTGAGCGAGTTCTTTTTGAAACATCAAGATACAACGATTTATTAAATGCCTAGAGGAGATCAATTTGATGATGATTTGAGATGAGATATTGTACGGCAGGTTTCCGATTATCGTCAGCCTGCGGTTTTCATCTCTTGCTATTTCTCCCAGGTCTACTTTCAGGAAATCCTTATCTATTATGGTGACATTCTTTATGCCATAAGAATTAAAAACCGTCTCTAGCAATGGCACTATGGAAAAATCCACTTCCACTGCATAAACCCTTTTTGTGACCCGTGCCAGTGGTACAGTCAACGCTCCAAGCCCTGCGCCAATCTCCAGTACAATATCTTCCTTGTCGATCTTGGAAGCGGATACGATCGACTCTCCAGTAGCCATTTCGGTTAGAAAATGTTGACCTAGTTTTTTTTTCGGACGAAGATTAGAAGCTTTAAGAAGACTTCGAGGTGATATCATGGCTTAAAGTTCTTTGCTATTTCTTGTAAGCTCGAATTTTCTTAAAAATATTTAAGGTGATAATGTAAACAAAAACGCCGGTCGGGATGCCGATTAGTACTCCACCGGAAACCATTGCAAGTGTCAATCCTGTACCCAGTTTTAAAAGTTCTAAAATCGATCCGTATCCGGGTACAAGGGGTTCTGAAATGCCGAAAAGATAGGTTCCAAACTTGTAGCTTGAATAGTAGAATAGCGGAAGGGTCAATGGATTGCATACCCACACACCTAAGGCTGCAGCCGGTTTACTTGCTTTGAAGATAAAGGATAAGAATAATGCAAGAGCGGTATGAAAAGGTATGGTCGGCGTGGCACTGATAAATGCGCCGATTGCCATCCCCTTGGCAATATAATGTGGATCGCCACGCAGTGTTTTTATGTGAGTGATAACTTCCTGCAGTTTGCCCTTATGGAATAATTCTTTCAACCGTTTTAAGCGAGAATCTTTCTGAACCGTTTTGGTTGTCATGGATTTAAAACCAGCCTTAAGTAATTACATTTTTTTTGATTCATGTGAAAGTATCACAGGTAATTTTGATTTTCAACAATTCCAAAAGGAACTTTTTGCTTATAAATCGTTTCTTTTACTTGACTTTTAGGAAAAGCTTTACTAACTTATTAAGCAGTACGCTGGCGACTTTATCACATATCTGAAAATTAGATAGGATTTGGATAAAGCCCGATTGATTTTTTAAACAAGGAGGATACAATGGCAAAAAGAAAATCTGTAAGCTTTGATGCAATGATTAAATTTTTTATGCAAAATTACGGAATTCCCACCAAGAAAGATGTAGAGAAATTAATGGCTCGAATGGATAGACTAGAAGCCCTGATAAAATCATCCACTGTACCGGCAGGCGGAAAACAGGTTGTTAAAAAAGGAGCATCTGTGGGGAAAAAAGGCCGGGCAGCGGCCGGGATGACCGCTTCTGATACCGTACTTGCCATCATCAAAAGAAGTCGAAACGGTGTAGGTTTCGAAACCATTCAAAAAAAGACCGGTTACAACGAGAAAAAGCTTCGGAATATTATTTTCAGACTCAACAAGCTTGGTAGAATTACTCGAAAGGAACGAGGAATCTATCTGGCAGCCTAAACGAATTGCCCTGCGTTTCCATTCTAAGGCTTCTTATACAGATCACTCCCCGAGCGACACAGCGGTAATATCTGGGGGTGGAATTATGTTCGATTTCTGGTTTTACGATGAAGGTATCATACAACCAGCGACTGCGGGAAGGAGAGCGGTTATGCGGATATAAAGTCAAGCGGATTGTTGAGCTGGCTGAAATTCATTCGACATTTATTCAGTTAGAACATATTGCCACAGGGGCTCGTCATATTCATATTCAATGCCTCGATTCTGAAAACGCCTTCAGTGTTGCATTCAAGACGGTTCCAAGAGACTCCACCGGGGCAGCTCATATTTTGGAACACACCGTTTTGTGCGGATCAAAGAAATTTCCCGTCCGGGATCCGTTTTTTTCCATGTTGAAAAGAAGCCTTAGCACTTTCATGAACGCGTTTACAGCTTCAGACTGGACCTTGTATCCCTTTGCTACCCAGAACAGAAAAGATTTCTTCAACCTGCTGGCTGTATATCTTGACGCTGTATTCTTTCCGATTTTGAATCCGCTTAATTTCAGGCAGGAAGGACATCGGCTTGAAATCGAAAAGAAAAGCGAAGGCGATCCTCACTGTCCTTTAGTCTATAAGGGGGTTGTTTACAGCGAGATGAAAGGTGCCATGTCATCACCTGATCAGGTGATGAATCGATGCATTCACCAGGCCCTGTATCCCTCTACCACGTATCGTTATAATTATGGAGGAGATCCATCTGAAATCCCTCATTTGACCTATAGACAATTGAAACAATTCCATCGCACACACTATCACCCAAGCAATGCCTTTTTCTATACTTACGGAAATATGCCCATCGAAGACATTCTATATTTTATTCAAAAGAGAGCTTTGAGGCATTTTGAGAGAATTCAACCCAAAACAGATGTACCACCTCAACCGCGCTGGAAAAAGCCGAGGCAAAAGACATATTATTATCCATTTTCCAAAAAGGAAGATCCATCAAAGAAGTGTCAGGTCTGTGTGGCATGGCTTATGGCGGATATCCAAGAACAATTTGAGGTCCTGGCGCTTATAATCCTTGAACACATCCTTTTGGGTAATGCCGCATCTCCGTTAAGAAAAGCGTTGATAGACTCCGGGCTAGGCACGGCTCTGTCTGACGGAAGCGGATTTGTGCCCGATAACAGAGATACGCTTTTTTCATGCGGTTTGAAAGATGTAACTGAATCGTGCTCAGAGGAAATCGAAAAGATTATTTTCTATACCCTAAGGTGTCTTGTCCAAAAGGGAATCGACAGAGATCTAATCGAATCTGCTATCCATCAACTTGAATTTCACAGAAAAGAGATCACCAACCATCCTTATCCTTACGGTATTAAGCTCATGTTTTCTATCACAGGAACATGGATCCATGGGGGAGATCCTGTCAGGATCCTGAAATTCGAATCTGATATCAAAACAATTCGTGAGCAGTTAAGAAAGGGGCGGTTTTTTGAAGAGCGTATCGACCGATATTTTCTTAAAAATCAGCACAGGGTTCGATTAACCCTGGTTCCGGACCAGGAGACGGAAAATAAAGAAAACAGGCGGATTGCCGCTGAGCTAAAAGAAATCTGGAATACCTTAAAACCCTCCGATATAAAGAAGCTCAAGAGACAAGCAAAAGCCCTGCAGCTTTTACAAGAATCCGAGGAAGACCTCTCTGTACTTCCAACCCTTGAAATTAACGATATTCCGCCATCTGTTCAGGTTATTGAAGAGTTTTCAGCTTGCGGAAACGTGCCGGCTGTCTGCTACCGGCAGCCGACCTCCAGAATTTTTTATTTTTCAGCCGTATTAGGAGTGGGTTCGCTGGATGAAAACCTTCTTCCATTGGTTCCCTTTTTCTGTCACGCATTTTCTAAATCTGGCACCAAACTTTACGACTATGTTGAAATGGCAAAACGCATCGATACCTATACGGGCGGCATCACCTTATCCGCCCATGCCAGAACCCGATTCGGAGCCCAAGGGCAATGCATACCGTTTATCGCGGCCAATGGAAAATGCCTTGATCGAAATGAAGCCAAAATGTTTGACATCCTTCAGGAGCTTTTGTTTAATTTCGACCTATCCGACCTCACCCGGCTCAAACACCTTCTTTTAGAGTACAGGTCGGGCATGGAATCTATGATTATTCACAACGGCCATAGGCTGGCCGTATCGCTTGCTCTGCGGAATTTTTCTTCCACCTGTGCATTGAGTGAAATATGGTACGGTGTCCATCAACTAAAAACCCTTAAGGAAATCACACAGGATTTGACAGAAGATCGGCTGATGTCTTTGTCGGGGGATTTGGATCGGATTGCCCGCTGCCTCATAAACCGAAACAACATTAAGATGTCCATTATTGGAGAAGAACCACTGCTGAAAGAGGCGCTCGGCCCGATCAATGTCATTGAAAATCGGCTTCAAGGCGCTGGCAGCGATGGTTTCAACCAGCCAAAGATCCCTGTAAAAAAACACCGTATTCGGGAGGGGTGGTCCACCGCAACGGCAGTGTCTTTTGTGGCAAGAGCGTTTCCAGCTGTTAGAATGGAACATGAGGATGCCCCCGCACTTTGTGTTATAAGCAAGCTGTTACGATCGCTGTTTTTGCACCGTGAAATCAGGGAAAAGGGAGGGGCATACGGAGGATTTGCTTTGTACAATCCCGAGGATGGCACTTTCAGCTTTGTTTCTTACCGCGATCCCCATATCATAGAAACCCTCAATGTCTATGAGGGGGCTGTTCGATTTATTCTATCCGCAGACTTTACCGCCGAAGACATCAAAGAGGCGATCATCCAGGTATGCTCGGATATCGACAGGCCGGATCCCCCCGGTCCGGCCGCAAGAAAGGCTTTTTTGCGGAAAATACTTTCAATCAGTGACGATGCGCGACGTAGATTCAAGCAGGGCGTTCTTGCCGTGACCCACCGCCAGGTTCAATCGGTAGCTGAAAAATATTTCGATCCCACCCCGGAAAATAACTCGGTGGTAGTGATATCCAATGATGAGAGACTCACAGAAGCGAACGAAAACCTCACGGACCATCCTTTTACCCTTAAAAGAATCTAGTTCCAGGCTCAAATTCCCACCCTTGCTGAAGACTACATATTCATATTGACTTATGGTGAATGAACGCGTTAGATAGAATGCTTATACATATCGATGAGTTTTGAGACAAAAGGGATTGTTGATAGATGATACAGTTGGTTCGAGGGTTCAGAGACATTTTACCGCAACAGACACCCCGCTGGAGGGCGATTGAAAAAACCGCCATTTCGTTGTTTCAAGATTTTGGATTCAAAGAAATCCGGATACCAATATTGGAGCGAACCGAGCTGTTCGCAAGGAGTATCGGAGAAGATACCGATATCGTCGAAAAAGAGATGTATACCTTTCCGGACCGCAGGGGGGAGTTGATTACCCTGCGTCCGGAAGCAACCGCATCCATCGTGCGCTCGTATATTCAGCACAAGCTTTACGCAAAAGATCCGGTTCAGAAGGTTTATACCACCGGGCCTATGTTTCGCAGGGAAAGACCTCAAAAGGGGCGATACCGGCAATTTTACCAAATCGATGTGGAGATACTCGGTATCAAGTCGGCGTACGCAGATACGCTGCTCATTTTCATGCTGATAACACTGCTGGATCGGCTCGATGTAAGCGATGCCCAGGCACATATCAATTCGTTGGGATGCTCGGCCTGCAGGCCCGGCTTTAGAGCGAAACTTTCAGAGTTCATATCCTCCAGAGCCGATGTATTGTGTTCTGATTGTAACAGGAGACGTGAGCGGAACCCGCTGCGGGTACTGGACTGCAAGGTGCCCTCCTGTCGGGAGGCGATGGCGGATGCCCCTTCCATTCTCGATTCACTCTGTTCTGATTGTGAACGTCATTTCAAGGAGCTGACCCAATCGCTTACGCATCTTAACGTTTCTTATGTGATTGACAAAAGGATCGTAAGAGGCCTCGACTACTATACGCGGACGATTTTCGAGATCCAGACCGGCTCTATGGGTGCCCAGAATGCGGTTGTGGGAGGGGGGCGGTACGACAATTTGGTCAAAATGCTGGGGGGGCCGGATATTCCGGCAACGGGTTTCGCAATCGGCCTTGACAGACTGGTTGAGATTGCAGGATCTCGCCTCGGAACAGAGCAGAAACAGCCCCGGGTTTTCATTGCCGCCATTGGAGAGGAAAGCATCGCAAAGGCGTTTAGCTGGTCATGCAGCCTTGGGCTTGAAGGTGTCTGCGCGGAGCTGGACTTAAGCGGTAAAAGCCTCAAAGCGCTCATGAAACGAGCCGACAAGCTTGGATTTGAATATGTTGTAATCGTAGGCGATAATGAGCTTCGGAAGCGGGCTGTGATTCTTCGAAATATGCGAACAAAAGCACAGGATTTGATTCCAATCGATGGAATCGTTGAGAATTTAAAAAAGCGTCTGACCACATGAGAAAGGAGGACCTTTATTGTCTGATAAGCTTGAAGATATGCGCAGAACCCATAGCTGTGGTGAATTGAATCCCAACGATGTGGGCAAGGAAGTGGTGCTGATGGGCTGGGTGAATCGGCGGCGCGATCATGGTGGTGTCATATTTGTCGATCTGCGGGATCGCGAGGGGATAACCCAGGTGGTGTTTAACCCTGCTGTGAACCGGGAGGTTCACGATAAGGCTCAGGGGATTCGAAACGAATATGTACTGGCCGTCCGTGGCAAAGTGGAGAGTCGCCCAGATGACATGATCAACCCCAAATTGAAAACCGGACAGATTGAAGTGATGGTAAATGAGCTGAAAATCCTAAATCGCGCCAGATCCCTGCCTTTCATGATCGAGGATGATATAGATGTTTCCGAGACCGTTCGGCTCCGGTACCGGCATCTTGATCTTCGCCGGCCCAAGATGCAAAAGAATCTGATCATCCGGCACAGAGCGACTGCGGCTGTTAGAAGTTATCTGAATGATAACGGTTTTTTGGAAATCGAAACTCCTTTTTTAACACGCAGCACACCTGAAGGCGCAAGAGACTATCTGGTTCCAAGCAGGGTTAATCCCGGGCTTTTTTATGCATTACCCCAATCGCCTCAGATGTTTAAACAGCTTTTTATGATATCCGGTTATGATCGTTACTATCAGATTGTGCGATGTTTTAGAGACGAGGACTTAAGGGCCGATCGCCAGCCGGAGTTTACCCAAATCGACATTGAGATGTCCTTTGTAGGAGAGCAAGACGTCATAAACCTTACCGAAGGCATGATGGCCGCTGTCTTCAAAGAGGTATCGGGCATTGAGCTTGCCCGTCCTTTCCCGCGGCTCACTCATTTCGAGGCTCTGAACCGATACGGTCTTGATAAACCGGATATTCGTTTCGGCCTGGAATTAAAAGATATATCCGATATTGTTGAAAATTCAAGGTTTAAGGTGTTCTCAGAGGCGGTGCAAAAGGGAGGTGTCGTAAAGGCGCTGAACGCCAAAGGATGTATCGATTTTTCGAGAAAAGAAATCGACGACTTAACGAATTTGGTAAGCGTTTATCGGGCAAAGGGAATGGCATGGATAAAAGTCAGGGAGGATGATTGGCAGTCTCCGATCGTAAAATTTTTCACCTCTCGGGAAAAACAGCAACTGATGAATAGAATCGAAATGGAGCCCGGTGATCTTGTCTTTTTCGTAGGAGATCAACCCTCAATTGTCAATGAAGCTCTTGGGCATCTTCGAAACCAACTTGGAAAACAACTGGGATTAATCGACGAGAATGAATATCGGTTTGTTTGGATCACCCAATTTCCCATGTTTGAGTATGACGAGGCCGAAAAACGCCTCCAGGCACTGCATCATCCGTTTACCTCGCCGATGGATGAGGATCAGTCAAAGCTTACCGAAGATCCACTTTCGGTAAAGGCCCGTGCCTATGACCTGGTTTTAAACGGTTTTGAGATCGGTGGGGGCAGCATCCGTAATCACAAGCGAAACGTTCAGGAAAAGGTGTTTGAAGCCCTGGGTCTTGATAAAGACACCTATGAGAACAAGTTCGGGTTCTTGTTGTCCGCCCTTGAATCCGGCGCCCCTCCCCACGGTGGAATCGCGCTTGGTTTCGACCGAATCGTGATGCTGCTCTGCGGAGAGGCCTCTATTAGGGAAGTCATTGCATTTCCCAAAACCCAGAAAGCGGCCTGCCTGCTGACAGGAGCCCCGTCTGCAGCTACTAAGGATCAGCTTGAGGAGCTCAATATCCGGATACGCAAGGTGCCTTGAAAAACAGGATATATAGTATAGCTGGCGTCGGTAATCCACAAAATGGCAGCTCCAAATCTTCTACAGGGAGGTTATACCATGAACCTTGTTCTCATCGTCATTGACAGTTTAAGACAGGATCATGTGGGGGCCTATGGGAACCCCTGGATCCATACCCCTCATCTTGATGCGTTCGCCAAAGAAGCAGTGATCTTCACCAGATGTTATTCAGATGCCCTGCCCACGCTTCCCATGCGACGGTCGCTTCATACCGGAATAAGAACATATCCTTACATCGGCCACCGGGGATACAAGGGCGATGGAGATCGCTGGCTGGGATGGGGGCCGATCCCAGAGGAGCAGGATACACTGTCGGAGATTCTGGGTGCAAACGGGTTTCGATGTGCCTTCATCTCGGATACCTATCATCAATTCAAGCCGTCTAAGAATTTTCATAGGGGCTTTGACTCCTGGATTTGGATACGCGGTCAGGAAATGGATCGATATCGAACCGGCCCGGTGATTCCAGAGACGGTGTACCTTAATCACTTAAACGATAAGTCTAAGGACAACGTCTATGTCAAACGGTTTTTGCGCAAGTATCTGAACAACAATCATGACCGAAGAAGCGAAGAGGACTACTTCCCGGCTCTTGTATTCAAAGAAAGCGCCCGGTGGGTGCTTGAAAACTACGATGCGGACAAGATCTTTCTGCTCATAGATTCGTTTGATCCTCACGAGCCGTGGGACCCTCCGATCCACTACCGGAAGCTTTACGATCCGGATGACGATGTGGTGGATCAGATTCTATCTCCTTATTATTACTGGAAGGAAGTTTTCACCCCAAGAGAACTAAAACGGTTGCAGGCAAATTATGCCGGTGAGGTCACCATGGTAGATCGATGGTTCGGGTTTTTCATGGATGCACTGAAAATATCGGGACGCTTGGATGATACCATCGTAGCCGTTATCAGCGATCACGGGCACAATCTCGGCCATGATCCTCAGGACAAGGGCATTGTCGGAAAACAGGGCCATCCCATCACTCGGGCGGTGGCCGATCTGGTTCTGATGATCCGGCATCCAAACGCAGAAGGAGCCGGTACGGTATGCGATGCGCTGGTTTATGTTCATGACGCAACCAGAACGCTGTTGGGTATGCTAGGAGTCAATCCAAAGAACGAGATGGAGGGAAAGAACTTCTGGCCTGCGGTAACCGATAGATCATTTAAAATTCGAGATCATGTAACCATCGGGTACGGTTCTCTGATTACCGTAATTAATGACCAGTGGTGGTATAATGCGGATTTTTGGGGAGAGGGAAGCTTTCTTTACGATGTTAAAAAAGATCCGAAACTTACGGAAAATCTGGCTGACAAGCACCCTCAGGTCTGCAAAGAGATGCTGAATCTTGCCATAGAGGATGCGGGAGGGGAAATACCGGAGGTTGTTCATCGGTATCGGGAAAAGACAAAGGTGTTTTATTTTGCCGAATTTCCATTTGAAACAGCGCAAAGAGGCGTTTCGTTCAGGTAAAAACAAAACGCGATTGAGTTTCAGGGTTGAATCGGGTTTTGTGTGTTGGGAACCGAAGACCCCGCTTAAGAGGGGCTGCAGGATCTTCAAACCCCGAAGGGGTGAGCGAAGCGCAATTCAACAGCGCTTGCTGTTCGGGTTCAAAAATTGCACTTGACATTGGTGAAATTATTTTTAAAATTACATTGCTTAACCTGATCCCCAGTAGCTCAGTTGGCAGAGCAGGTGGCTGTTAACCACCGGGTCCGCGGTTCGAGTCCGTGCTGGGGAGCCAAGAAACCATAAAAGCCGGGTAAAAGCCCGGCTTTTTGATTTAAGTGGATATTTATACGTGGTACGTGTACATATGTGATCGAAAAGGGCTCCTGTACACGGGAATCACAACAGACCTTTCCCACCGCATGAACCAGCATCGTGCTGAGCTGCTTTAATCAGAATCGTACCTGGATAAACGGGATGCAGCCAAACGAGAGCGGCAGATAAAGGATTGGAGGCGTGCAAAGAAGCTTGCGCTTATTTCAGAGGGGGTGCGGTGTTGATTTCATATTAATGATAAGTTTTTTATGTACAAGCGCACGGTTTACAGAAGATTGATCCATTCTGAGAATTTATGACAGCTCTGATCCACTCATTCTCAAACTTTAGAATCTGCCGATAGTAATATAAGATACTGCAAACCATTACCTGCTGCCTTTGCCTGCTGGGATTTAAAATATCCGGCTTGTTGAAAGAAAACAATTTCAACACGCGATCGATGAAATCGTCCCCACCGGTATCGTTTTGAAAAATCTTTCACCGCTCAGAACCCGTCCCACCCATTTATATCTCAAGTGCGATGTTAGCCTAACATTCTCAAGCCGCCTGGAGCATGAAATTCACATGCACGGCATCAAATGGAAATTCTATTTGGCCCTTCTCGGTTTTCTGCAGTATTCCGGCATTCAATAGCACGTGAATATCTCCATGTACTCCTTTTACATCCCTTCCCACTCGGCGAGCAGCCTCACGAATTGACATTGGACCCGCACCTGTTAAGACCTTAAGCAGATCCCATCGATTACCAGAAAGCACCTTAAAAAGGAGAGCAGGTGAATCAAAGCTGATAAATTCACCTTGCTGCTTTCCCCGCAAAGCTTCAAGAAATCGCTTGTTGATTCTCTCACGAGAAGAAATTCCTAATGTTACTGTTCGCATGTCAAAACCTCCAGTTGTCCACATCGTTCCAGAAATCATCCAGCAGAGCTTTCGGCGAGGTAAAAACATACGGAATTTCATCCCCGCCTATATCCTTGTGATCGCCCTTGCCTGCCTCGTTGTCGTAACGCAACACACAGTTGCCATCCACAACAAGAGCAAGACGGTACTTGAAGCCGTGGTGGCTCCCTGAAAGAGGCGAAGGGAGTAACCACACAACCATTTCAACGAAAACATTTTCTGAAAGGATGTAGCGCTGGTTGAGCATCAATCTGGCGTTCATGTTGGAGATGATAACAACACCTGTAGCTGTTGTCAAGAACTACAACACAGAATCATTAAGCGAAGGGGAATAGTGCCAAATCTTGCACTCTTGCATAGTGAATAAATATTGTTGTATTTTACCCAAAAATCAGAAGCTTTTTGCATTCTTGATCGTATAGAATTTAAAATGTGGTTTATCGGCGAATAGGTCCTGGAAACAAAAGCCTTAAGCGATCTCGGTCATCATAAAAAAATGACTTTTTGTTCATTTCCACGGGATAGCACATGATACAGTTCGCTTTAATACTCTATTCGCCATGAGCTGGTCGATCATCTTATTCACAATGCAAGATGTGACACTATTATTATTTGCGCTATAAGAGGCAAGATGCTTGATACTTGATAAAATAAGGATAGTTACCTTTTATAATCCAGTATCTCTCCGAGGCGCAGGCTCACCCTTACGAACCGGAGGCCAGAAACCAGCATCCAGCATCATCCCAATAAAATTCGGTTGTAACCCTTAAACCCTGAACTCTGAACCTTAAAACCGATCAGTTTGGGTAAACCTAAATTGTGATATGCAGACGCCATGTCACAGCAATTGCGAGAAAAGGAGGAATATATTCGTTGCAAAAAGCAGTCTTTTTAGATCGTGATGGAACCATTATCGAAGATAACGGCTATCTATCCCATCCATCCCAGGTAGTATTTTTTGATGATACATTTGAGGCGCTCAGACGCCTTCAGAAAGATTTTATGTTGTTTATAATCACAAACCAGCAGGGAATCGGAAACGGTGTTTTAACACCGCAAGAGGTGGAAGGCGTCAATCTTTATATCGTGGATTTACTAAAAAAGAGCGGTATTCATATTACAGACGTATATGTTTGCCCCCACACAAAGGATGATAGGTGTATTTGCAGAAAACCCAAGCCCTATTTTTTACATAAAGCGGAAAGAGAACACGGCATTAATTTGAAACATTCATTTGTTGTCGGGGATCATCCCAGCGACATTGAACTGGCCCTTAATGTGGGAGCCAGAGGCATCTTTGTCCTTACCGGGCACGGCAGGAAACACGTTTGGGAAATAGATGACAATGCGGTGGTGGTTCCGGCAATAGGCGAAGCCTCCGTCCGAATTACCGGGAAACAATAGAAGATTGTTATTAGGCCCCGCTTTAGAGCATCCATTGATCACGTCTTACTGTATGGATCAGTAAATGGAGGTTTATCAGTATCCCATCTGCTCATTTACCAGGATAACGGTAAATTTGTCGATATCCCCTGGCTTTTGGAACATAATCAGCAGCATCCCGCAGATCCTCTGAGGGGAGCTGCAATCATTACAGGTACCGGTTTCCACGCATGGTGTCTCCCGCCTCAGCCGTATGGCATTTAAAGGAGATGCATGGTTCCGTGTCCGGTGAACGGCAGCATCAAGATCTTCGACCACCTTATTCGCCCCTGCAACGACTATCACTCGTTTCGGACCAGAGCATGTGCTGGCCACGCGATTGCCGCCTCCGTCAAGATTTACCAGTACACCGTCTAGGGTAATTGCGTTTATGCTCGTAAGAAAAACATCAACTGCTCTTTGCATCCTTTTTAATTCAAGTCGCCGGGCTGGGTCTTCGGCCGCCTCCCAGTGGTCGTAGACGGTAACACCCTTTTCTCTTAGCGCCTCAACGATTCCAAGGCCCTGCCTCAGCGTAACAGAGCCCCCTACCCCGATCGTCTCATCCTGCTTTACACTGCTTTTGATAAATTCTGCCGCCTGGGCGGCCGTTTCGAAAAAATGGGCGTCATACTTCTTTTTTTTAAGGGATTCAAGGATCTTGGGCGCCCGCTTGCGCATCCGTTCCTTTTCAAGATCAAGCATGTTAAATCCTCCTTTTCTATTTCGGAGTTATAGATCACAGCCCACCAAGCATTGTCTTATCCGAGCTGACAAGACCATAGGATGCCACCAGTATTCCCATAGACCCTATGACATGTCAATGCGGATACATACAAATGTTTAACGCTGTATTGGATTTTTTAAAATCAAGGTTACAGATGATTTGAGGCAACAAAGAAAAATCAGGGGTTATAGGAATGGCCGAGCAATGTTTTCGTGAAAATCTCAAGTAAAGCTTTGGTTTTGCACATTTTTTATATAACTTATTGGAAATTATACATATCTACCGGCTAAAATTTCAAGCCCATGTCAACCAGCAGATCGGAGAGGTGTTTGGGCTTGTCTATTCCACAGTAACCCCATTTCTCACCAGCCATAGAGGGGGCTGCGTATCCCTTCGGTAGAACATTTCCAGATACAGCTTTTGGGCTGACATTAGGGACCGATGCGCTTGAAGCTCAGCCTGGGAAGTCAGGGCTCCCCAAATATCCTCAACATGAAATGCGGGGAACGGTGTCACATTGAATCGGAAAGAGAATCAGTTTGCCGCTAGTCGAATTATTACATTTCTTAACAGTCAAAAATCAATTCTTACTTTTGGGATTGATTAAATCCAAAGATCATATCTTCTACAGATAAATTTTCATAATATAAAAAAACATTTTTTTATTATGAGAAATACTTGACACGGGTTTAAAAACGGGATAATAAAAAAATATGTTTATAATCCCGTGCGCTTGTTGAACACAGGGAGGTTCAATGAAAACAGCGGGTCTCACCTCCTCAAGAATTCCTAAAGCTCCTGCAGGCGCCCAGAGCATTAAGCGGGCTGTTACTCTGCTAAGAATCGTTGCCAGTTACAACGAACAGGGTGCCCGATTGTCCGATATTGCCCGGGCATCAGATCTTCACACGTCCACTGCTCACCGGATACTTGCTATTTTCGTGGCTGAAGGATTCATAACTTATGATCGCGTATCCAGGCTGTATCATTTGGGAATTGAACTCTATAATCTGGGAAAGACAGCCCACCAATTCTTCGTCCGGGATCGGTTTCGAAGTATCATAGAAAGGATCGGACGTGAGACCGAAGACACCGTTTTTCTGGTCATTCGATCCGGAAACGATGCGCTTTGCATAGATCGTATTGAGGGCACGTATCCCATACGTACGATACCTGTCGATATCGGCTCCAGCAGACCCCTGGGCATAGGTGCGGCCAGTCTGTCGCTCATCGCTTTTCTGCCTCCGCCGGAATTTGAGGATGTCCTATCCGCTAATGCTTCCCGTTATTCCCAATACCGGAATCTGTCTGTGGAAGACATACGGCGGCTTGCGATGAAATCCGTTAAACAGGGCTATGTTGTAAGTCCAGGATTATTTCATGAAAACATAACCTCCATCGGAATTCCTATATTCGACGGCCAATCGAATGTGGTGGCATCCATTGCGGTATCCGCCATCTCCCAGAGGATGACACCGAAACGACGCGGCTATATATATCAAACCGTAAAAAAGATCCTGAACACAGAAGGGTATCGATAAGCTTAAAAAAACAGAGAGAGAAGCGAAATATAATGCCGGAATGGGATAGTTATCAGGTTTGGTACCTGGAGCGCAGCGTTTAAGAAACAGAAAGACGTTGCCGTTCAACTCATAAACCATAATTCATAAAAAGGAGGGGAAAATGAAACGATTGGTTTTTATCTGTTTATTGGTGTTTTTTGTTGTGGCGGTATCCGGTTCTCCACTTCCGGCAGCCGAGTATCCGAAGAAACCGGTTAAGCTGATTATCAATTTTTCGCCTGGAGGAACTACCGACGTTGCAGCGCGGTTGATGATATCAAAAGCATCCGAGGTCTTACAGCAAGCCGTAATCTGTGTAAACAAATCCGGGGCAGGCGGTACACTGGGAGTCAGTGAAGTTGCACGAGCGAAAAAGGACGGATATACCATCGGCACATGCAACATGCCTGCGGTAGCCATTATTCCTCAGATCCGGAAGGTGCCGTACAAGCCATTTGAAGATCTTGTCCAGATTGCAGCCGTTATGCCTTATGAATACGGCCTTATGGTAAAGGGAGATGCTCCATGGAAAACATGGGATGATTTTGTTGCTTACGTTAAGAAAAATCCCGGAAAAGTGACCTATGGAAGTGTTGGCACCGGTACCACCAACCATCTTGTGACGGCACGAATAGGAAAGGAGCTTGGCCTCGACTGGAAGCACGTACCGTTTCAGGGGGGTGTGAAAGCCTCGGCGGCACTTTTGGGGGGGCATGTTGATGTTATCAATAATACTACGGCCTCTGTGGCTTCCGCCATAAAAGCAGGGAAGATCCGTGTACTGATGGTCACCAGCGAATACCGTTTCAGCCTTTGTCCGGATGTACCTACCATGAAGGAGAAGGGCTTTTCCTTTTCCCAGATTTCATACATGTCGATTATCGGACCAGCAGGTATTCCCGCCGTGGCTAAAACAAAAATCGAGCAGGCCTTCAAAGCGGCCGTTGCGGATAAGGCCGTGCTGAAAGGAACCGGAAAGCTTGATCTGCACCCGAAATTTATTCCAGGCAAGGAGTACGAGGCGTTGCTTAAAAAACTGGCAAAGGACTGGGGAGCACTATTGCCCGAATTGGGGGTAAAGATTAAAAAATAAGGCAAAAGGGGAAAGAGATCTCTTCTTTCCCCTTACGTGGTTTTTTGCTCGATGGAGTGGGAGATGATAAAGAATCCCGGAGATTTTAAGCTTGGAATCGGCTTTATGGCCTTCTGCCTGTTTTGCCTCTTTTATCTCATTCCGAATCAGGTTGGAGGCATTACAGAAGAAGAGTCCCTTCTGCCGATTTTAATCACCCTTTTTATTGCAGTGCTAAGCGGTTCGTTGATTCTAAGTTCGATTCGCCTTGAGCCAGCAGGCTCCCCTGCCCCTACATCCAATCGTGTCAAGAATTCAAAACCCGCCGTTATAATAGCGGTAATAGGTATCATGATCGCCTATGCATGGTTGCTTGATGTCATAGGATTCCTTTTGTGTTCCTTTTTCACTATGATTGCGCTTTTTCTTGCATTCGGCGTAAGAAATTACAAGAAAATGGCCGTTATCATCGCCATTACTCTCGGGGTTTTATACATTGCTTTTGAAAAGTTGCTGATGGCGCCGCTTCCGGTCGGCTCCCTCATAGAGAGGTTCATGGATTAAGGGTTGAAACAAAAAAGGTGATATCATGTTGGCACAACTTGCACAGGCCGCATCAAATTCATTGACGATCAGTAATTTTCTTGGGGCCTGCCTTGGTATATTCCTCGGATCCCTTTTGGGGGCTATACCGGGATTAAACGGTACCATGGCCATCGCGCTTCTGATTCCCATCACATTCACCTGGTCCCCACTGTTTTCAATTGCAATGCTCATAGGCTGCTGGAAGGGAAGCGTATATGGGGGTTCCATTTCAGCCATATTGCTCAATGCCCCCGGCACACCTGAGGCAGCTGCAACGGCTTTCGATGGTTATCCCTTAACAAAACAGGGCAGAGCCGGCAAAGCCCTTAAAATGGCTCTCTACGCTTCGGTAATCGGGGCAATTATCAGCGACACCCTTCTTTTTGCGGCAGCTCCTCCGATTGCATCGCTGGCCCTGATGTTCGGTCCCCCGGAACTTGCCATGCTTATCCTGTTTGCCCTGATCGTTGTGGCCGGAACGGGAAGTCGGTCGCATATCAAGGGATTAATCTCAACGGCACTGGGCGTGCTGCTGGCCACCGTGGGTCTTGATCCGGTTACAACCCAACGGCGTTTCACATTCGGCTCTCTTGAGCTTGATGCAGGTATAGGTCTCCTGGCAATGCTTATCGGACTTCTCGTAATGTCAGAAGTGCTCATCCAGATGGAGGAAGGATGGTCTCACTCCGAAGGGGAAGCACTCAAGCAATCCCCAGATCCAGCGGACTCAAGAGTATCATGGCCGGAACTTAAGAGGTGCCTGGGAACCATTTTTCGATCAAGCATGATAGGTTCTTTCTGTGGGGCTCTGCCGGGGGTCGGAAGCATTACGGCGGCCTTTATGGGCTATGACCAGGCCAGGCGGACATCGAATAATCCCGAAGACTTCAGCAGAGGGGAATTAAAGGGAGTCGCAGCGCCGGAAGCGGCCAACAATGCCGTTTGTGGCGCCGCCTTGATCCCCATGGTAACACTTGGAATTCCTGGCTCTCTTTCAGTGGCGGTTATTATGGGTGCCTTTATGATCCATGGGCTTGCGCCGGGTCCCATGCTGATGGTGGAGCATCCCGAGATAATTTACGGTATGTTCATGCTGCTGATACTGTCGGATTTTTTCATGCTGATCATACCTCTGCCCATCATGAAGATTGGCCAGAACGTGATTCAGGTGTCCCGGGCGTACCTGTTTCCCGTTATTCTGATTCTTTGCGGTATCGGTGCATATGGAACCCATCAGAACATGTTTGATGTGAAAGTGATGGTTTTTTTCGGGATACTGGGATATCTGCTAAAAAAATGGGGGCTGAGCCCAGCAGCTCTTCTAATCGCCTTTATCCTGGGTCCCATGGCGGAAGTTTACTTAAGACAGGGATTGATGATGTCCGGAGGTGATCCGTCTATTTTTTTTACGAGACCCATTGCACTGCTTTTTTTCCTTTTAAGTGTGGCAACAGGGATATGGACCGCCTGGCGGCGGACGTCAAAGAGAAGGAGAGGACAATAACCGGTTTTTCCAGATCAGGGAGACACGTACCATGTATTATGTTAAGGAAACTGATGTGGTGATCATAGGAGCGGGGGCAGCAGGGACCATGGCCGCCATCTATGCCAAAAGGGCCAACCCGAAGGTTCGCCTCATCCTTTTGGACAAAAGCAAGATGGAGACCTCGGGTGCTGCCGGTAGAGGTATGGATGCCTTAAACACCATGGCTTTACCACCTTACAGCTACCCGGAAGATGTTATCGAACACCTTACGAAAATAACCGAGGGGGTCCTGGATCAGGAGATCGCACACGTTTTCGGGAAGCGCTGTCCTAAAATTGTAGAAGATCTAGAACAGATCATGGAACGGGAGAAAGGCGATCTGTTTCCGGTCGATGAAAAGGGAAACTATATCCTGTATTACCTTCATCCCGTAAACCGACCTCTTCTTCAACCCATGGACGGTGAGGAAATGAAACGGGCACTTGCAAGAAGGGTGAGAAGTATCGGTGTGGAGGTTTACGACCGGACCCCGGCACTAAAGATCGTTACCCGGGATGGAAAGGTTGTAGGCGTTCTGGCGTTTAATATCCGTACCGGCCATTATTTTTATTTCAGGACAAAAGCCGTTTGCCTTACCACGGGTGCCGCAGGCCGGATGGGGCTTGCAAGCTCAGGGTATCTTTGCGGATGTTACGAGTTTCCCGGAAACGCTGGTGACGGCTTTGCGATGGCCTATGAGGCCGGGGCTGAGCTTGTAAACATGGAATGCTTTCAGGCAAATACCCTGCTTAAAGATCATCAGGGGCCCTCCTGCGGATATGTGGCGGCCCCACGGGGCGCCGTGGGAGTAAATCGGCTGGGAGAAGATGTCTGGACCCATGGTTACTCCTCCGGTGACAGCAAGATGGGAGTCTGGAAGGCTTTTGCAGAGGGAAAGAGTCCGACCTATCTAAAAATGGACCACCTGCCTGAAAAAAATGTCCGTATCATTGAAAAAATTCTCTGGGGAAGCGAACGGACCAGCCGGCGCATATTCCACCGGAATCGAGGTCAGGATTATCGTAAACCCTTTTCCGTTGAGCTTGCCTTTGCCGAAGAGATCGGTGCCTGCGGCGGACACAGCAGCAGCGGTGTTCAGAGCAATATAAACGGTGAAACCTCTGTTCCGGGATTATATGTTGCCGGTGACGTTGACGGGGGGCTTCCTCATTCGTATCTTGGCGGGGCTCTTGTCATGGGAGGACTGATAGGGGAGAGGGCCACGGAATATTCTGAAGGCAGCTCATACGGACCGGACCCGGAATCCCTTCACACCTGGATCAGAAAGGAGATAAAGGACTTTGAGGCACCGCTTCTGCGTGAACGCGGACTTCCCACCCATCTTGTGGAATACAAGGCCAGAACCCGTATACAGAACTATCTTAAACCTCCCAAAAATCCGCGTTATCTTGAAATAGCCGTCTGGTGGATGGAGCGCATCCGCAGGGAAGATCTGCCGCAGATAAAGGCTTCGGACTTCCACGACCTGCTTAAGGTGTACGAAATCGGATGTATTTTACAAGTGGGTGAAATGATGGCCAGGGCAAGCCTTTTCAGAAAGGAGAGCCGCTGGGGATATCAGCACTGGCGGCTGGATATACCGATGAAAAATCCGGAATGGGACGGCCACTGGGTGGTGGTTAAAAAAGGACAGGACGGTAAGATGAGCTGCATAAAGAGGAAATGTCCTCCACTTAAATGGGATTTTCCAAGTGCCATGGAATATCGTTATCCAGAGCTTGATTTTGATGTGGGGGTTCCGTTTAAAAAGGCTGCAAACTGGAAAAATCCGGATAAGGACCCATGGATGGAGAGCCATTTGGAAAAGGAAGGAATGAAAACCCCGCGAAGATTTATGCCCGAGGAGGACTGAACCGTGGATTATATAGAAACAGAAAGGCCTTTTGAGCCGGATTATTCCATCATAGAAGTTGATATCAACCGGTGCAACCGATGCGGTATCTGTGTGGATATGTGCCCGATGGATGTACTTCGCATAAGCGCTAAGGGTTACCCTTTTATGCGATACCGGGATGACTGCTGGTATTGTGATGTGTGCGTGTTTGTCTGCCCGCGGCAGGCGCTTGAAATGAAGGACCTTCCCTATCTGATAAGATAGAAAAGGCCCGGCAACCGCCTCCTTATTCCGGTAGAAGTGTTTTTAGAATCCTGCATCGTGATTCCACGCGTGCATGACTGCTGTATGCTTTTTCTGCGTTCAGGGAAAAAGTTTAAACAACACTTTAAAGACAATCCAAGTCAACCGTTCATCTCCTCCGGATACATGGAACGAAGCGATTCTCCATTTCATGACGAAACGAATAGGGGATATGAAAAAATGCATTTCTCAGTTTATTAAACTTACATTCAATTCCCGGGTTTATTTTTTCCTTCGTGCGGCCGCCCGGCTCACTGATGATTGGCATATCCCCAGCAAATGGCCTACCCCCCTGTCCCGCTCATCCCCAATTCCTGGACCACCCAATAACAGGCCAGGCTCCTGGTCCTAACTCGTAGCGGCTGATTTCCGGGTTTAAAGATTTCCTTCGGTTCTATTTTCAGGAAATTCGCCACCCAAAAATAAATAAAAACGCACGTCCCCTTATTTCGCTTCTCCGACCACCGGGATGTTGAGAGCTATATCGACATGGTCCTGCACATCGCCAAGATGCTGACCGTCATCGAGCTGGCGGTCAAAGGGGAAGCCATCGAGGACAAGGCCGCGTCATTCCTCGACGCCCTCGTGGCTGGCGGCCTAGCCGCGTTCCCGGACGACCCCCAATGGAAAAAAGAGGGACGTCTATGATTTCATGCGTTTTAATCAATCAGTTTAAACCAATTCTCTGTTTCAATTTTTTGACCTCTCATGGAGGAGCGACTTACTGCTGATTGGCTTATATTTAACCTTTTTCCAATCTCGATAGTTGTCATGCCTAGCTTTCGATGCGCCCAAAAACATAAAAGGCTTCGTGCCTTAACGGTTTTAGGTGATTTCCCGAAGGCCGTGACTTGCTTAACGTCCATGGCCATTATTTCAGCAACCCGCTGTGCTACTCGATCGAAATCATAACCCTTGTCTATTAGGTCGTATTTCTGTTCAAGTTCTTCTTTAGCTGACTTTAGAACATTTTCTACAAAATCACTACTACCTAAAATGCGCTCATCCCCCTTGAGCCGGATGCCAACTTTCCGAAGCCCCTTGAGAACTGTCCAGCCGCCAATACTCCTT
>JAFDFZ010000067.1 GCA_019309565.1 Deltaproteobacteria bacterium
GGTTCCCTACAAGCAGTGGCCGACAGTGCCCGGTTGGACCCCCATTCCGGAGGAACAGGTTACTCTTTCGGAAATATTACAGGAAAGAGGATATACAACCGCTTACATCACCGACTGCTATCATGTGTTCAAACCTGGTATGAACTTCCACCGAGGATTCGATGAATGGCGATTTATTCGGGGCCAGGAATACGACCCATATCGAACCGGGTACACGAAAAAAGCACCGGATATCGAGGAATATTTCACCCAGAATATGGATCGGAATTCAACAACTGCCAGGTTGTTTCCCAATTATCTGCGAAGCCATGAACACCGATCTTACGAATCGGAGTACCAGGCACCCAAGGTTTTCGGCTCGGCCATTCGATGGCTTGAGGAGAACTACGATAAAAACAAACCGTTTTTCCTTTTCGTGGAAAGCTTTGATCCTCACGAACCCTGGGATCCTCCGCAGTATTACCGGGATATGTATGATCCCGGATATTCGGGTAAGGAAGTGATCCAGCCGATATATACCGACGCGCTCGATTATCTGTCGGATGCGGAGCTTAAGCACGTACAGGCCCTTTACGCCGCCGAGGTGACAATGGTGGATGCCTGGCTGGGGCGGTTCATCGATAAGATCAGGCAGTTGAACCTGATGCAAGATACCATCATCGTTCTTATTACCGATCATGGCACCATGCTGGGAGAAGGCGGTGTGATGGGAAAACCCCCGTTTTGCATGCAGCCGGCCTTGATGGATCTGGTGTTTTTCATCAAGGCACCCGGGCAACCACCAAGAGTTATTGATGCATTTGTTTACAATCATTATTATTTTCCGACGGTCATGTATCTTTTGGGGGAAGAGATCCATGAGCAGGCGGAAGGGAAAAACCTCTGGGAGTTGGTTGAGGGGAAAACGGAAACGTTTGTTGATTATGTAACCTCAGTTTTCAAAAACTGGGGATGGGTAAGGGACGAGCAATACATTTTCATCTCAAGACCCGGTGGAGAGGAGGCACAGCTGTATGACCTTTTTGAGGATCCCACCTGTAAAACCAATATTGCCCATAAAAATCCGGATACGGTCAAGCGTATGCATGCGCTTTTGTTGAAAGATGCAGGAGGCGATATGCCGGATTATAACGTGCCATGGAAGTATTCAGACAAATTAAGACCGCCGGCTTCCAACAAAATACAGCAATAAGGTCATATGATTTATCGCCACTGACTTGTTAATATTCGAGCAGGAAATTGTCGAACCGCAAAAATCCCACCGCTTATTTTATAATCTGTTTGACTAATGGAGAAATTAATTATATAAAGCCAACCTTTTGAATATGATGGGAGTGAAGATCTTGATATCGAGTATTAACGGGTCGGTTCCAGGCTGAGGGTAAAGCGCCGCCAAGGGACAGCGGTGTCTATTGTTTCGGAAACATGAGGCGATGTGCTGCTGTGGCTGGAGAACGGCCGTAAATCTTAAAACGTCAAACAAGGAGGTAAACGTATGGAAGTTAAAGAAACCGCAGCATGCGGCATATCACAACGTGAATTCGCCATCGAGTTTGATCAAGACGAATTTGTGGATATGTACCGCCTTTTGCGGTATGTAAAAGACGGCACAGGATTTTACGAAGAAGATTTCCTGGATGAATTGAAATCTCAGATGAGCTATATCATCGGCCCTTCCCTGGATGAAGAGCCACCGGAGGATATTCCTGAGGAAAAGATGGAATGGGAGGATACCGGCACCTCCTTCAATTTGAATTTCAACGAGGAGATGTCAAGGAAACTCCGGCTGATCCTGGAAGCCGCCGACCACCCTGGAGAAGGGTTTGACATGGACCTGCTCGATAAGATGATGAATCAAATGATGGAAATCAATCCCACTGCACTTGAAAACCTTCCAATCATCAATCGGTAGAAAAAGGAGATGGCTTTATGAACGTAATCTTTATTATCAATGACAGTCTTCGGATGGACCATTTGGGATGCTATGGAAATGACTGGATCAAAACCCCGAACATCGACAAGCTGGCGTCGGAAAGCGCGGTTTTTGAGCACTTTTATCCCGAAGGCCTGCCAACGGTTCCCACTCGAACCACCTTTTTTACCGGCCGTTTTACCTTTCCCTTTAGGGGATGGCAGCGACTGGAGCCGACGGATATTCTGCTGGCGGAAATTCTTTGGAACAAGGGCTATACCTCGGCATTGATCACCGATGTATATCATCTGCACAAGCCGTCCATGGCTTTTGAACGGGGATTTGATTTTACCCAGCACATCCGTGGTCACGAGGGAGACCCATGGATTTTGGATGAATCCATAGAGGTGGATGTGGATAAATATTACAAGGGTGACGGCAAGGACAAGACGGTCCGGGCACAGTTAACCCAATATCTCCGCAACATCCACTGGTGGAAGGGGGAAGAAGACACGTTCGTTGCCCGGTGCGTGCAGGCGGCGGTCAAGTGGCTGAAGGAGCAGCCAAAGAAAGACAACCTGTTTTTGTGCCTGGATTGCTTCGATCCCCACGAACCCTGGGACCCGCCACCTCCCTACAACCGAATGTATACGGACCCCAACTACACGGGTAAAGACATCATCCAGCCGATTCCCGGCCGGGTCGAGGGGTATCTTACACCCGAGGAGGTCAACCATATCTTCAAGCTCTATGCAGGAAAGGTAACGCTCTGTGACAAATGGGTGGGAGTGCTGCTGGATGAACTGAAAGCCATGGGATTGTATGACAATTCACTGATCATTTACACCACCGACCACGGGGAACCGTTCGCCGAACACGGCATCATTCGAAAATCCGATCCATTCCTCTATGAGGAGCTCGTAAGGATTCCGTTGATCATCCGGCATCCCGAAGGTATCGGTGCGGGAAAGCGATTCGATGCGCTGTGTGAAACAACCGAAATATTTCCGACGATTCTTGATTTCCTGGGTGTCCGCACGCCACCGAGGATACATGGGGCAAGTCTGCTTCCCTTGATGCGCGGAGAGACGGAATCGGTTCGGGAAAAGGTGTATATGGGGTATTTCAAACGATCCTGGCGTGTCAATGATTATGAGTGGAGCTTTATTTTGAATTTCGACAAAGGCAAATCGAACGAGCTTTATAACCTGAAAGAGGATCGTGAGGAAAAGAACAACCTCATCGAAGCAAATCCGCAAAAAGCAATGGAACTTGAGCTTGATCTAAGGAGATTTGTTGCAAATTTGAAATAATCTCGAACCCCTCCATCTGCCATTTGCCTGTGCGCGGTTGCACTCCGAATGGTCAGCGAACTTGAAAAGCTTCAGGGCGGCAAAGGGCATCGGTCATTCTATCTATTATTCGTGCCCTTTGCCGGTTTCCGTTAAAAAATAAATCTAGGAGAATCGGGAAAATGGAAATACAAGGATACAATTTGCCGGAAGATCTTTACTACGAACAGAATCATTTTTGGGTAAAACCGGAAGGAGATCTGGTGGTGATGGGACTGGATGACTTCGGGCAGAAAATGGCCGGAGATATCGTATTCATTCAGCTTCCGCCTGAAGGCAAGCGCCTGAAGGCCGGAAAAGCATTCGCCAAAATGGAATCTGGCAAATGGCTTGGAAAAATTTACGCTCCGCTGGACGGGGAGCTTATCGAAATCAACGAAGATCTGGAACTCGATCCCACGAAAATAAACGAGGATTGTTACGGTGAGGGCTGGTTGTACAAAATCAGGCCGGACAACATGGATGATCTGAACAACCTGATCCATGGCCCGCAGGCCATTGAAAAGTGGGTTTTGGCCGATATTGAAAAATACAAAGACAAACAAGCCTAACTCGTACCTATCCACGATCCGTTATGGGCATCAATGAGTGCCCAATTCGGAAACGAGGATTTTTTTTGTGGGGAAAGTTGAACCCAGCTTTTCTAGGATTCAGATGTGAAATCCCGCCTCAAGGTGGGAGCCGCATAAGGGTGTCCGGCGAGGCTTACGTATCGTACGTAGCAGCCGGAAAGCCACGAAGAAGAAAGCCGCACAACAAGAAAAAGACCATTTATGGAGACACTAAGAAGGTCATGTAGCTTTTTTGGCAAAAGAGCCCCATTATCCGTTTTGGTCATTCTTCTTCATGCTCATCTAAACATCTTTGGAGGATGCGAACAAATGAAAATAGAACAAAGCTATCAAATTTTTCAGAAAACAAGCAAGCATGCCGATTGCGTGGCAAGGATAATTTGTTTCCCTGGAGCCGTGATTTTTGTGGTTGTTATTTTGGCCCAAGTATTTTTTCGTTATGTTTTACACCGTCCTATCGAATGGTATCTGGAGGTGGTTGAAATCAGTTATATGTGGGCCCTCTTTATGGGAATTTCCATTGCGTATAAGACAGGAAGCCATGTTCAGTTTATATTTTTATTCAATAAATTGGGAACCAAAATTCAACGGTATTTAGCATGCGCCTGTCAGTTCCTGGCGTTGCTTTTCTTTGTTTTTATGGTCATTTACGGATTTAAATTTTTTGCCTTTTCAAAAAATTATATGATGCCTACTATTGAAATCTCCCAGCAATGGAAATTCCTGTGTGTACCCATCAGCGGCATCATCTTGTTTATCCATACCCTTGAACTGATCTTCGGGAACCTGGTGGATATGATAACAAAATCAGATGAAAGAACCGATTTTTACCGCACCATAGGAGGACACGCCGTATGACACTGCCGGTTGTGATTATCTTTGTACTTTTGGCACTGACCAGCCTCCCCATTGGCATCGGCTCAGGGATCGCTTCAGCCATCGCCCTGCATTTTGGTGTGTTACCCAAACCCCTGCTGATGCTCATGCAACGCATGGTCTATGGAATCGATTCCTTTACTCTGCTTGCCGTGCCGTTATTTATTCTCTGCGGGCGCTTGATGAACACCGCCGGGATCACGGATCGCATTTTCAATTTTGCCCAGGTATTGGTGGGGCATATTCCCGGAGGACTGGCTCACGCAAACGTAGTTGCCAGTATGATATTTGCCGGGATGAGTGGCTCTGCCATAGCAGATGCCGGAGGGTTGGGCCAGGTGGAAATCAAGGCCATGTGTGATCAGGGGTATAGGAAGGAATTTGCCGTAGCGGTAACCGCTGCGTCCGCAACCATCGGCCCCATCATTCCGCCAAGCGTGTCAATGATACTCTATGCTGCAATTGCGGAAGAATCCATTGGCAAACTTTTTTTGGGCGGCTTTATTCCCGGTGTAATGATGGGAATTGTTTTAATGATCCAGATCTATTTTATGGCCATCCGTCGAAACTATCCCAAAAATCCCAAACAGCCTTTAAGTGTGATCTGGCACTCCTTTAAAAAGGCCATCCTACCCATCCTTACACCCAGCATTATTATAGGTGGGATTGCCGGCGGTATCTTTACGGTGACCGAGGCTGCAGCCGTTGCAGCCTTCTATGCATGGGTTTTGGGTGGCATCATTTACAAGGAAGTCAAGTTCAGGGATTTGCCGGCTATATTTATAGATACCATGAAAACCACCGCTGTTATGATGTTTATTCTTTCCACCATCGGAGGTGTTTCCTGGATTCTGGTTACGGAAAATATCACTGATTATGTGGCTAGAGCCATTTTTTCCGTCACAAAAAACCCCACCATCATTCTCCTCATGATCAATATCTTCTTGATCATGTTCGGCTGCGTGTTGGAGGCGGCTCCCATCATGGTGCTGACTATCCCCATTTTTGTTCCCCTAATTAAACAGATAGGGCTTGATCCAGTTCACTTCGGGGTTGTGATGGTATTGAATCTGATGATCGGCCTGATAACCCCGCCGGTTGGTATGATCCTTTTCGTGATCACGGAAATCAGCGGCCTTCAGATCGAAAAGCTGATGCGCTCCATCATCCCTTTTATACTGCCCTTGATCATCGTTTTGCTGCTCATCACCCTTTTTCCACCACTGGTGTTGACCATTCCGAACTGGCTGATGCCTTGATGGAACGAGATCGGGAGTTTGAGCCAACCCTATGGGCGTCAGCAATGGTCGGCGGAATCTGAACCGTAAAATTCTATGTGACAGTATTGTAAGGATCTGAGGAGGAGTGAGAATGTACAAGGTACTGGTAACGGCCCGGATATTCGGACATGTTTCTGAGGATGCATACAACGGGTTCAAAGAGAAAGGAATAGAGGTACTGCCCAATCCATGCAAGGGAAGAGCCTTGTCTGAAGATGAATTGATTGAGATGATAGATGGGGCTCATGGGCTGCTGACCGGAGTGGATCCGGTAACCGCACGGGTCATTGAAAGCGCCCGTCAGCTGAAGGTGATTTCCAAATTCGGAGCGGGCGTGGACAACATCGATCTTCAGGCCGCAACCCGAAAGGGCGTGATTGTCACCAATGCACCCGGCACCAATTCGGATTCGGTCGCCGATATGGCCTTCTCGCTGATGCTGGCAATCTCCAGAAGAATCCCCTTGGCCTTTGATCTGGTCCGGAAAGGAGAATGGCCGCTTCTCATGGGAACCGAAATATGGAACAAGACCCTGGGAATCGTGGGCCTGGGCAATATCGGGAAACGGGTTGCGTTGCGCGCCAAGGGATTCAACATGAAAGTATTGGCATATGAAATCGCCCCGGACGAACCCTTTGTCAAAGCGAATGATATTCAATTGGTGGGCCTTGACCAACTGCTGAGGGAATCCGACTTCATCTCCATTCATACTCCGCTGACCGCCGAAACGAGAAACCTAATGGGCAAGGAACAGTTTGCCTTTATGAAACCCTCCGCGTTTCTGGTCAACACGGCCAGAGGGGGTATCGTGGATGAGGCGGCCCTTTACGAAGCTTTAAAATCCGAGAAAATCGCCGGGGCCGCGTTCGATGTGCTGGAACAAGAACCACCAAAAGACCGAAAGCTGCTGGGGCTTGACAATTTTATCGTCACTCCGCATATCGCCGCCTTCACCGCAGAAGCAATCGGGAACATGGAACGGTTGTCTTCTCAAAACATCATCGACGTTCTAGAAGGAAGGATTCCACCGCATGTGGTAAACAAGGAGGTATTAAAGTTGAACGGCTTATGAAGAAATCGCTTCTTTAAATCACATAATCGAAACCATAGGAAACGGATACGGCAGAATGCCAAAACAATCTTTACGAAGTCGAATTAAAAACTTGACTACTTTTTTTTCTTAATCTAAGGTAAGCATTTCAAATTTGGTTTGATCAAACCTTATTTTAATACCAAAAGATTAGACATTCGTTCCTGTCACCTGTTAGGGGATTTAGTTTAAGAGTTAGATACAGTTTACTTTAAAAGTTACTTTTATTGCTCAAACAGGGAATGTTCTTAGCCTTTAGCCTTAGGTTGCTGATATTTACATTTCACATAAAAACCGTTTTACAAAGGAGGTCCTATGAAGAAGAGGAGAATCTATTGGGTTTCGATTGTAATTGTCACCGTACTTCTGGCCAGCTTTTCCGTTGCACCCGCAGAACAAGCGAAAGACAAACCGATTGAGTTGATATTTTACTGGATGTTGGGAAAAGAGACACTCCAGTACAAGGGATTCCAGATCATGATGAAGGGCATTGAAGAAAGAACCAAAGGTCGGGTCAAATTCAAGTTCTTTTGCTGCGGCTCCATGGGTAGCGATCTGGAATCCATGGAAGCCATGCGCATGGGCAGCATCGATATGCGGTGCATGGGCGTTGGAACATATGCCCGGTATCATCGTCCCATCGACATGATCGTGATGCCTTTCGTGTTTCGGGATTATGATCACGTCTATAAATTTGTGACCAGTCCACTGTGGTATGAGATCACCAGGGGGCTTGAGAAATCTAATATCAAGCCAATTACCAATTTTAACGCTGGCTTCCGAGATATTGCAAACAACAAGAGGCCGGTCAATTCAGTGTCCGATGTGGCAGGTTTTAAGATCCGTGTACCGATGATTTCATCATGGGTTACAACCTGGAAAGCCTTTGGAGCCTCCCCGGTTGCCATGAAATATACTGAGCTGTACATGGCGTTGAAAACCGGTGTCATCGACGCCCAGGAAAACGGCCCCAACAACTTCAAGGACGCAAAGCTGTACGAGGTTCAAAAATATTTCAGCTATATCAAATACGCCTGGCTGGGACCGCTGTTGAGCATGAACATGGACAAATGGAACAGCCTGCCAAAAGATATTCAGCAGATCATTATGGAAGAAGCCCAAAAGGGTGCTAAATGGACCTTTGAGATGGGCGAGAAAATGAACGACGACGCTTTGAGGTGGATGGAAAAGGAAAAGGGGCTCATCGTCAATTGGAACCCCGACCGGGAAAGTTTCCGGAAGGCCTCTGAAAAAGCTTACGAAGGGTTCCGGAAAAAAAGTTGGTACGATCAGGCGATTATAGATCAAATCCGGGCCATAAAGTAGCCCGGCGTTTAAGACGGCTGAGAATCTTTCCCGCAGTCGCCGCTGTGGGAAAGATTCTGTCCCGTCACCGGTGAGCTCCCTTTTTCACACTTTACGATCCTTGTCAACGATCCCTAATTTTCTCAAACGGTTTCCCAATTCCAAAAAGAAATCTCACCAGTGACAGAGCAGGGGCCCTGGGAATCATAATTTTTCAAAGCTGTAGCCACTTGAAAGAAGGACCTTAACATCCGCATTCAGCTCCTTCATTCTATAGTAGGTCTCTCTGCCCCCCCATTGCCGGCATGATCATGTCAAGAATGATCAAGTCGATTTGGAATGGCTCAATATATCCTCTTCTTTATATCGCCTTCTTTTAAAAATGCTTTATTCGAATCGGAATCTCGATGGTGTCCGCAAACTGTAATCTCCTGTAGCGGTAAAGGTGTTACCAATGGGATCAATGTTTCTACACAAAGGTTTTGGAGCAGAACCTACCTTGGCGAAACCACCTCCATTCCCGTTGTCCGTACGGTTCTGACTTTGCTTATGAGCAGGAGCACTGAGTGGTCGGATATGTTAAAACGGAGACGATCCAAAGGGAAAACGTGTTCTGCATCGATTAATCGCATACAACCATGGTAGCAGCAATTCTTGGTGAAAATGAAAACTGTCTCTATTCGGCGAATAGTTCAATTTTAAAGCGTGTGAAACTCGCGAAAAACTGCGCCTAAAATCGAGCGGGGATTCGACTTTACGAGGCCGAAAAAGATAGATATGGTCTTTTTTGCCCCCTTGTTTCCCTTTGGGCGGCTTCCCATTTTAAGGAGGCTGAGTTCAACTTGCCCAACAAAAAAAATCCTCGTCCGAATTGGGCACGCATTGGTGCCCAATTCGGTTCGTGGATGGGCACCTCTTAAGGTTCTATAGGCCGTATCGAAATCAGTACTTACGATCCACTATTTTAATGCCCGGATCTTATCAACCATAGCCTGGTCGTACCAGGGCTCTTTTCTGAATTGTTCATAAGCCTTTTCCGCTGCCTTCCTGAAGCTGTCAACATCCGGATTCCAGTTTACAATCAGCCCCTTTTCTTTCTCCATCCATCTAAGGGCGTCGTCATTGGCTTTTTTCCCCTCCTCAAAGGTCCATTTTGCTCCCTTCTTCGCTTCTTCCATCATGATGTCTTGAATATCTTTGGGCAGACTGTTCCATTTTTCAAGATTCATTCCTAACAGCGGTCCAAGCCATGCATACTTAATGTAACTGAAGTATTTTTGAACCTCATAGTACTTTTGATCTTTCATATTATTTGGACCGTTTTCCTGGGCATCAACCACACCGGTTTTCAATGCCATATAAAGCTCAGTCATCGGCATTGCTACCGGAGAGGCTCCGAATGCCTTCCATGTGGTGATCCAGGAAGAAATCTTGGGAACCCGAATTTTCAATCCCTTCACATCTTCGACCGTTTTAACGGGGCGCTTGTTGTTGCTGATATCCCGAAATCCGGCATTAAAATTGGTAATAGCTTTAATGTTAGATTTTTCAAGGCCTTTGGTGATTTCATACCAATAAGGACTCGTAACAAATTTAAAAGCATGGTCGTAGTCTCGCAAAAGGTACGGTAGAACAATCGTATCGATCGGCCGGTGGTATCTCGCCCATATACCAACCCCCGCACAGCGTAAATCAATGCTGCCCATTCGCATGGCCTCGATGGATTCTAAATCTGCTCCCATCGAACCGCAGCAAAAGACCTTGAACTTAACCTTTCCCTTGGTCCTTTGCTCAACGCCTTTCATAAATCTTTCCAACCCTTTAAACTGTAAGGTTTCTTTCCCCATCATCCAATAAAAGACAAGTTGGATGGGTTTCTCTGCTGCTTGGGCTGAAGTTGTCAAAGATAAGATGACCAGGAAACATGGAATCATCAGAATCGAAATAACGGATCTACCTTTTTTCATGGTATACCCCCTTTCCTTGATGTACGGTTCACACCTAATCGACCTGTCTTTGCCGTTTCGACGATCACCTCCTTTAAGCGATGAAGATCGTCATTCGGTTATCACCGAGAGCGGATCTGCGCTGTTTGGGTTTCAGAAATAACCGCAGATCCATATTACTTCCATTTGGCATGCCTTGCAGCCGTGCCATACGGTTTATCTCCCCATGCTTGCAGACCACAGGCAGGCCAGTTTCTGTATTTCTCCAGTAGCTCGGGGATGGTACCGCCGGCGTCTTTTACGGCCAAGCTTCTCATCTGTTCGCAAACATCCGGTTTGTGTTCGGCAAGATTGTTCTGGTGCTCGGGATCGTTCTTGACGTCGTAAAGCAGCCCGCCCTCTCCCCAGATGTTGGCATTGTACCACCATTTATCGGTGATGACCGTTATGGCCGGGCCCCACGCCACGGTAACATAATCGCGGGTAGCCACGGAATCATCTCGTACCGCCGGCCAAACATCCATTCCTTCCATGGCTTCGGGAGGTTCGATCCCGGCCAATTTCAGGAGGGTAAAAGGCAGGTCGAAATTGTATATCAGCTTCTTACAAATGGTGCCGGCTCCTTCGCCCGAAGGATGGCGAATCAGGCATACCAAATCGCACACCCCCCGTGTCATCGGATATCCCTGCTTGCTGATGTACCCCTTATCTCCTGGATCGTACCCCAAATTATGCCCGTGATCGCTGACCACCATTACGATGGTGTCGTCGAGTCGTCCGGACAATTTCAGCGCTTCCATGAAGTACCCGAACCAGCGGTCGCACATGGTAACTTCACCTGCATAATTGGCCTTGATGCGTTTGAGTTCTCGTTCTGAGATGTTGCCTTCCCACTTACAATAAAGGGATTGTATATGATCCACCGTATCATCGTGCGGATCGTAGAGCCTGCGGTAATATTCGGGTGGATCCCAGGGCTCATGCGGATCAAACGAATCCACCACCATGAAAAATTTTTCCGCCCTGCGGTTGTCCAGCAGCCACTGGGAGGCTTTGCTGAAGACTTTTGCGGGAAAATAGTCTTCTTCGGATTTTCGATCAGAAACGTTCATTAAATACTTTTTCAAGAATGCCTTGATGGCCTCGTTATCTCTGGCAGCAGAATTAAGATGCTTTTCCACCACCGCATCGGCAATTTCAGGACCGCTTTTGTACTTGTCCGTCTCTTGTCCTCTAATAAATTCATAGGAGTCGAAACCGCGGTGAAAGTTCTTTGATGCTTTGAACTGGTGGTAGGCATCGGTTATGAAAGCAGACCGGTAATCGTAGCCGGCCAGTATTTCGGCCAGCGTATCCTGGTCCTGCGGGATGGGGCCCCAGCCCGGCATGGGATCCACATCACCCTTATAGAAGCGCGTGTCCAGAAAGGGAAACGTTCTTCTGCCCGTGTGCAATGCTCGCCGAAATTGAAGGGTGGGTAATGATTCGGGATAGCACCGGGTAAAGGCAACCGCTTCTTTTGCAAAGGCGTCCAGATTCGGCGTATGAATCCATTTGTTGCCGTACACGCCCAAGTGATCCTGTCGAAGACTATCAAAACAGACGATGATGATGTTCATGGTTTTTTCTCGCCTCCCACTTTCAGAAGTTTGAGCACAGAGTCTATCTAGATGCTGTGCATGGCCGGAATTTTGATAATAATAAAATCAATACCCTGATGGATGATGTAGATCGTTTTGCGACTGCAGCCAATCCTGTAACCGACCGACGGGCCTATTTTAAGTATCAAAGGATCATGTCGAGTTTTAATGGATACTCACAAATACTCACAATTTGATAAGGGAATTACACAAAACAATGGAATAGTCAAATTGATTTTTGTTTACTTAACACCTTTTCATAACAGGATCTTTTTCAGAATATCCGCTTCTTTTTCATCCCTGACCATAATGTATAGATACAACCCGGCCGGATCCAGGGAATCCAATACAAGCTTTAGTTCATCGGGCTCGAACGAGCCGCGGATAAGTAGAGGCCGTTCTGCCTGCTGCACTTGCCGGAAATACGGTATCATCCCTTTACAAGGAATGTTGAACGGTTCGATGTTCATTTGAAACGCCCGGATTTCTTCTATTTCAAGAAAAGCATCCAGCAAATACATGGAGGTGGAATGAAGATGAATAAAACTGCATGGATATGAAGCTGCCATTTCCCGGTCCGCCGGCTGTAAAAATTTGCGGTATAATTGGGGCGAAAAAAGAAAGGCATTGTCCTCCTGAAGCCGAATGGTCGGCTCCGGTGCCCAGAGTTGATACTGAGCATCGAAATACCCGCTTTGGAAAAGAGGGATGTGTTTTCGCTGCTCCTCTAAGATCCTGCAAAAAAACCGGCCCATTTTTTGGAACATGGCGGCCGTCTGTTCCGGTGAGTCAAAAAGATCATAGGCCATCTGTGTGTGGCCTCTCAGTATTGCTCCCATGTCAGATGGGCCAACAAGAGTACCGTGGCTTACCGGGTATCGGCCTTTAGCATGTTTGACCAAAACTTGGGTGAATTCAATGTATTTCTGAAACCACGGCGTGTTGAAATCCAACTTCAGGTTGTCAATTTCCTCCCAGGACAAACATTTGTCTCGGGAGGAAATACTCTCTCCCAGAATTTGCAGGTCAAAGCCCAGGAATGCCGGAAACCATCGAATTCCCTGAAGCGGGCAGGCGCCCCGAAGAATGTCGTCATCCAGAACTTCGCCCTCTTTAAGCAGTTTTTCTTGGTCTTCGAGGAAATTTTCCGGTAAAACCATGTCCGGGGTCAGCCATTCATTGGTTCTCCATTTACGCGTTGCGGAATATTCGAGGATTGAAAACCAGGTTTTGAAAGAGAACCCTGTCAATGGCCGATCAACGGGCTGGCGATTCCAGAATTTCTTATAGTTTTCAACCTTGGAAGGATCGTTTCCGAATGGATAGCCCATGGCAGCTCCTTGATCATCTAGCGAAAATATTTGTTCAAAGCGGCAACGGTATTTTCCATGGAAGGAGGGGCCTCGGCCTTTCCGGTGGAAATGTACTCCTTATACTTTAAAACCCCATTGTCATCAGCCACATAGATGATCACAAAGGGGGTCACGCCGGCTGCTGTTTTACGGAAATTCTCCACATCCCCGCCGCTCATGTCTCCAAATACACGTTCATAGAATTTAAACTGCGGAGAGCTCAAATTGACCAGTGCAAACGGGATTTCCGGATAGGATTTCGCAAGATCCCTGAAGTCTTTCAGCTCCCGGCGGCAACGCCGGCAGACCAGTGTGGCGGTCAGCATGACCAATCCCTTGTTTTGAACAGGAGTATCGGGTAGAAATTGATCGAAGTTATCTTCTCGCATCAGATAGAAGTTGCCGTATTTTTTTCCGATCTTGTAACATTCCACCTCCAGTCCGAACCGCTCATAAAAAGACTTTTGAAGCTCGATGACCTTTTCCATGGCCGTATCGATGCCCTTAACCCGAACAGAGCTGAGAAGCCGCATTTCATCATCGTAGCCTAATTTTTCCCCCTCCATGGAGGCCTTGCGGATCGCCCTTGCATCCAGGGTTACCATCTCCCCAGCCTGGTTTCGAACGGTGGTTTTAAAATCCGTTTTGGCGAGGGTTCGGGTGACCAGTTGTGCCAGTTGAAGAAGACTGTAGGAATCCCCGGTATAGACCCAAATCCCCTGCGGTTGGTCATCGATTCTACTGCCGAAATGAACCTCGAATTCATCAGAACCCTCTGGGCCTAAAGGAAAGATGGTGATGCTGTTGATTTGGTCTTCTACACTTCCAATACAGCGCAGCTCCACGCCCTTAAAAAAAGCACCGGTTTCATCGGGATTTCCATTGCCATCGCACCGAACAGCGCCGGATATACCGGAGAAAAGAAGCGAGGGTATAAACTGGCTTAAAAGGGTAAGATCCGATCGGCGCTGAAGCTCAACAGATTCTTTTCTAAGTTGTTCATATCGTGCCTTAACGTGCTCGTACAGACGGGCGGATATCTCATCCACCGGTTTCAATTGCTGCCATTGCGGATCATCATATTTACCGCCCCTGTCCCAAAACAATATTTCTTCGATTTCTTCATCGCTCTTTATCCATGACTGAATAAGATCCACGTATTCAGGCTTTACGTTTTGCTCAAGAGACTTTCTTTCCTTGGGGGTGAGTTTGTGCATAAGCGCTTTGTGCTGTGGGGTCATTCTTTCCATAAGCGCTTTTTCGTAATCTGTAACATCATCCATTCGTATGTATCCTCCCTTTAAGTTGGTGTTTAATGAATCTACGCTTTTCGCGAGACTTCACTGAGGGAAAAGTGGCCCCGTCGGGGCAGTTGAAATAGGAACGAAGTCGTAAGTGATCTAAAGTGACTAAAGTTAAGGTGTCGCTTTGCTCTTTTTTTTATAAAAACTAGATAAAATTCCTTAAGCTTTAGTTCACTTAAGCTCACTTATTTAACCCAGCGGGCATACGGAGGATGCCTGCCTTCGCACATTCCCGGTACATCATATCGCAGCTGAAGCCAGTGCTCTTTCTGAAGCCGACAATTTAAAATACCGGATATGGCTGAGTTCATCTCTTGTGCTTTTTCCGGGTTCTTATCTACAAGGTTGTTTTTCTCCTTTGGATCTTCGATGAGGTTGTATAGCTCGTTTCTTTGATCTGCCGGCCTTCGGATGAAGCTCCACTGCTCATCTCGAATACAGCGCGCCTCTGAGCCAAAGAAGCCCGTGACCACATATTGGTGCACTTTATCAACCTCTCCTTTTATTAGAGGCATAAGACTTTTTCCGTTCAAATACTCCAGATCGAGGCGGTGTCCGATGAAATCAAGAACTGTGGGCAAAATGTCCGGTATTTCGACAAGCGCCTTGATTCGTTTACCGGCATATTCTTTTCCGGGGAAACGAATCATCATGGGGATCCTGAGAAGTTCGCTATAGAGGTTATCTCCGAATTTTGCCATGATTTCATGATCCCCTAAAGGATGTCCGTGATCGGAAAGCAGGATGATTATGGAGTTGTCCATGAGGTTCAAATCCCGTATCTTATCTAGAAGAACCCCCACCCATTTGTCCACAAAACTGACCTCTCCCGCATAAAGGGCCCGGATGTTCTTCAGTTCCTCTTGCGTCAGCCAGTGGTACGGGCCGCCCTTGGGCCATATGATCCAGGTTCCCTTATAATTCGGATCCGTGTACATGGAGCCGTAAGGTTCGGGCGCATCCCAGGGTTCATGGGGATCGAAACAATCCACATAAAGAAAAAATTTGTCAAATATGGGGTGGTTGTGGTTTTTTTCCAGCCACCAGGATGCTTTTCCCATCACCTGGGCCACAAAATAGTCCTCTTCCTTTTCACGATCCTGCACGTTTCTTAAGTACTGATCCAACCCGCGTACGTATCGATCGCCATATTGCTCCGGTTTGATGTGTTTGCTAAGATCCACCTTATGAGGGTCGGTGCGCCAGGCGTCGATTTCCTGGCCTCGAATGAATTCATAACCATGAAACCCCCTGCTGAAATTCATGTTGGGTTTAAATAGATGATAGCAGTCCGTGACCATCATATTCAGGTAATTGTACTCATCCAGGATTTCGGCCATGGTCACATCCTCCGGGGCCAGGGGCTGCCAGTAGCGGCTGTTTAATGTTTTGTTGCCCGTAAATAGGCTTGTTCGTACGGGTACCGTCGGAATACCTTCAGGATAGGCGTTTTCGAATACAACCGATTCATCCGCCAGCTTGTCCAGATTGGGTGTCTTGATCCAATTGTTTCCGTAACAGCCCACGTGATCATACCTGAGACTGTCGATCATGATAACGATGATGTTCATTTCTTTCTCCTCTCAGCGACAAATTTACTGATTATCAAAAAGGACTTAAAACCGTTTCATCTCATCTCAATCCAGGACTTCGGTTCCACCCCCCTTCTCCTATAGGGTTCTTTGAAATTTTTATCGTCTTTTCCTTTGCCTGACAATCGGAAGAAGAATGGATGAAAGCGTCAAACAAAGGAAAACGACGCAAATGGGACTCTTAAGAAATATCATCCAGCTTCCATAGGATGATGTCAACGCCTGCCTTAGTGACTTTTCTACCATAGGTCCCAGGATCATTCCGATAACCAACGGCGCGCCCGGAAATTCATATTTTCGCATGAAGTAACCGATCACTCCCATCACCAGCATCGCTCCCACATCGACCATGCTGTTGGCAACGGAATACGATCCCACGAAACACAACAATAAAATGATCGGAGCCAACACTTGAACAGGCAAATTGGCCACTTTGGTAAAGAGTCGAAGCCCGATCATGCCCAGAATAAACAAAATCACGTTAGAAATGAGAAGTCCGGCAAAAAGAGCAAATACCGTTCGACCGAATTGTTGAAAGAGAAGAGGGCCCGGCTGCAGGCCCTGAATCATGAATGCACCGATCAGAACGGCGGTTACCGGATCACCAGGGATGCCAAGGGTCAGCATGGGAACCAATGCACCACCGGTGGTAGCGTTGTTTGCAGACTCCGCGGCTGCAACTCCTTCTAGTATTCCGGTACCAAATTTCTCGGGTTTTTTTGACGTGCGCTTTGCTTCTGAATAGGAAATAAACGCTGCGATGCCACCTCCGGTTCCCGGAACGATTCCGATAAAGGTGCCAATAAGTCCGGAACGAATGATCGTCAGAGCGTAAGACCTCATTTTTCGGATTCCGATGTAAATCTTTTTGATTTCTCCCTTAAAGGCCATTTGTTTTTCGTCAGCTCTCTGAACTTGATAAAACACTTCAGATGTTGCAAAAACGCCGATCAGCACTGGAATCAGGTTCAATCCGGCCAACATTTCGGTGCTTCCGAATGTAAAACGAGGCACACCGGTAAATGCATCCATTCCCACGGTAGACAGAAGGATGCCGATGACTCCCGGAATCAGCCCTTTCACCACTCTTCCGCCGGAAACAGAGGCAATGATGCTGATGCCGAAAACCGTTAAGCCGAAATATTCTGCAGGTCCAAACTTAAGCGCTATTTTTGCAAGCTGGGGTGCAATCGTAATCAAAATGATGGCACTGATAATACCGCCCGAGACAGAGGCAAACAACGCCATGTAAAGCGCCTCTCCGGCTCGACCCTGCTGCGTCATGGGATAACCATCAAAAACTGTGGCAATGGCGGCGGGGGTACCGGGAGTTCTCAGCAAAATGGCGCTAATGGAACCGCCGTAGATGCCTCCGACGAAAACGCCCAATAGAAGCGCAATGCCGATCTCGGGAGGAAGTGAAAAGGTCACCGGTGTAATGATGGCAACACTCATGGTTGCTGTTAATCCCGGCAGAGCCCCAACGGTGATTCCAACAAGTACGCCTAATGTAATTGCGGAAAGGTTGGCCACATGGAAAATATCCACAAAACCCGTAGTCAGTTGGTTTAGAAGTTGCATGTTTGCACCCTTGTACCGTGCCGTAATTTAAAAATAAAAAATTCCCTCTGGCAGCGGGGCACCTAGGAGGGTTTTAAACAGAAGATAAATGCAAAGTGGCGATACAATGGATATGGATAAAATAAAATACCACTTTCTACTTCCGAGGATCAATGTGAAACCTGCCATAAATAATGCAGATGAGAGCAGAAAGCCCAGTGGTTGAAAGCTTATGAAATAAAAAAGACAAAGGATGCCGAGAACGAGCAAGCGAAGCCGTGCTGTCTTATCTTTTGTATTGCGCCCATCTTTGTCTGAACCATTTTCCTGTTTAGTGGTAGGTTTTTGATAATAATTTTCAAGTGCCATCACTATGCTGAGGATGATCAAAAGGAGGCTCATGAGCTTGGGGAAAAACCTGGCGTTTACCACAGAACTTTTCTCAACGGCAACCATTAATGGAATCGTGTTGGTTAATATAAATATGAAAATTCCGAACACGCATAAACCAATGCTGATGATGTACTCAGCCCGCTTCATCAATGCCCATCCTTTCATTCCTCAACTATTGGCAAAAGTGAAAACAAATGCTGCCGAATGGTCTTTAATTACATGCTTTTTAAAAGCCCCCTAATGCATTGAAGACCCTGAGTTTCAGGGTCTTCAAATTTACCGGGAACCAATGCCTTGTGTTAAGTACAAAGTAGAAACGTTCTTTGGCTGGTTTCAGGTCGCTAAGCAGGCTGATTGCTGCATAAGACCGTTGCCATCGGCGCGCACAGTTAGGATCACTTAAGCGATTTCATTTTTAAGGTATCTATTTCTTTTTCAGTCCTAACTTTCCAATGATTTCGCCGTACAGGGTACGAAATTTGTCTAATCTTTTTTTCGAAGCCTCTGGGTCCATATATTCGATGCCGAGGTTCAACTTTTTTGCAATTTTCTGAAATGTCTTATCTTCAAGGCAATTCTTTATGGCATCATGAAGTATTTTCACTCGATCTGGGGGGGTGCCCTTAGGTGCATACGCATGCCAAATAACGCCGCTTTCTATGGGGACTCCCAGTTCTTCACCTGTTGGGATATCGGGAATATCGGTAAATCGTTTGTTGTCCATAACACATAAGGCTTTGACTTGTTTTGCAGTAACCAGCGGCCCACCCTCCCCAGCGGTTGTCGGAGCCACATCTATATGCCCTCCGAGAACGGCGACCTTCTGAGGGCCGCCTCCCCCTTGCGGGATGATGTTAAACTTAACGTTGTGTTCCATTTCAAGCTGCACCATCGCGAGATACCCTGTTGATCCTACTGCTGACACACCGGCCTTAACTTTCCCTGGATTCTTTTTAGCGTATTCTATCATCTCTTTTATGTTGTTATAAGGGGTGGAGGGATGTGCGATAAGGATCCTGGGAATACTGCTGACCTGGCAGATCACAATGTAATCATTCTCAGTGTATTTTAAGTCTTTTAAATGTGGCTGCGTTACAAACGGTCCGAATGCAATAATCCCGATGGTGTAGCCGTCGGGCTTTGACATCAGCAACTGAGTGGTGCCAACGGTTCCACCGCCTCCAGGCTTGTTGATAACCACCATGGGTTGCGGAAAATACTTGTCCATTACTGTCAGCATGCTTCTTGCGAGAATGTCCGTGCTGCCTCCCGCAGCCCAGGGTACGATTACCTTAACGGGTTTGGTCGGATATTTTGCCACGCTTAATGAAGGGAAGGAAATAAGTAAAATCATTGCGGCAACGATAGCCAGTTTTGAGTTGAGCCGGTGTGTCATTTTTGCCTCCTTTCAGTAAGTGATGGTTATGTATGAACGAAAATCAAACCGATACCCGAAACGAATCTCACGATGCTTGATAATTCATAATGCGCCATTGTTTTTTTAATTGTAAAATATAAAACCGAATAAAAATATGTTTGTCAAGGGCTAAAAAGCAACTATAATAAACGAACAGTGCTATAGAACCCATTGCTCAGCTTTACAGCAGGAGTGGGACATTGCTACATTGAAGCGAATCAGGGGTGAACACAGGGGCTTTGCTCCAAAAGAAACCCTTACATAAGGGAGGTTTTAATCGGTGAAGTACCCAAAAGAGATCGTGCTGAAAGACGGTACGGAGGCGGTTATTCGGCCTTTAACCCTAGAAGACGAACCGGCATTGCGTGAATTCTATTCAAAGATTCCTGAAAACGATAGATGGTACATGAAGTACGATGTCATGGATCAGGAGGTCATCCAGCAATGGATTGGCAGGATTGGAACCGGCACCGTTTTTTCGACCGTTGCGATTTTAGGAGAGAAAATCATCGGCCATGCAAGTCTTCATACCCAGAATTTCGGGTGTACAAAGCACCTTGGCAGACTGCGTGTGATTGTTATTCCGGAGTTCCGGCACAAGCGCCTGGGCACCTGGATGTTGCTGAACCTCATTCGGCTGGCCATGGACAGGGGATTGGAAGAGCTCAGAGCCGATTTTGTTGTGGGAATCGAAGATGCCGCCATTGAAGCAGCACATAAACTGGATTTCTTCAAAAAGGCCGTTTTGGAAGACTATGTCATAGATCCCCAGGGGAATCGGCACGATTTGATGATCATGATAAAGCGCCTGCATCGAGACTGGGGTGATTTTTAGCACCTCCTCCGCACCCCAATTCTTTCGAAACCGATAGCATAAAGCAAGCCAACTAATCGGATATGCCCGAAACGTCCAAAAACGAGATAAAATGGCCCACTCATAAAGGTGACATCCTTATCCGCGCATTATGCACTGCTGAAGATATTCGAACTTACACATTCGATACCCAGTTCGGAATATACGCCCAGTATAAATCTCTTTACACAAAGAGGGAAAGCCTTGAAAGAAAGGCCGCAGAGCCGGGCGCCAATGTCGTGCTGGCCACAATCAACCCCGGTCATATCATTGGGTTCGGCGTTCTGGCATACCCTGATGAAGATGAACGATGGGCAAAATTAGGCCCGGGGATCATGATGGAGGTCCAGGCGCTGGAAGTTTGCCGGAGCTGGCGGTCTGCCGGTGTGGCAAAAGGTATTCTTAAGATGTTGCTATCCCATCCTAAGATCGAAGATAAGATCGTTTACCTGGTCGGCTATTCCTGGACATGGGATCTGGACGGGTCCGGAAAATCGGCACAGGAGTATCGTAGAATGCTGATGCACCTTTATGAATCATTCGGCTTTCGGGAATACCAGACCAATGAGCCGAATATTTGCTTAAAGACCGAGAATTTCTTCATGGGAAGAATTGGAGAAAACGTGGATAAGGATATCATAACCCGATTCAAGTGGTTGCTGTTTGATGTGTATCCCGATGTTATCGAAAACGGATAAAGGGGCGTAATTTGCTGGATCCCGCTTCGACTAATCACAAAAAACTTTTAAAGGGAGTATTCTATGAAGATATTACTTAAAACGCTGTCCGTGATTATCATAACCGGGCTTGTTTTCGGAGCTGCCGCTGCAGCATCAAAGGCGGCAGTGGACCACAGCATTTATGCTGAATTGCTGGAAAAATACGTCAAAGACGGTGTGGTGGATTATGCGGGATTCAAGGCAGAAGAAAACAGACTGGATGCGTATCTGGATGTTTTAAAAAAGGTTGACCCTGATGATTTGAACCGAGATGAGCAATATGCTTTTTTCATCAACGCATACAACGCATGGACGATCAAGTTGATTCTGTACGAATATCCTGAAGTTAAGTCGATAAAGGATATAGGGGGTATTTTCAGAGGCCCCTGGAAGCAGAAGATAGTGCAGATCGATGGAGAAATCACGACGCTGGACCATATCGAACATGGTATTCTAAGGCCTGTGTTCAAAGATCCACGGGTGCATTTCGCAATAAATTGCGCCTCAAAAAGCTGCCCCCCTCTTATTTCAACACCTTACATGGCGGATGGGCTGGATCAACAGCTCGATGAGGTCACCCGTGCTTTTCTTAACGATCCTCAAAGAAATCGGTTTGAAGGGAACACCCTTTATGTAAGTCGCATATTTAAATGGTTCAAGGAAGATTTCAACAATGACATCATCGGGTTTTTCGTAAAATACACTGCCGGGCCATTCAAAGAAAAATTGAAAGCAAAAAAAGATGACATCAAAATAAAATATCTGGAATACGATTGGTCCCTGAACGGCAAATGAAGGTTCACAAAATCTTCTGTATGTATACCGAATTTTCAAAACAAGGAAACCAGTGATGAACACACACGAAAGTGAGCAAACAAAAGAAGAAAAAACCATCGTCAAGGCTTGTGCCCCCGATCTGGGCCTTAAGCCTGAGGCCTGCCTGCTGGAAAGACGCATAGAGCCATGTGTTGTCGTAATACCGGGGGCTCCGGGCGATCTGACCGCCAGGATGCTGTTTCCGGCCATATTCCATTTATTTGTAAATGGCGGTCTGCCTGATCCATTTGCCATCGTTGGCTGCGGGCGAACATGGATGGATGATGAAGTATTTCGAAATCGAATAAGGTCGAGTCTGGAGAAAACCGAAAGCTATGATCCTGTACGATGGCAGAAGTTTGCGCCGTCGATTTACTATCGATCTCTTCAATATGATGATCTGCAGTCGTTTCAAGGTCTTGCGGATTCTTTAAAAGAGATCGATCGGCGACACCATACCGGCGGCAACCGGATATTTTATTTTGCGGTAGCCAGGCATCTTGGACAGACGGGCCTTGGTGTTGAGGGAGCAAAAGGAAATGGATGGTCGAGAATCGTAGTGGAGAAGCCATTCGGGTACAATCTTGAAAGCGCGGTTGATCTGGATCGAGCCATTCATGAATATTTTAAAGAGCACCAGATATTCCGGATCGATCATTATCTGGCCAAGGAGACCGTACAGAATATATTGATGTTTCGGTTTGCGAATTCGATCTTCGAACCTCTCTGGAATCGGAGGTATGTCGATCATGTTAGCATCAGGGCGACAGAAACACTGGGGGTCGAGAACCGTGCCGGATATTATGAGCGATCGGGGATTTTAAGAGACATGTTCCAAAATCATATGATGCAGCTGCTGTCCCTTATTGCGATGGAGCCGCCATCGATTTTTGAGGCAGAACGGGTTAGGGATGAAAAAGCCAAGGTCTATC
>JAFDFZ010000202.1 GCA_019309565.1 Deltaproteobacteria bacterium
GCTTCTTACAAAGCGGTTTTTTTCACTCTTTGGAGGCTATACCGGTCGCATCGACTCGTATTCAAGTGCAGCGGCAGCCTTTGTCGAAAAATACCTTTTCGGAACACGCATGGTTGGGTTTGACCCTCCAACCCTGAAGCACTCAAAGCGTATCATTCTCTGGGGAGCCAATATAGCCGATACCCGGTTCAGTTGCCGGATCGAGTCCATTATACGCAGGCGAAAAAAGGACGGAATTCCAGTAGTGGTTATCGATCCGAGGCGATCTGCAACCGTAAAAAAACTGGCTTCAAAATGGATCCCCATAAACCCGGGAACAGATACCGCCATGATGGCCGCCGTGCTGCACGTGCTTATTTCAGAAGGTTATGCGGATCTCGATTTTACCGAAAAATACACCGTTGGTTTTAAGGATCTTGTGGCCTACATCAATGGAGAGTCAGATGGTATCGAAAAATCACCAAAATGGGCTGAGCCCATCTGTGGAGTTTCCGCTGATTGCATAGTTGAGTTTGCCCGTGCATACGGGAAAACAAAACCCACCGCACTGCTGCCAGGGCTTTCCATTCAAAGAGCACTCGGTGGAGAGGAAACATACCGGTTTGCGGTTGCACTTCAGGCAGCAACTGCAAACATCGGAATTTTAGGTGGTACCTCCGGGGCAGAGTTCTGGGGAAAGCTTCCTGTTCCCTTCTTTCCACAAATGCCGGTGCCAGCCCCTGCTTTGTTTCATCCAATACCAGTTTACAGGTGGCCGGATATCGTGCTTAACCCGACCCTCAATGGGTTGTTGCAGGAAATCAAAGCAATTTATAATACCGGTACGAATTATCTGAGCCAGGGTAGTGATATCAAAAAGAACATAGATGCATTTATGAAGGTTGACTTTGTGGTTACCCATGATTTTTTCATGACACCCACTGCTCGGTTCAGTGATATCGTGCTTCCGGTGACCACCTATCTCGAAAGGGAAGATGTGGTTTTGCCGGCAGACAACTTTCTTTTCTTTTCAGCCAAAGCCATCGAACCGCTTTATGAATCCAGAAATGATTACGATATCTTTTGTGAACTGGCAGATCGGCTCGGTTTCGGCAAGGAATTTTCAGAAAACCGAACAGGAGAAGAATGGCTTAAGAAATTTTTGCAAGAATCTTCTGTTGAGGATATTGAGCAGTTCCGAAATACCGGAATTTATAGAGGAACCGATCAGATGCGGGTTGCTTTCAGCTCGTTTATAGAAAACCCGGAAACTAACCCGCTTAATACACCCTCAGGAAGGATAGAAATTAGATCGGAAGCATATTCGGAAACGGGCTTTTCTCCCCTTCCCGAATGCCGGATCTACAGGCCCGATGCTGCATATCCTTTAAGGCTTATAACCCCTCATGCCAGGTGCAGGGTAAATTCCCAGAACTGGAATCTGTCCTGGGCACGTAGATTTGAGCCTCAAACGCTCGATATGCATATTAGGGACGGACAAGCCAGAGGCATTAAACAGGGTGAAACAGTTAGAGTTTTTAGCCCCGAAGGAGAGATGACTGTGAGAGTGAATCTTACCGAAGATATCATCGAAGGAACGGCATGTCTGCTGCAGGGGGCCTGGACCGAAAGGGATCAAAACGGTGTGGAAAGAGCAGGGGCTGTAAATGCGCTTACCTCGACCACCCCAACCCTTCCCAGCCAGGGGGCCCGAACTCATTCGGTTTTTGTTGAAGTGACCAAAGGTTGAACCGAAAATGCTTGAACATCAATTTCATTATGAGTAGAAGGAAGCATATAGAATATTTTGAGCAACTTTAAGAGAAAGGAGCGGGTAATTATCATGAACATTATTATGATTATGAGCGACAGTTTCAGGCAGGATCATCTGGGATGTTATGGGAACAGCTGGATTGAAACACCAAACTTAGATAAACTGGCAAGTGAGTCGGTTCTTTTTGAAAACGCCTACTGCGAGGGGTTGCCGACATTGCCGGTGAGAACCGCGCTTTTTACCGGCAATTACACTTTGACAAACCGCTTCTGGCAACAGCTAACCCCACAGGATGTCTCCATGGCCGAAATTCTGGATGAATACAATTATCTATGCGCCATGGTAACCGATACCTATCACATGTTCAAACCCAACATGAATTTCCACCGCGGATTTCATGTATGGCGTTTTATCCGGGGCCAGGAATGCGACGTATATCGATCAGGACCTCACGGCAAGAACCTTAACGACTATATCAAGCCGGAGATGCTCGGAACCCGTTATATTCGCAATCTGGACCAGTATCTTAGAAACATTCGGGACCGTGAGAAGGAAGAAGATTATTTTGTGGCAAAAGTCATGCGGGAAGCGGTCCAGTGGATTGAAAATGATCGCGAAACTGGCCGTCCGTTCTTTTTGTATGTGGACTGTTTCGATCCACATGAACCATGGGACCCTCCGGAGCCCTTTGCCTCAAAGTACACAGATCCCGGTTACAAAGGCCCCAAGATCATACAACCCAAATTCGGGCCTTCGGACTGGATGACGGAAGAGGAACTTAAAAACACCCGTGCGCTTTACGCAGGTGAAGTCTCATTTGTTGACAAATGGATCGGCTATCTCCTTGATGACATTAAAAACAGGGGGTTGATGGATGAGTCGCTAATCATTTTTCTCTCAGATCACGGACATCCTCATGGTGATCATGGAAAAATCTTAAAAGCCACCGATCAGCTTTACAGCGAATTGCTTAGAATTCCCCTCATGATCCGGTTCCCTGAGGCGAAGAACGCGGGTAAAAGAATAAACTGCATCGTTTCTGTTGTGGATATTTTACCCACTGTTTTCGATATTCTTGGTTATCGCCGTGAAATCGAATTGATGCAGGGCAAAAGCATGCTTCCGTTGATTACAGGTAAGACCGAGAAGATCCATGATTATGTCACAATGGGGTTTTTTGATTCCGAGGATCGGTGTATCCGTGATGAGCGATGGAGTTATATCAGAAGGCCCGAAGGCAGGCGATGTGAGCTTTACGACCTGATCGAAGATCCGAAAGAGTCCAAAAATCTTATAGACCAGTATCCGGAAAAGGCAAAAGAGATGGACGATGCCATCGCGAAAATATATGCCTGCAGGCTTCAGAAGGAACACTGGGCTCAGTTGCGATACGATGTGCCGGGAATGTGTGAAAAACAGTTTCCACCGGTTCGCCTGTGGAAAAAATAGTCTTAAAGGAGGAGGATGAAAATGACAGAGCCACAATTAGGCGGATACACCGGAAAACTGCTTCGAGTGAATTTGACGGATCGGCGAATCACAACCGAAGACATTGAGCACAGCGTTTGTAGGAAGTTTCTTGGAGGAGCTGGATTTGTTGCCTATTATGTCATCAAAGAGATTCCTGCGGGGATCGACCCCCTGGGAGAGGAAAACAAGCTTGTTTTTGCAGCCGGACCTATAACCGGCACACCCCTTCCGGGTAACCCGAGGCACTGTGTCGGTGGCGTATCCCCGCTGACCGGAACCATTGCCAAATCCGAAGTGGGAGAATACTGGGGTGTTTTTTTCAAGCGTGCGGGTTTCGATGTGTTGATCGTGGAGGGAGCATCTGCAAAGCCGGTGACGATCGTGATCGACAACCAGGAGGTCTATCTGAAGGATGCGGATCATCTGTGGGGGATGAAAACCAAAGAAACCCAGGAAGCGATAAGGCGAGAGCTGGGCAGCGATAAGTTTCGCATCTCTTCCATCGGCCCTGGAGGGGAGAATAAAGTCCTTTATGCTTGCATCATGTGCGGGCTGGCGGATGCAGCGGGCCGCGGGGGACTAGGGGCTGTCATGGGGGCTAAAAAGCTAAAAGCCATTGCAGTGAAAGGTGACAAGGCGCCAAAGGTGCAGAATTCAGAAGTCATCAAATCTCTTTCCAGGTGGCTGAAAGACAACTGGAACCTGGTAACCGGCCTGGCAACTTATGGTACATCTCCCGTACACCCAAGGTTTGAAGAAATCGGCAATCTTCCCATCCGTAATTTCAGAGATGGCGCTTTTCCCACCCATAATAATGTCACTTCAAATACCATCAAAGATACCATCCGAATCGGTATGGAAGGCTGCTGGGGCTGCCCAATCAAATGCAAGAAAGTAGTAAAGATGGAAGAGCCGTATCCCGTAGATCCGGCATACGGTGGTCCTGAGTATGAAACATGCAGTGCTCTGGGCCCCAACTGTGGGGTGGATAACCTCAATGCCCTTTCCAAGGCAAACGAATTGTGCAACGCCTACTCCCTTGATACGATTTCAACCGGATGCACAATCGCCTTTGCGATGGAATGTTTTGAAAACGGTTTGATCACAAGAGAAGACACAGGAGGTATTGATTTAAGTTTCGGCAATGGGGATGCCGTGGTAGAGATGGTGGAACAGATCGCCCATAGAAAGGGGCTTGGGGATCTGCTGGCGCAGGGTGCCGCCCGGGCCGCAAAAAGCATCGGCAAGGGGGCCGAAAAATACGCCATGGAGGTCAAGGGCCTGGAGATTCCCATGCATGAGCCGCGTTTGAGCAAAGCCCTGGGCCTTGGCTACATGCTCAGTCCCATTGGCGCGGATCATGTGATGAACCTTCTGGATATCTTTTTCAGTGCCCTTGGAAGCGCCGCCGAAACCATGCTTGGTGATGGAGAGCTGGTGGGAGCCGATCCGGCGCCATTTGACAGCATCGGGCCCAAAAAAGTCTACCTGTATTATTTATTTACTCTCAAAAGAATCGTTCAGGATTCCCTTGTGATTTGCGGAATGTTCCCCTACAACTACCGGCAAATAGCTCAGCTTATAGAGGGGGTGGTCGGCTGGAATACCACCGTTGCCGAGCAGTTCCGGATCGGGCAACGCATTCTGACGGCCATGCGCTGGTACAATGTGCAAAACGGGTTCACGGCTGCTGATGATAGGCTTCCAAGGCGGTTCTTTGAGCCAAGGAAAGAAGGAAACTTTAAGGGCTGTCTAAATTATGAGCAAATGGAA
>JAFDFZ010000203.1 GCA_019309565.1 Deltaproteobacteria bacterium
AGCTCCACCAGCTCTTCGGTGCGGGCGTGTAATTCCCGCTCCCTTTTTTTAAGTTGCTCATTGGCTTTTACCAGATCAGCGGTTCGTTTTGCCACCGCCTCTTCTAGCTTCGCCTTATGAGACCGCCAGGTGATTTCCAGTTCCCGACGACGCAATGCATTGGCCACGGCAATAATAATCTGGTTTTCATCAAACGGCTTGATGACATATCCGTAAACACCCATGTCCAGGGCGGCCTTTGCCGTTTGCCGATCCTCGATGACGGTCACCATCACGATGGCCGTATCCGGAAAGGCTTCGGATACATACCGGGCGAGATCAAGACCCGATTCCCCCGGCATTCTTAGGTCGCAAAGCATCAAATCGAAATGGCGGCCCTCCAGTACATGCCGGGCTTCGCGGGCATCGGCAACCAGATCACACTCATACCCGTTTTTCCTCAATATCCGGCCAAGTAAGTTTCTTACGGTTTCCTCGTCGTCCACCACCAGGATCGCGGGAGAATGCCTTTCTTCTGTTTCCATGGTTCTGAAATCGACGGGGTTCAGTCGGTTTGGTTCAGCACTTCCCTTGCCTTTCGGGCCAGGTCTTCGGCCCGAAAGGGCTTTTCAATGAAATGATACACCATATCCTTCGGTTCATCACTGAAAAAATCCCGGTCGGCATACCCCGAGGTCCAGATAATTTTCAGTTCCGGATGAAACGCCTTTATGCGCCCAGCCAGTTCCCGGCCCCCGATGCCCGGAAGCACCATATCGGTCAGCATCATGTGGATCTTACCCGGGTGTCTCTTTAAAAGCTCGATGGCTTCTTCTCCGCTTGAAGCCGCCAGCACCCGGTAGCCGTATCTTTCAAGAATTCTTTGCGCCACGTCCTGAACGATGGGCTCATCTTCCACCACCAGGATCGTCTCTGCGCCCATCAGCCGCTCTGGCAATAGCGCTTCCGTTGCCACCGCTTCGGTATCCGAAACGGCAGCAGGAAAATAAACCTTGAACGTGGTTCCCTTACCGGGCTCACTGTAAACCCAGATCATGCCGTTGCTCTGTTTGACGATGCCGTAAACCGTGGAAAGCCCAAGACCCGTTCCATGTTCTCTTTGCTTTGTGGTAAAAAACGGCTCGAATATCCGGGATCGGGTTGCCTTGTCCATTCCGATACCCATATCGCTTACCGCCATCCTCACGTAGCTTCCAGAGGTGCCTGAAAGTCCATGGCTTTTAAAATAGATATCATCCAATTCCACGTTTGCCGTATCGATCATCAGCTTGCCTCCCGACGGCATGGCGTCCCGCGCGTTGACCGCAAGGTTTACGATCACCTGTTCGATCTGCGTGGGATCCACCAGAACGTCCCGGAGATCCGATTCCAGCGAAGTTTGAAAGGCAATATCCTCTCCGATCAGCCGGCGGAGCAACTTTTCCAGCTCCCGGATGACCTCGTTTAGGTTTAACACCACCGGCTGGATTTCCTGTTTTCGACTGAAAGCCAGAAGCTGCCGTGCCAGCCCCGCCCCCCTCTGACCGGCCTTCCAGATCTCCTCGATATGCTCTTTAACGGGATCCCCCTCATCCAGTTCCGTTATGGCAAGCTCTGCGTTGCCGATGATGGTGGTCAGCAGGTTGTTGAAATCATGGGCCCCCCCTCCGGCCAGTCTTCCCACGGATTCCATTCGCTGAGCATGAAGAAGCTGGGTTTGAAGATGCTGTTTTTCTTCCTCAAGCTGCTTGTACCGGCTGATATCCTGAACGGTGGAAAGCAACCCGGTGATCCGGCCGTTTTTGTCCTTGAGATACCGATCTTCGTTGAGCATCAGGATCCTGGTTCCGTCTTTTCTTAAGAATGTGCGCTCAAACGCCTTTCCGGGTGGTTTTTTACCAGTGATCTTTTCTGTAAATGCCCTGCGGGAATCCTCCCTAATATCTGCTTCCATAAATTCCCAGATGTAATGCCCCAGCATTTCATCTTCACGGTATCCCAGCATCTCCAGTTCCGTTCGGTTGACCCGGATGATTCGACCCTGCATGTCCAGCTCATGATATCCCACCGGTGTGTTATCAAACAGCTCCAAGAACTTCTGCTCGCTTGCCTTAAGCGCTTTTTCTGCCTTGAGGCGCTTGCTTTCTCTTTGAATGCCGTAAAGCCCATAAGCAATATCGTGGGATAGTTCTTTTAAAAGGTCAGCCTCCTCTGCGTTCAATGTATGCTCAAGGGCGATTAAAACGTTCATCACACCGTAAAGCGTATCGCCGTGCTTCAGTCGAATCGCCATTGCCCGGCAGGGATGATGGCGGCGAAAAACTTCCACCAGCGGGCACCGGTCGCAGTCCTGGGTGGGCTGCCGGGTGATCACCGCATCTGCGCTGTCAAGGGCCTTGCGGGTACACGATGGAAGATGGCCGGCATCGAGTGCAGCCTTCAACCGAGTGAAGCCCTCCCCTAAACCGGTATGGGCGATGTCCATCGGTTTGCCCGAAGCGTTTAACAGAACCATCCAGCAGGCGACATACCCCTTCACCCCGCAAAGCGCATCACAGGCGCGTTGTGCCAGCCGGCCGCAATCGGTTTCGGTTAAAATGATCTGATTGATGGCACAAACGGTTTTCAACAGCCGGTTTAAATGATCTTTCCGTGCTTCAACCCGCTTTTGCTCGGAAATGTCCAGAACTTGGGCGACCCAGTATCGAACCCTTCCGGCCGGATCGATGAGGGTCATCTCATCCACCAGCACCGGGAACACCGTTCCATCCTTTCGAACATGAAGCGTTTCAAACACATGGTGGCCCCTGTCGTGAACGATTCGGATGTGCTCTTTCAGTTCCCCCTGACATTGCGGTGCGACGATGTCTGCTACGGGTCTACCCTTAAGCTCTTCCACCTCATAACCATGCATTCGAGCAAATGCCGGGTTCATCAGTTCAAGTGTCTTGCCGTCTTCACTGCCAATCACAACGGCCCATCTGGCGGTCATCACGATCTGCTCCCAGTCATAATCGTTCCTCTTATCAAGCGTGGCGTTTTCCATCTCCTCCCTCCAATCAATGCATATTCAACAACTTAAAAGCAAGAGAAAGTAAACGACGTACCCGCTTAAGCCAGTAGCATTACGAGTCAAAAGATCAATAATTCAAGTGAAACAGATCAGCATCCCCACACCCTTGAGCCCTTGAATCCTTGAACCCTTGCACCCTTGCGGTAATGACCAAGAATAACCACCGCCGTTAATGATGTCAAAGGAAATCAATTATTTTTAACGAAATTTTCAACTGTTAAAACAGCAAGGAATACCTTGACATGTGATGGGCTTTTTGCCATGCCTTTTTTTTTGAAAGTTAACTATTTCCCAAAAGGAGTACGCCTTGAACAGAATGCGATTGAAACTGATTGCCTGCGATGTCTTGATCAGAGAAGTGTGCCTGCTGATCGCCAAGAGCCCGCACATCTTTGATGTCGAGTTTACGGAAAAAGACTCTCACAATCGCAGCGACACCCTTCGAAGCCTAATCCAAGACGAAATAGACCGATCCCAGGGTAAGAAGTATGACGCCATCCTGCTGGGGTACGGTCTTTGCGGAAACGCAACCGTCGGGCTAGTCGCCCGGGACACCCGAATCGTGGTTCCCCGCGCCCACGACTGCTGTACGCTGTTTCTCGGGTCAAAGGAAACCTTCAAGCAATACTTTAAGGATAATCCCAGCCAGCCGTTCAGTTCGCCGGGATACATGGAACGCAGCGATTCGCCGTTTCACGACAGCCTGGTTATGGAGGATATGGAATCAGACCCGAAGTATGTGGAATTTGTGGAAAAGTACGGCGAAGCAAATGCAAGGTATATTTACGAATCGATGTACGGAAGCAAGACCAACCACAGCAAGCTCGTCTATATCGAAATTCCCGAAACGGCCAATACGGCATATGCGGAAATGTGCCGGAAAAGAGCCGAAGAGGCCCGCATGGAGTTCGTTCCTCTGAAGGGATCGCTAAAACTGCTTAAAAACCTGATCAACGGGAGCTGGACGGAGCAGGACTTTCTTGTCCTGAACCCGGGGCAGCAATCCGTTGGCATCTACGATTGGGATACGATCATTGGCGGCGAAGATATGAAACGCTTGGCCGAATAGGAAGAAAAACTAGAACTCCGGCGGGAAGCTTTTTGAAATCCTTGATGCTGTCTCCCCTTCGTAACGTATTTCCGGGAAAATAGTAAATCGTATTCTTATGGTTGTATCGTTCGCCTGCGATTCGCAGCGGTGGCATCCTTCGGGTCACTTTTCGGGGTCTGGCATAACCGATGATCATTTTGGTATTTGACGGTAGATCGTCCCAGTCTGAGATCTGTTGTCCGTTTTTAAAACCACCACGGGGGAAAAAGTAAAACGTGCGCTTGTCTTTGTATGCCTGGCCTGCAAAAGACCATGCCGTAAGACCATTGGCGATAGTCTTTATGGGGCCCTTGTTGTTCGGAGCATCCGGTCGCTCCTCCTGGTTGAGAAGCACCACCGTGTTTTTGGGAATGCGGTTCCATCCGATCAGGCGCTGGATCTTGTCTCCCGAAAACATCCTGCCGTCGGGAAACCGGTACAGGGTGGTAGGAGAATCGTAATCTTCACCTGCAATCGACCATGCGGTGTTGCCAGCCGTGATAACGTTTGAGTCGATATGTGTGGTAACATGGCGCCGAGGGGTATAGAATACGGCGGCGAGATGGCGATCCGCTGCCAGCCGACCGGCCTTGACATCCGGATCAAACGGCCACGTGGGTCCAAGGCCCGCTTTTGTTCGATCAAAATTTTTCGCACATTTTTTCCGGCCCCGGTGTTTTTTCGGCATCCAGCGATTGGGCTCGCCATAAGCCACCTGACTGTGGGTGAGAACGGATCGATCATCGAGGTGGTATACACCCTGCAATATCTCGATCAATAGGCCTATGGATCGATACTGTCTTGTGGTGATCGGAGTGTAATGGTATCCCACCAGCTCGAT
>JAFDFZ010000204.1 GCA_019309565.1 Deltaproteobacteria bacterium
CGTGTTTTCTCCTCAGGGATGACATATCGAATCGGTTCGTTCATTTTGGTAAAGGAAATATCCCGCTCCTGACCCTTTTCAAGATGATAGCCGATATAACCACGGTCATAGTTGTAGCCTCTTCTGAGTAAATTGGCGGTATCTGTGATCAGCTGTGTGATATACCCGTAGTCCAGCAGGATTTCTGCCATTGATATGTCGGTATCTTTAAGTTGCTCCCAGCCGTGGAAGGGAAATCCAAATGTTCCGGTTAAAAGATCGAATCGATGGGGCACAGTAGGAAAGCTTCCGGTAATACATCGTTCAAAAAACACCGAATCAGATATCAGCGTATCGATTTCCGGTGTGCTCACCGCTTCCATGTGGTTTACACCAATGTGGTCGTATCTAAATGTATCCGATATGATAAGAACAACTCGCATCTTCTCCTCCTGCTACCCTCAACGATTGTCGAAAAAATGCTCCCGGCGTATACATCGCACCGGGAGCCATTTACCATTATCTAACGACAAACTGATCAAAGGGAATGTAACGAATTCCAGACTCGCTTAGCCTGGACAGCTGGTTTCGCCACTGTTTGATTTGATCGCCCCGTCCCAGCCGATCGGTGATTTTATTCCATGCTGCCTCCATATCGGAAAGAGCTTTTTCAGGGCTCTTCTTTCCTGTCAGTGCGGCTAGAATTTCATCTTCGGCAGCGATCATGTACTCGTGGGTTCCTCTGATTTGCATATCCGGCATGCCGTATTTGAGAGTCTCATGGCAGATTTTTGCATATTGTTTGGAGTATTCCGGATAATCCGGCCACATATTCTGAAACCGCTTTGATTGCAGGAAACTGATGGCCCATGGATCCTCTGCACAGGCATCTTCTAGAAACCTTCTGTCTCTTAGTTCCGGTCGATAGTAGATTTCCATGACTTTTATGGCGGCCTCCTTTTGTTTGTCGGTAATATATTTTGGAATGGCAAAAAACCAACCACCTACACCCGGTCGACGATTGATGGTACCATCTTTCAGTTTTCCGCCAGGGGTCATTTCAACCCACACTTTCCCAACCATATCCGATGCCTTTGGATCCATAACCACCCGACCACCGGAAGACCAGCTAAGCCCCAGTGCTACATTTCCTCTGGCAATGGCATCTTTTACTTCCGGAGATCCGAAATTATAAGCCCCCGGAGCCATGTAAGGCTGGGTACGAATGAGATTTTTCAGCGCATACAACCCATTTGGTGTATTGATAAGCGGGTTCATTTTCTGATCAAAATAAACCCCCCCATAAGCGGCAAACCGCGCCTTAAAGGCCCAGAAAGCAAACCGCCCACGTTTCAAATGTTCCGCTGTACCATATTCGATTTCTCCATCACCATCCCAATCCCGCTCGTTAAAAAACTCGGCCATATCTGCATATTCTTCAAAGGTCTGAGGGGGGCGAAGATCATATCCGTACTTCTTTTTAAAAGCGATTTGATTCTCTTCTCTTTCAAAGGCAATCCTATTGTAATACATCTGTCTCTGATCGCCATCCATAGGCATATAGTACCATATTCCGGCCCATTTAGTGGAAAGATTCCGGAACTGTGGGACAATGTCATCCACATGAAGGTTGATATTGTATTTCTTGACAAGCGGAGCAAGAGGTTCCACGTGCATGGCATAATCGGCCAGAAACATCATCGTGCTACGGATAAGCTGCGCTGAACTGGCTTTGGTGGAAAACTCCATCATATGTTTCCTGTACACCTGTGCCGGTGGCGTCATGTCGTATTGGAGCTTGATCCCGAGTTCTTTTTTTACGACAGGCTTTATATAATCAAGCGCAATTTTACTGCTCGATCCGGAGAGACTCACAACGAATTTCATTCCCTCAAACGGCTTTTTGGCATCAGCTATCGGTGTGTGGAAGATCAAGAATGCTGTTGCCAGGATGATTATAATTCCAGTCATACCCGGGGCTTTTGATGCATGTTTCATTTTTACCTCCTTTCTTTAAGAAAAGTTACTAAAATTAATACCCGTACAAGAATTATTACCCGTAAAAATGTTATACTAATCTAGGTTGAGGGATTCATCGTTCCGCGTTCCGGGTTAAAAACCCCAAATGTAACGTATTAAAAGGCTACCGGCATATTAAGGATAGTTACCTTTTAAAATCCAGTATCCAGAAACCAGCATCCAGCATTATCCCAACAAAATGGGTTGAAACCCTCTATCCCCGAACCCTGAACCTGGAACCGATCAGTTTAGGACTAAATAATTGAGGCGAAAAAACTGATGAGCCAAAAGATATTAAATTTGCCTCAAAACCCTGATGAGTTTTGTATTGGTATACAAGCCCCAAAAGTTATTACCCTTTTACACCACCTAACACCAATCCACTGACTAGATATTTGCGCAAAAAAACAAAGGCAATGATGAGAACCGGTAGAAATCCAAGTACGGCGAAAGCAGCAGCCTCCCCATATAAAGTGACATTTGCATCCGTAAGCAACGTGGTAAAAGCAATCATCAAAGTCTGTGTTCGAAAACGAGTAAAACTGATGGCCATAATGAGGTCTTGCCAGTTATGCAAAAACACGAAAAGAGAAGTCACAACCATAGCCGGTTTAAGCAAGGGCAGCACAACAAGGAATATTGCTCTTAATTCACTGCAACCCTCCACCATGGCCTGTTCGACAAGACTCATGGGGAAATCTTCAAAAAAGCCCATCAATAGCCAAACCGCGAAGGGAATATTAAAAATGGCATAAGCGATTATCAGGCTCAAATAACTGTCAAGAAAACCGAGTTTCATGTACATAACGAAAAGAGGAATAATCAAACAAACAGGCGGCAACATGCGCTGAATCAAAATCCATAGGGATAATTTCCCCCCGGAGACCTCGCGGCGATATCGAACCAATCCGTAGGCGGCCGGAATACTTAAAACCAGGGTTAGAACAAGGTTTCCAATGGATACAATAAAGCTGTTTTTCAAGAACCTTAACGCGTCCAGCTCCGTGAAAATTGTTTGATACCGGTCAAATCGGGCTTCTTTAAATAAAAATTTACCGGAATAATAGTCTTTCGGGATTTTCACAGATGTTGAGAGAAGGGCCAGGATAGGAAAAAGAACCAGAAACATCGCAACACCTAAAAGAAACCATCTTATCAGCAAAATGGATCGCCTTCTTACCCTGGTATTTGAAAAATACAATTTCATTCTAACCTCTTTTGCCCATGACTTTAATAAATGCCATCGTTAAGAACAATACGCCCAAAAGAAGCATAATCGATAGTGCCGCCCCATAGCCGACCCTAAATGCCTGGAGTCCGATTTCGAAAATAAAGATATTTACCGTCTTGGTGGTATCAGCAGGACCGCCACCCGTAAGAATATAAGGAATCCCAAAAAATTTAGCCAGATCAATCAATCTGATAAGCACAACCACCAGGATATGCCATTTCATCAATGGAAGCGTAATCATTCGAAAGCTTTGAATGGGGGTTGCCCCTTCACATTTGGCAGACTCATAAAGGGTGGGGGATATGGAACTTAGACCAGCCAGCATGACCAGCATGACAAAGGCTGTGGCTCGGTATATATCAACCGCAGTGACAGAGTATAAAGCCAGCTCGGTATCGAGCCAGCGAATCATGATTTTGCTTCCCAGAAGCCAGCTTAAAAAGGAATTGATGTTTCCGTATTGAGGGTGATAGAGAATTCTAAACATCAGCGCAGCAACAGAGGGTGCAATAACAGCGGGTGCGGTTAAAATGGTAATAACCGCCGTTCTACCCTTGAATTCGGCGCTTAGAAGAAGAGCCAGTGTGAAACCGAAAATAAATTCCGCTGTCAGGCCCATGACCATCACCTTCAATAAAACCACCACTGAATTAATGAACTTAGGGTCAGTGAGCCCTTCTACATAATTACCGAAAGAGATCCATTTGGGCTCGGCTCCCAACTGCAATTGATACCGGCTGAATCCTAAATATAGAGAATAGGTGATGGGGAAAATTGTGATTACAGAAAGAAAAATGAAACAGGGTAGGACATAGCTCAACCCTCTTGCCCTTCTTCGCCGAAGCAAGGGATAGTTTTCGACTAAAGTTTGTCGGCTTGCTCTATCTGTTTTCAGCATGATTTTTCTTAAGTCTTTCCTCGTTCAGAGGATCTTGAAGGTTGACGAAGCAGTGTCCAGAATATCTATAGTAGCATTATGATTTCACCAATTAATTAAACGTCTCGGAATTTCTACAAGATGTTGAAACTATATGATTATCAAGGACTGTATCGAAATTCCATACATCTAGAATAGTAGAATTATGGCCCCAGTGAAATATTGTGAAAAAAGATTTCATGGGGTAAAAATATTGGGTAACAAAAGCTGAAAAGAATCATTTTAAATAGAAAGAATTCCTTCAAACCCATCATAGCGCTAAAGCTTCACTTCGTGCCCATCTTTCCATCACTCCAATTGTGAGCGAAGCGAACTGAGTTCAAAATTTTTAACAAAACCGGTATTAACTGTCAACCGGTTATGCTGGCAGTTCTTCTATGAGCTGGAAAACGTATCTTCATTATTTACCGAACAACAGCATTTTTAAAGCTGGTGTGGGCGCCCATAAGGGCTTATGGTCTAAGAGAAATATAGTAGAATCAGCCTTGTATGTCAAGAAAAAATGGGGCACAATATATGGGGTTTCAGGAATGCGCTATGGCAGAAAGGGTCGTGAATGGTTGCAAAAAGAGGGGAGTAGCTGTGATCACCTGTTAAATCGATGGGAATTGCCCCATTTTGGGCCAATTTTGGACGGACTCATCCATTGAATCCCCAGGGTTTTTTATTATGAAGCATACATTTCTGTGGAATAATCGGGATCGCAACAGAGATCATCCTCACAGGATGGGATCTGGGAATCTGCGTAATCTCTGAGGATGTTCACAGCCGGCCCGTTAGATGAATGAAATTATTTTCATAGATCCCAAACACTTGGGACATAACATAAAAGAGATCGCTTACATCGTGGCCAGCATTGTGCGCAACATGTCAAGCGGAGAGGAGATCATAAAGTACGCCGGGTTTCCCATGTTTAGAAAACCAAAGGAGCTTGATACCGGAGAAGAGGACAACGACTCCACAGAAGAAGTAATCGGGTTGACCGCCGTGCAGGAGTTTGACCCTGAGCTTGGGGAGGCCGGAAAACCCGACTGGATGCCAACGGCAATCTTAGAGCCAATAGAGGCAATCTTAAAATGGACTGATAGAAAAACAGATGAAATCTATCGTTTGGCTCACCTTTCCGGGGTGCACGCGCAGAGAAAATCCAAAAAGGGAGTTGCCTCCGGGCTTGCCCTTAGATACGAGTACCAGCAGCTAAACAGCGTCATGATCCATAAAAGCCAGAACTTAAACGAAGCTGAGATGAACATCATAAGGCTCTGGGGCCGGTGGCAGAACGAGCCTGTCGATGGTGTTCAGGTGACCCGATCAAAGAATTTCTCAATAGACGACCTTTCGGTTGACCTTGAAAACACGCTCAAAGCGATGCGAAACGTTGTCTCTAAAACATTCCGTGAAAAAGCCCAAGCAAAGATCGTAAAAGCCACCCTGCCTGACATCTCAGATAAGGACAATGAGATAATTGTTAAAGAGATCAAGGAAAACGAGCCTGAAGTTGATGTTGAGGCTGATATTGAAGAAAGGCAGAGGGCAAAGAAGTTTGATGTCAGGAGAGGGTCGAAAAATCAGTATGAGTAAAATAATGATTTGTTGGTAAACATCAATGCAGAAATGTGTCCATCATGTCCACCAGTTTTTTGTATCATGATTTCGGTATTCATGGTTATGCTTATGTTCGCATCTGTTATGAGGGGGGCGAAGTAATTTTTATAATTCCTAAGGAAAGAGAAGATTTGAAGTGTTCGGTTTGCCGATCCCATCATGTAATCCGCAGAGACACGATTTAACGCCGGTGAGAAGCTGTCAGAGATGGGATAGTAATGTTTAGGATGAAGCTAATGGCAAGACTTTGTAAGCAGCCGAAGTTCCTGAACTATTGTAAGCGGCATTTCGGGTGTAAATAAGTTCAGCTTTATAAATTTCATGAGCAATATGAGGCTTTTCGGATTTATTAACTATCGCGGAAGATATAAATATTACTACGACAGCCATAGATCCTAATTTTTTCCAATAGTCACCCATTATTTTTTCTTAATCCTTTCTTTTTTAGTAAAATTAATATCACTCTTTTTTAAAGTATGTCAAGAAAAAAATCAGGCTCCTTACAAGAATTTTTGGGTCAATTTTGGCAATGGCAGCTTACCCAGGTCATGATATAGCACTAGTTTATCGGTCGTCTCATAAAGCAGAGTGAGAGAAAGGTTAAGGGATACCGATGGTTAGCCTTACTCAAAGCAGCTATAAGATAACATCTAGACCAACTAAAGGAGGCTGCATAATGGGAGCAGAGTCACTTCAAAAATTTCAACGAAAAATGGGATTGACTCTTTAATCCACCTGATGTGCTGTTAAAAAAAGAGCCTTTGAAAGAGATTCGAAAAATTGTTGATATGGTTCTGGATCTTCTACTGCATAGATTTCATATTGAGCATTTGCCCGAACAAGAAGCTGAGTTTCCCCGCGTGATCGAACTGTCACTGTCATTCGAAGGGCGTACCTGTCTAATTTGGTACCGCTAACTGTACCTAATACATCATCTGCTTTGTCAATAATAAAACCTAGATCTTGTAATGTAGCAATTATAGTACGCAGCATCATCTCTCTATCTGTAGTGTCAAACGCCCGTGTCTGGATCGATCTAAGTTTTACTTGCGACTCTTTAGTGGCCAATACCTGTTTTGTTGAAGGAACACAAGAAGACAATGCAGCAAAACAAAGTGGCAATAGAAAAGAAATTATAAATTTTGTTCTCATATTTTATGAGCCTCCAAAAATAACGATTGTGAAAGCTTGTCAAAAAACTCCCGATAAATCTCAGGTTCGATAATACACTCACGTCTCGTTACTTGACCCTCAGTATTTTTCACAATCCTTTGGAAAGTAATTCTTGCAGCAGTTCGACATTTTGATTTATCGTTCTTGTCAATAATAATTGGATGGGTAACGAGTGAGGCTCGAATTAATTGATCTTTGTCAATTGGTGTTACTACGCCGGTAAAAAGGGCGAGCACAATAGCTCCAACAACCTGGCCTGGGCTAGTAGCATCGCGAGTTTTGGAGCATGCTATTACACCAAGGTCAGTTTCAATTTCATCAATAGCAAATCCTAAATCTTGCAAAACTGTAACAGAGGCAGTCAATAATGTCTTTTCATCTATATCGAAATGGCGAGTTTGAATTTGACGGTTTTGCAAATTTTCTTTAGACAATTGGAGGGCTTCTTTAGGAATTTTAGGCACACAAGACAAAATTTGGCTCCAAATAAAAAAAAGAATCCCAATAAGGATATAAGGATGTCTTTTCATCTCCATGTCCTTCATCAAAAAGCAGATTGTCTATAAGCAAAATCACGTACTCTATTTTCCTCATCAAATTTAATAATTATGGTTAAGGTACGCTGAGTAGTTGAAAATGCTCCAGCACTCCTTGACAAACCGGGCAATAGACCACCACCACCAGCTGCTCCTACTCCAGCAAAACCAGCAAGAATTAATGCAGAAACGCCACCTGAAGTAGTAGAATAAACATGCTCAGTGGCAATTTTGTCATAAACCCAAACCTCACGGCGTTTCTCATCAGTACTTACAATATTCGGTGAGCCAAGAACTTCTACCACATCAGCGCTCGTCATACCGATTCGAATTTCACGCTGTACCTTACCAGCAGTTATTCGGTCTTTTTCATCAGCACGAACTGCTTGTCGGTGTTCCACCGCTGACATGCAAGATGATAATAATAGCAGGATAACATAAAGATAAATACTCAGATGTATATTTTTCATGGTATTTCCCCTTGCAGAATGCCAAAAAGCTTATAATTTTTTAGAGATAAGACATTGCTTTTTCGAAAGAGAAATATATTGGAATCAGCCTTGTATGTCAAGAAAAAATGGGGCACAATATATGGGGTTTCAGGAATGCGCTATGGCAGAAAGGGTCGTGAATGGTTGCAAAAAGATTATGAAGCATACATTT